>DATFQQ010000444.1:0-60553 GCA_035264195.1 Candidatus Sulfotelmatobacter sp. | reverse complement strand
AGCGGAATTCGATTCCGATTCTTAGGACGGTTGTCGCTGATACCGATGATACCAATTTCGGTGGAACTGTAGCGAATAAGGGAAACTGTAGAAACTGTAGTTGAAGATTGAATTCGCTTGTAAGCCTATTAAACAACGCTTATTATGACCGAAGTGTAGGCATCACAGCAGGATAGCGGAAAGGCCGTCAATAGAATCCCTCCCTCTCCGCCATTACTTCCTAAATGTCTATGCGTGCTTTCGGCGCTCTTTTCCCAAAAAAAGCACCTAAAGAGCCTCCAGCAGAGTCGATCGACGCGGGGCTTGGGAAATCCCCTGTGCCTGGCCTAGAATGCATTCCACTACCTCTGTGGGGAGCCTGAGGGTTCGGCATGCCTGCCACGATCCAGCCGCAATCCGAGACCGGCATTAACCTTACCGGTCACGTTGCGGGACCATGCATTTTCGTCTTGTTCGGAGCGGCGGGCGACCTTACGAAACGCAAGCTGATTCCGGCCCTCTTCAACCTGGTTCGCGCCAAATTGCTCCCTGACAAATTTGCCGTGATGGGAGTTTCCGTGGATGATCTGGACGCCGAGGGCTTCCGTAACCAGGTCAGCGAATTTCTGCCAGCGCACGAGGGCGAGGCCTATGAATGGCTGCGAAGCCGCCTGTTCTACGAGCGCGGAGATTTTGGCGATTCGAATGCGTTCACGAGATTGCGCGACCGATTGGGGGTGATCGATGCTGAGTCTCACACCGAAGGGAATTATCTCTTCTATCTCGCAACCGCGCCGAAGTTTTTTGCGCAGATCGTACAGCAGCTCGGCAGAGCAGGGCTATCCCGGCAGGAGAACGGGCACTGGCGGCGTGTCGTCATCGAGAAGCCTTTCGGGCAGGACCTGGATTCGGCCGAGGCACTGAATCGCGACATCAAGGCCGTGCTGCAAGAAAACCAGATCTTCCGGATCGATCACTACCTGGGCAAAGAGACCGTGCAGAACATCATGGTCTTCCGCTTTGATAATGCGATCTTCGAGCCAATCTGGAATCGTCGTTACATCGATCACGTGCAGATTACAAACGCAGAGACGGTCGGCGTCGAACGGCGTGGCGCGTATTTCGACAACGCCGGGACACTGCGCGACATGGTGCCCAATCATGTCATGCAACTATTAAGCCTAACGGCCATGGAGTCTCCGGTGTCGCTTGAAGCGGATGCGGTACGGAATGAGCAGGCAAAGGTATTGCATTCGTTGCAGCCCCTGAATTCGGAGGATGTCCTACAGAACAGCGTGCGAGGACAGTACGGCGATGGCGTGATCGGTGAGGAGAGAGTTCCAAAGTATCGAGCCGAGCCAGGGGTCTCGACTGAGTCGCGCACTGAGACGTTTGTCGCGCTCAAGCTGAATATTGATAACTGGCGCTGGGCTGGCGTGCCGTTTTATTTGCGCACTGGGAAAAGACTGGCGCAGCGGCATACGGAGATCGCGATTCAGTTCAGGCGTATGCCGTTTGAGCTGTTTCGCAATGCTCCATTTCACAAGCTGCATACGAATACGCTGGTAATTCAGATTCAGCCTGTGGAGGGGATCTCGCTGAGCTTTGGTGCGAAGGTCCCGGGACCAGTCTTGCGCGTGGGGTCGGTCGACATGAGCTTCGAATATTCGAAGTATTTCGGCGCTGAAGCCTATACCGGATATGAAGTGTTGCTCTATGACTGCATGATTGGGGATGCGACGTTGTTTCAGCGCGCCGACATGGTTGAAGCGGGTTGGAGCGTGATTGATCCCGTGCTCGATGTCTGGAAGGCACTACCTCCGCGAAAGTTTCCCAACTACGCTTCTGGCACGTGGGGCCCCGTGGAGTCAGATCAGTTGCTGCAGGCGGACAATCGTCAGTGGAGGACGATCGAGTCATGATTCTTGCGGGAGAGATCGGAGCTACGCGCACGCGGCTGGCGGCATTTGAAACGGAAGGCAATCGGTTGAAGTGCGTGGTCGAGAAGACCTACCTGAGCCAGAACCATAGTGGGCTGGCCGAGATACTGCCGCAGTTCATCCGGAGTGAGGGGATTCCGGTGCACAGCGCGTGCTTCGGTGTGGCTGGACCCGTGCGTGCGGGTCGCAGCAAGATTTCGAATCTGCCATGGACGATCGATGCAAAGGACTTGGCAAGCCTGCTGAAACTGAACTCGGTCGGATTGCTTAACGATCTTGAAGCGTACGCATACGGCATCGATGCTCTGGAGTCGAAGGATTTCATCACATTGAGTCCCGGGTCTGAGGATGCGGAAGGGAATCGGGCGGTAATTTCGGCGAAGACCGGGCTCGGGATGGCTGGGCTTTACTGGGATGGATTCCGCCATCATCCGTTTGCATGCGAGGGCGGACATGCCGATTTCGCGCCTCGAGACCAGGTGCAGATGGAGTTGCTAGCGTATCTTCAGAAGGAGTTTGGACGCGTGAGTTGTGAACGGATTCTCTCTGGTCCGGGGATTCGGCATATTTACGACTTCTTGCGGGATACGAAGAAAGTGGAAGAACCAGCGTGGCTCCGGGAGCAGTTAGCCGAGGCGCAGGACCAACCGCCGTTGATATCGCAGGTGGCCCTGGAGGGCAAGGCTGCGATCTGCCAGCAAACGCTGGACGTCTTTGTGAGCGTGCTTGGAGCCGAGGCGGGAAATTGCGCCTTGCGCTATATGACGTCGGGAGGGATCTTCATCGGAGGAACGATTGCCGCCAAGATTGCTCCGGCGATGCAGACTCGGGGATTCATGCAGGCGTTCCTCGATAAGGGGCGCATGGAGGCCCTTCTCAAAGATATGCCGGTGCAGATTGTTGTCAACGATAACTGTGGACTGATTGGCGCGGCCCGGTACACTCTCGTGCAGAAGGCGTTCGGCGGCGGAAGCCGGGCGGCGGATTAACCGCGAGCTGTGAGCAATGAGCAGTGAGCCACGAGCAAGACCCGTTCGCGCGCTGCTTCAGCGCTATTCAGGCTTCAGGGTGAAGTTTACCCGCGCCTGTGTCTGGACTTCGATCGGTTGGCCGTTGAGCAGATACGGGTGGTATTTCCACTGCTTCACTGCCTCGATTGCGATCGGGGCCAAGAGCGGATGCCCACTGATGAGCGCAACGTTGCAGACGTTACCGTCTCGGCCAATTTCCATTGCAATCAAGACTGTCCCTTGAATGTTCGCTGTGCGGGCCTCCTCGGGGTAAATCGGAGGCCGTTTGGAGATGAGTAATTCTCCCATCACGCCTGGCGATACCCGGATTCGCTTGGAGAGGGAATTGTCCCCTTTATCTTCGCAGACACCTACTGGGTCGACGATGGTTTGCATGGGCGAAGAACTAGGAGGCCCGTCCCCAACTACGCCTGATGGCGGATTGTCACTAAAGCCAAAATTGATTTGAACGGTGGTTTGAATTTCGACGGCCTGTCCGTGTTCTTCGTACGGACGATATTTCCACTGCTTCACGGCGTCCACGGCGGCGGGCGAGAGCATCGGATGACCGCTGACAAGCTTCACGTCGCTCACGTCTCCGCCCTTGTTGATGGTGATGTCGAGAAGCACGGTTCCCTGAATACGGGCTTGACGGGCGAGCGGTGGATAGATCGGGGCAACTCTTTTCAATATCAGCGGTTGAACGACATCCGGCGGGATTTGCTGCGGCGCGGGTGCTGTGTCCTGCGCGACGAGTGTACGTGTTCCAATGATCAGGATGAGTGCTACGAAGATTGATCGTTTTCGCACGGCGAACTCACGAAGCCAACGCGCATTTGGCATTTTACTTCTGTTCGACGAATTTGTTTGGAACGATTTCTTTAATAAACTCCGTGATCGCCGGCAGCGTCGCCTTCGGTTGATCGCGCTGCGGCGAGTGCCGGCAGTTCTCGAGTTTCAGCACTTCCACCGGGCCTCCGCTTTGCTTCCGGATCGCTTCGACTTGCGCCATGGTTCCATACTGATCGTCGAGACCCTGGATTACCAGCATCGGGCAGACGATGCGCGGTAGGTATTCTTCGATGTTCCAGCTGCGGAAGTCGGGATTGAGCCAGATGTTAATCCATCCCCAAAGAGTGCGCGCGGGGTCGCGGTGATAGCGGCCGAGGCGTTGTGCCAAATCTGTGGATTCGAAGCTTACTTTAGCTTCGGCGATGCTGCGGACGCTCAGTTCTTCCACGAAAACGTGAGGAGCGAGCAGGACTGCGCCGCGCAGGCGATCTTGAGCTCCGGCATAAATGATCGCGATGGAGGCGCCATCGCTGTGGCCGATGAGGATTGGGTTCTCGATATGCAAAATCGATAGCAGCTCAGGCAGCGCGGCCAACGCTTCGTCATGCATGTAGCGGACTGGACGTGCTTCAGTGAGCACATCAGAGTCCCCAGAGCCGTATCGGGAGTAGACCGTGACAGGGCATGTGGTTGAGGCGGCGACTAGTGCCGGGAAGTCTCTCCAATGCGAGGCCGATCCGAGGCCTTCATGTAGAAATACGAGTTCAGGGAGGTGCGCGTCGCCGGGAATACGCAGGACTTCGAGGTTGCGTCCTTGAACTTTGATTTTGCAGAGCGGGCCAGCTGGCGAGGTTTGGCTCATGAGATTGAAACGGCGATGGGTCGCTTTGTTCTTGATCTCCTAAAGATTACGGGTAATTCTGAATGTTCTCGCAGAGGTGTGTTCTGCATCAGAGCTTCAAGATATCGTAATCTATAGGGAGGCTAGGAGGGTCGGTGCGCTGTCCGCGGTGTGGTAACGAGAATCCGGGGGAGAATCGCTTTTGCGGGATGTGCGGTGCGACGTTGTTGGCACCAGCGCCAGTTCCGCCCAGGCCTCAGCCGGTGTCCGCCCCACCTCCAGGTCCGACACCGATTCGGGGGGAGGCGGCGCCGTTAGCCAGCCCTGAACCGCCGCGCGCCCCGGCGGCGACCGAGGATTCGCCATCGATCAGTGGTCCATCGTTTCTCGGGCTAAGCAACCCACCGGCCCGGAGCCCGGTTTCGCGGTCGCGGGCGAGTCTGAGCATTGATCCGAGTCATGCGCCGTCGTCGAGAAGTCTCGACTATTTGCTCGAAGATGATGAAGAACCGAGGTCGTCAGGTGCATGGAAGTTTTTGCTGATTCTTATCGCGCTGGGATTGGCTGTGGGTTTCGGATACTTGCGGTGGAAGAATCAAGGTTTGCCTTGGCTGAATGTTTTGGTGAAGAAACCTGCGGCCGCCACGACAACAGCTCCCGATACTACGAACAGCAACAGCGCTCCTGAGACTTCAGCGCCGTCTTCGACACCGTCAATCACTCCGGAGTCACAGCCTGCTCCGGTGCAGCCGCAACCAGCGGCGGGAACGGCGCAGCCGCCTGCGAATTCAACCGCGGCGCCTTCAACTGCGCCCACCACTCCATCGGCGAACCCGCTGGCAGCAGGGAGTACACCTTCATCTGCCCCAGCAGCCGAGGACAATTCGAAGCCGAGTGACAGCGGCAATGTTGCCGCCGGTCCCGAGAAAGGGGCTACTGCCCCAGCCAAAGATTCCGCCGCGGCGAGGGTTACGCCTAGCGACAGCGCAGACAACACGGACGAAAACTCATCGCCAGCGCCTGCCAAGCCGGCGCCAAAGCCCAAGCCGACAGTTCCCGCGGTTGATCCGGTTAGCGAAGCGCAGAAATATCTTTATGGACGGGGCGGCGTTTCTCAGGATTGCGATCGAGGCATGCGTCTGTTAAAGCCCGCTGCAAACCAAGGCAATCCAAGAGCGATGGTCGAAATGGGTGCGCTGTATTCCGCGGGATTGTGTACGCCGCACGATTTGCCGACCGCCTATCGGTGGTTTGCCATGGCCCTGCGGAAGCAGCCTGACAATGCCAGCATCCAGACCGACCTGCAGAAACTGTGGAGCGAGATGACGCAGCCGGAGCGGCAGTTGGCGATCAAGCTGAGCCAGTAGGCGTTATTCTGGAGAATCGCAAGTAACAGATTCGAAATTGCCGGAACCCAATCCGGCATTGGCGCGGGGCACGTACTCCTAAGAAAGGAACTGGGCGTTTGTCGAGTGTTGAACGACAGGCGATATCTCCCGATCTGGCTGCGGTAACGGCGGTCAAGTCGGGCGACCAGAGTGCCATGGCGGAGCTCTACGACCGCTATTCGTCCGTCGTGTATGCGGTGGCGCTGAGGGTGCTGGGAGATACCATGGCTGCGGAAGACGTGTTGCAAGAGGTCTTTCTACAGCTGTGGCGGAATCCGAGTGCGTTTGATGCAGCGCTCGGAAGTCTAGGAGCGTGGCTGGCGGTTATCTCGCGAAATCGCGCGATTGATGCTTTGCGGAAAAGGAAGCCGGAGACGGATATAGAGGACGTTGTCGTTTCTGCCACTCCCGATCTGGCTAGCGAGGTGGACCGGTCGCGAGCGGCAGAGAAGGTACGCGGAGTGCTCAGCGCGATGCCTTCGGCTCAGAGGAGTGCACTGGAGATGGCTTATTTTCAGGGATTGAGCCATTCGGAGATTGCGGACAAGACCGGGGAGCCGTTAGGCACGATCAAGACTCGGATTCGTGCGGGGTTGATGATGTTGCGGAAGGCGTTTCAGGCATAGAGAGTTGGAAATCCCACTCTTCGAAATCACGAGGGGTGGGGCAGCCCAGGACTTGGATGAGTGGACACGAACAATTCGGTGGGGATCTAGCGCTCTACGCTTTGAACATGCTTGAGGGTGACGAGCGCGCGAAGCTTGAGGTGCATCTCGCTTCGTGTGGCGAATGCCGGCTCGAGTTGGAGCAGTTGCGCGGAGATGGAGCGCTGTTGGCCCTTTCGACTGCTGGGCCGAAGCCGCCGGCGCGGGCTCGAGCGCGACTGCTGGATACGATTGCAAAGGAGACCCAAGCCCCCACTTCTCGCGCAAACGTGGCGCGAGAAATGGGGTACCCAAGGCCACGGTGGCAGTGGCTTGGATGGGCTGCCGCCGCGGCTATGGTTGTGCTGGCGGCATTGTTATGGAATGAAAACTCTGCGCTGAAACAGATCCTGGCTGCAAAAAATGAAGAATCGGCACAGGCGAGGCGCGAGCTGGAAGACTTGCGTAAGATAGCCGCTCCGATTCTTTCGCCGCAAACTCAGCGCGTCACTGTGGTCTCCGTAAAGTCAGCCCCGCAACCGCAGGGCAAGGCCTTCTATTTGAGGAGTCGAAATAGCCTTGTCTTTGTTGCGAGCAACATGGCTCCATTGCCTCCGCACAAGGCTTATCAATTGTGGTTGGTGCCGGCCGACGGCGCGCCCATTCCAGCGGGAGTGTTTAAGCCCGACGCGCGTGGCAGCGGGACGATCGTGAATCCTCCGCTGCCCCAGGGGGTTGAGGCCAAGGCGTTTGCAATTACAGTGGAAGATGAAGCCGGTGTTCCGCATCCTACGGCGCCGATCATCATGATGGGCGCCGGAGAGTAACAGGGTAAGGCAGTCTTCGAGGACGTCGTCGGCATCCCATATTTAGTGAAATCCAAGAACTCATTTTTCTGCATTCTGGTTCTACGATTAACCTTTCCCTGTCTTCCGTGGACGCGCGTAGCGCAAGCGGGTCCGGGAAGCAACACGCCGACTTCCCAGCAGTCTGTTCCTTCTCAGCGCTCAATGGGCAGCAGGAAGAGTGCGGTGGGGCTTCCGAACTTCGGTGAAGTCACTCCCAATCTCTTTCGCGGCGGTCAGCCCGGCGTCGACGGTTTCAAGACGCTAAAGGATATGGGCGTAAGCATAGTGGTCGATATGCGCAGCGGGCCGAATGACCATGAGAGAGCTGCCATCGCGAAATTGGGAATGCAGTATGTTTCGATTCCGTGGCATTGTCCGTTTCCGACCGATGAACCCTTCGCACGTTTCTTGAAGCTGATCGACGAGAACCGGGACAAAAAAGTATTTGTGCACTGCCGATTGGGGGATGACCGCACGGGCATGGCGATTGCAGCGTATCGGATGGCGGATGAGGGTTGGTCAGCGACCGAAGCGCTGAACGAGATGGAGAAGTTCGGATTCGACTGGAAGCATCACATGATTTGCCCGACGCTCGAGCGGTTTGAGAAAAGCTTCCCGCAGCGGCTTAGCAACGACGCGGCGTTTAAAGACTGGCGGGCGCAGCCACACAGTGAACGATCGGGATCTTCACGGTAAGGTAAATCGATCTTTCGAACGGCGTGAAGGGTGTGGCGGCCCGGTTTGTCTGAGACTTCCAAAGTTCTAGACTTCGTCGTGTTCTTTCAGCTTTGCGATTACACTGAAGTCTTCCAGGGTCGTGGTGTCGCCTTTGACATCGCCGTTCGTGGCCAGTTCTCGCAGCAGGCGGCGCATGATCTTGCCACTTCGAGTCTTCGGTAGTGTGTCGGTGAAGCGGATGTCGTCGGGTTTCGCCAGGGATCCGATTTCCTTCGCGACCCACTTCCGCAGTTCTTCTTTGAGTTCATTCGAAGGCTGGCGTCCTAGTTCAAGCGTCACGAAGGCGGCGATCGCCTGTCCCTTCAGATCGTCGGGGCGGCCGACCACTGCAGCCTCGGCAACGGCATCGTGCGCGACGAGGGCGCTTTCGACTTCCATCGTGCTGAGACGGTGTCCGCTCACGTTTAACACATCATCCACGCGTCCCATAATCCAGAAGTAGCCGTCTTTGTCCTTGCGGGCGCCATCGCCGGTGAAGTACATGCCGGAGATCTGCGACCAGTAGTTCTTGACATAACGGTCGGGATCGCCGTAGACGGTGCGCAGCATCCCGGGCCACGGGCGCTTGATGACAAGATATCCGCCCGCGCCGTCGGGGACAGCCTTGCCTTCCATATTCACGATTTCTGCTACAACGCCGGGGAAGGGCCGGGTCGCTGATCCGGGTTTGGTCGCGATCGCGCCAGGAATCGGAGTGAGCATGATGTGTCCGGTTTCGGTTTGCCACCAGGTGTCGACGATGGGGCAGCGGTTGCCGCCGATGGTTTCGCGATACCACATCCAGGCCTCAGGATTGATGGGTTCGCCGACCGTCCCAAGCAGACGGAGGCTGCTCATATCGTGCTTGTTCGGCCACTGATCGCCCCATTTGATGAAGGTGCGAATCGCCGTCGGAGCGGTATAGAAGACATTGACCTTGTGACGGGCGATGATCGACCAGAAACGGTCGGGTTCTGGTGTGTTGGGTGCCCCCTCGTACATCAGGCTGGTCGCGCCGTTTTGCAGTGGCCCGTAGACGATGTAGCTGTGACCAGTGACCCATCCGATGTCGGCAGTGCACCAGTAAGTGTCGTCTTCCTTGAGATCGAAAACGAGCTTCGTTGTGAGGTAGGTGCCGACAGAGTAGCCCCCTGTGGTGTGCACAACGCCTTTGGGTTTTCCGGTCGTGCCGGAGGTGTAAAGGATGTATAGGGGATGTTCGGCGTCCAGCGGTTCGGCGGGGCAGATATCAGAGGCCTTCGCCATCAGTTCGTGCCACCAGTGATCGCGACCGGCTTGCATGTTGATCGGAGTGCCGGTTCGCTTGTAGACGACTACGTGCTTTACGCTGGGGCAAGATTTCAGAGCTTCTTCCACTGCAGGAAAGAGCTTTACTTCTGCGCCACGGCGATAAGAGCCGTCTTGTGTGATTACCGCCGAGGCCTGTGAGTCATGGATGCGGTCGATCAGGGCGTTCGAAGAGAATCCGCCGAACACGACGGTGTGGGGTGCGCCAATGCGGGCGCACGCGAGCATCGCGATCGGCAGCTCGGGCGTCATTCCCATGTAGATGGCGACGCGATCGCCTTTCTTGACGCCGAGATTTTTCAGCACATTCGCGAACTTCTGCACTTCGCGGTGAAGTTGCTGATAGGTGAGTACGCGAATCTCGCCTGGCTCGCTTTCCCAGATGATGGCGGCTTTGTTTTTCCGCCAGGTGGCGACGTGGCGATCGAGGCAGTTGTAGGAAAGGTTGATTTCTCCGCCGACAAACCACTTGGCCCATGGGCAGTTCCATTCGAGCACATTGTTCCACTTCTTGAACCAGTGCAGTTCGTTGGCAATGCGGGACCAGAACTTGTCGGGGTCGTCGACCGATTCCTTATAGAGGCGCTCGTATTCGTCGAGGCTCTTGACGTGCGCCTGGCTGCTAAATTCAGGGGGGCACTCGAACTTACGCTGCTCGTGAAGAATGGAATCAATGTTGCTGGATTGCGTGTCCATGACAGCTTTATCGGCCATATGAAACCTCGACGCGGAGGAAGAATGTTTTTGTATGCCCAAAATTCGGGCAACGATCGCAGGAGTTTATTCTACACACGGAATCAGGAGATGTGATCGGAATCACAGGACGCTTCAGAGGAGCCGATTCCCTCGGAGAAGGCATCCAAGGCCGTTTTTCAACCACCAGGGGGCTAAGGTTCACGAATGAGACGCGAATCCTTCGTGTTCCTGCGTGTCCTTTGTGGTTTAAGGGTTGCTAGGCTGGTTGTTGCTGGGTCATGCAGTGCATAGCGCCGAGACCCCAGATGAAATCGCCAGAGTAGATCGGGACGATTTCCCGGGTTGGGAAGAGTTCGGCGAGCGTATTTAGAGCGATGCGATCGTTGGGGCGGTTGAAGACCGGGGCGAGAACGACACCGTTGGCGACGTAGAAGTTGGCGTAGCTTGCCGGCAGACGGCGGCCTTCGAAGATCACCGGCTGCGGCATAAGGAGTTCGACGACCGTGAGTTGTTTGCCGTCCTGATCGCGCGCGGATTGCAGACGGCGGAGATTCGCGCGCAATGGCTCGTGGTTTACATCTTTTGAGTGGTGCTCGACCATAGTGACGACGGTGTCTTTGCGCACGAAGCGGGTGAGATCGTCGACATGGCCGTGAGTGTCGTCGCCGGAGATCCCGCGTCCGAGCCAGATGGTGTGTGGCGCACCGAGATAGTCGGCCAAAGCCTTTTCGTAATGGACGCGGGCCATGTGTGGGTTGCGCTCCTGCTCTTTGCTGAGTAAGCATTCCTCAGTTGTGAGGACGGTGCCGGCGCCATTGACGTCGATCGAGCCGCCTTCAAGGACGATGCGGGTGTGGAGGGATTCGGGGCGGATCTCGTGCGCGTGGGCTGCTTTCGCCATATGGCTGCCGATTTTGTCGTCAAGACGCCAATTGGAATACTTGGCCCAAGCGTTGAAGCGGAACTTGAGGGCCAACTGCTTTCCAGCTTGCAGCCCGATCGGACGGTCGATGACGGCCGTCCCCACATTCGATTCCACATGAGTCGGTTTCAGGAAGATGCAGCCGGAGTCGCGGAGCCAGACACGGTTTGTCGGCCAGCGATGGAAGCGAACGTTGTCGGAGAGGGCATCGGCTCGTTCGAGTACTTTGCGCGCCTGCTTAGCTGCGGCTGTGTTATTGACGACAAGTTCGACGCGCTCGTGCTTCGCCAGATTACGGATGATTTCCGCATAGACCCACGGGATTGGTTCAAACTTGCCCGGCCAGTCGCCGTGATAGTGCGGCCACGCTAGCCAGGTGGCAGCGTGGGCCTCCCATTCAGCAGGCATTCGGTAGCCCAACTCAGAAGGAATCGCCTCGATTGGCGTGCCCTTACTTTTTCTTGGTTCTGTAGATGGCGACATAGCATTCCAAGGTCTTGATTCTGGCAGGAGGCTGGTTCTTGAAGGCGTCGGTGAGGAGATACGTTCCCCCGATTTGTTCGAGGCTTACTTGGGTCACGAACGTGGGTGCTTTCTCATCGCAGGAGTGGTCGCGAAAGACATCTGCCTGTAACGGCTGAGTACCGTCGAAGTATTTCGGATCGATCTGAGTCGTGCCGGGGCTGGAGAACATGACCTTTGCGTATTTCTGCTTTTGTCCGCTGGTCTCGAGAACAACCACTTCCTGGTTCTGCAAGATAGACGAAGACTTGGAAGCATGCTTCATCACGTCGTAGGCAACGATCTTGCCCGATATTTTCGTATTCTTGGCTGACGAGACGATGGCAAACGCCATAATGGCGGCGGTTGTCAGCAGAGCTTTTGGTGTTCGTGGCAATTGAGTTCCTAGTCGATGAGTCGATTGGTAATGGGAGCGTAGCTGTCGATACGACGGTCGCGCAAGAACGGCCAGTTGCGGCGGATGTCTTCGAGTGCTTTCATGTCGACGTCGCCCACGAGGATTTCTTCGCGATTATGCGAGCCTTCGGCCAGAACGCGGCCGAAGGGATCGCAAAAGAAAGATCCGCCCCAAAATTCTAGACCCTGGCCAGGAGCCGACTTGCCGCGGACGTTGCCGGTTTCGAATCCGACGCGATTGACAACTGCAACGTAGACCCCGTTAGCGATGGCGTGGCCACGCTGGATCGTGCGCCAGGCGTCATGCTGCGCCACGCCGAACTCGGCTTTCTCTGCGGGATGCCAGCCAATTGCCGTCGGATAAAACAAAATCTGGGCGCCTTGCAGCGCCGTAAGACGCGCGCCTTCGGGATACCACTGATCCCAACAGACGAGAGTGCCGAGCTTGCCGGCGCTGGTGTCAAGCGCGCGGAAGCCGAGATCTCCGGGAGTGAAATAGAATTTCTCGTAATAGAGCGGGTCGTCGGGGATGTGCATCTTGCGGTAGAGGCCGCTAAGCGATCCGTCTTTATCGAAGATGGCGGCGGTATTGTGGTACACCCCCGGGGCGCGCTTCTCGAAGAGAGAGGCGATCAGGACAACCCCATTCTTGCGAGCTGCGGCGGCTAGTTTACCGCTGCTCGGGCCGGGAATTGGCTCGGCAAGATCGAAGAGAGCGTGGTCTTCGCGCTGGCAGAAATATTGGGTCTGGAAAAGTTCGGGCAGGCAGACGACCTGAGAGCCGCGTCCGGCGGCGTCGGCAATGCGGCTGAGCGCCTTTTCGAGATTCTGCTCGGGCTCGGGCCCGCACGACATCTGAATCAGGGCTACGCGAAATTTCTCGGGCGCCACGCTCTTCCTCCCCGCGATCAATATAGCATCCGAAGAGCCGCTACTGGCCCCTTGGTCTTAGCGTCTAGCTGCTTCGAAAAAACCATTTAACCGCTGAGGTCGCTGAAAAAGGCCCGCAGAAAGCGCTGAGAGGATCACGAGTTACTCTGTTGCGCCAGGACGCGTGCCAGACGCGGATTCCCGGATGTCAGCTTTTTGAGGCTATCGATTAAGTCTTCGGACGGGTTCGACCGCAAGAGAGCTTCCATAGCACCCTCCGCATCCAGAGACTCGTTTTTCACTAAGTCGAAAAGGAAATCGATCGCGGCGTCGTATCGCGTCAACGCGATGGCAGAGAGAAGAACCGAACGGAACCACGCATCGGATGCGTCCGCGAGAGCATTGCGCAGTGCTTCGAAGGCTTCCTGCGAATGTGTACCTGCAATGGCAAGCGCCGCCTCGCCTGCAGAATCATCTGCGGTTGCAAGGAATCGAGCGACCCATGGAATGGCGCGTGTTCCCTCAATGCGCAGGATTCCCCCGTAGCAGGCTCCCAGGACTTCGGGTTCGTCGTCACCGACCATAGCTCTTTGCCTCAGCAAGAGCGTGGCGGACGACGAACCGACCTGCTCGATGGCCCTGATTACTTCCGCCCGGACCGCCTTGTCCCTATCGGTGACAAGGTCGATCAAGTGAGTGAGCACGTCTATTTCGGTGAGGCTACGGCATTGCACTAGGGCAAGAGCACAGGTGGCGCGCAGGGTGCCGGCCGTGTCGGAGCGGCCTCCCCAGACTGGCTCCATCTGAATGTGGCGCATGCCGCGGAGGAAAATGTCAGCATCTTGGAGTTCGAAGGCTGATAGCGCTCGGCTGATCGCGTTTTTCGCCCAGCACTGAGGGTCGGATTTCTCTGCATGGTCGAAGAAACGGTCAAAGGCCTTGAGCAGGTCGGGAGTCAATTCTCGTAGACCGAATTCGCGAATCAGGTCAGCTGCCTTAGCGGTGATGAAGTTGTTGCGGTTGGCGAGTGCTTTGCCGAGGGGATCGAGGCGGAATCGCTCCGGTGCGTTGCGGAGCGCATCGAGCGCGACGATTTGCTCTTCGAATTGGAGCTTGCTGGTCATTTGAATCAGACCTCAGACCTCGGCCCTCAGACCGGGGACTTCAGACCTTGGCGCCACAGTCCGACTGTTGCTCTGAGGTCCAAGGGGCCGAGGTCTGATGGCACGGGTTCGACCATACAGCATAGAGTACAGCTGCTTGTAGCGTCCTTTCCTATGCTTCCTGTAGAGTATTGAGTCGTGAAAAATGTATTCAGAGGTGGAGGTTGGTTTTGAAACAGGGCAATCATGGCAATACCAAGGGACCGCACAGCGCTGGCGGAGAGGGCGTTGACCGTACGCTGCACAATCCGATCGAGGACCGACTGATTCCGCTGGAGCCGCTTGATCCAACCAAGATTACATCGATCGATGGTCTTGTGCGCGCCATGTCCAAGACGGCCTTCACCGGTCGTCAACTGGGTGAAGCGGCGGACGTGCTCGAGGCCATGGCTCTGGATGAAGATGCTTTCATTGTGATGACTTTGGCCGGCGCCATGACGGTCGCCAAGCAGGGGCTGATCATCACGGAACTGATCGACCGCGGGATTGTAAATGCAATTGTCTCGACCGGGGCACTGATGGCGCACGGCTTGGTTGAGGCTACGGGGCGCGCCCATTTCCGCGCGAATCCTGAAGTATCGGACGAAGAGCTCTACGAGCAGGGCTACAACCGAGTTTATGACACGTTGGAGCCCGAGCAGAACCTCGATGATGTCGAAGAAGTCATGTCGGCAGTACTTGAGGCCTGGGACCACAACGAAGTCATGTGCTCGTACAAGCTGAACCATGCGATTGGGGAGTATCTCGCCAGGCATGCGAAGGGGCAACGGGGCATACTGAAGTCCGCTTATGAAAAAGGCGTGCCGGTGTTCGTGCCGGCTTTCAGCGATTCGGAACTCGGGCTTGATACCGCGCTCAACAATCGGCTGCGCGAGTCCACAGGCCGACATAAGATCCGGTTTGATCCTTTTGAAGATCTGGAGCATTTTGCCGCGACCCTTTTGCGGCAGAAAAAGTTGGGGATCTTCACCATTGGCGGCGGCGTGCCGCGTAACTGGTCGCAGCAATTCGGTCCCTTCTGCGAGCTGAGACATCGACGCTTGGGGGAGAACGTTCCCTTGAAGCGCTATCACTATGGGCTCCGCATTTGTCCAGAGCCGGTTTACTGGGGCGGACTCTCCGGGAGCCCCTACAGCGAGGCGATTTCCTGGGGGAAATTTGTGCCGCCGTCAGAGGGCGGAAGGTTTGGCGAGGTATTCGTCGATGCCACCGTCGGGCTGCCCATTATCGTGGCTGCGGTAATTGAGAGACTGGACAAGGCGAAGAGGAGTTCGAAAGGGAAGAACGCGAAATCTGTCAGTAAACGTTAGCGGATAGACTTAGCAGCGATGTGTTTAGCTGACGACTTCTGCGGCCTCTTCATTTTCCTCGACAGTTAAAGACGGATTTTTCATGCGCCGGTATAGCGGGGCAAGAATGCTGTTTTCAAGCACTTCAGACTCAGCTTGAAACCAATCCTCTAAGGCTTTTCCATCGGTTTGACCGCGGGTTTCATAGAGCTGCTGGGCACGAGAGCGTACCTTCCGCTCGACCATTTGCACCATCAGTGCCTGCTGCTTCTTTCTGCGTGTTTCGATGTCCACCGTGAACCCCTATTCACAAGAGTGCTAATGCAAATATTCAAGGCTGCAAACTCAAGGCTAATCATAGCCGATTCCTGTTAACGAAAGATTACATCAGGCTTAACTCGAAGATAACTAAAGTGCTACGTCGGCTGGATTCCGAAATAGACAAGCCCCAGCAAAATGAGCAGTTTATGGCTCTCGAGCTGGGGCTGTTGTCTGAGTGGGTTTAGTCGAAGATGAGAACCGCCGACGCGATGACGGTCGTCCAGAGGCCGCGTTTGTCACCCACGGCAGACTGGGTGACGTTTGCCGTACGAACGATCTTGTTCGAAAGGCGGTAGATTTGCTTCTTCTCGTCCCAAGAGCGGTCGGGGTCGAACTCGACGTTTAGAGTGGTAGCGAGCATTTCGGCAGCAAGTTCTTCCGCATACTCCCCGGCAGCATCTTCGGTCTCGCCGAAGGAATGATGTTCGCTGAGATACCCGTAGGTATTGCGATCCGCCGGGATTGCCACCCCGATGGAGGAAGCCAGAAGGCGATGGGGTTCACGGGTGGAGTTCTCGGCCACGACTGCAAAGACGACTTCTCCTGGATGAAGGTACTTTACGCCCTCTTTTCGCGCTAGCAGTTTGCAGTTAGGAGGGAAGATGGAAGAGACGCGCACGAGATTCTGGGCAGCAATGCCGGCATCCCGCAGTGCCAGCTCAAATGAAGTGAGACGTTCACGGTGTTTCCCCACACCCTTGGTGAAGAAAATCCGTTTCGGAACCATGTCTTTGCCCAATTCGCATTGTCCTCCGCTGAGAGTTTTTTGAATGTTAAGAATGCACAATCTAACACATTGCTTTGTAAAGGAAATATGAATTTCAGACTAGAGACAAGAAATTTCGGCGAGGGCAGAAAACGGGAAAACGGGTGAGACGCGAAAACCTGGTCAGTGTGGAAACACTCAGTGACGGGTGCCACACTGACCGTTGTGCCTGCTATTTCGCGGCTTTGACTGAACTGACCGTGATTGCGTTGTCTTTTTCCGTCCCGGTGACGGTGGCTTTTTCGCCGGCCTGCTTGTCGAGCGTGTCGAGAGCAGCTCTGTCGGTGGTGTCGAGGGTGTAAACCTTGTCGCCAACGACGAGCGCATACTTCGATCCTTTGTTCACGCAAGCGCGAGTGCAGGCGGCGGCCTCGCCCATGTGCTTGGCGCCGCACATCGAATCACTCACTGTGCCAGTGAAGGTCTTTCCGCTGGCGGCAAAAGAGGAAATGGTCAAGCCCGCAAGCATCAGCAGGCTGGCGAGGAAGATTCCAGCTTTCCGAAATCCAACAGTCATCACAGAGTCTCCTTTGTGTCTGTAGGCTGGCTCAGGGAGCGAACGCAGTCGCCCAGCCATGAAATAAGGATGCACCGAGCAGCGAGAAGTTACAACTTCGGGACAACAAAAAGGCGGAGACACGCTGGCGCGCATCCCCGCTTGGTGCCCGGATCGGATTAGGGGAGGGCCCGGGCAAACTTGATACGACTGAATTCTATGAGTGCGCAAACTGGTTCGGCAAAATCGACAGAACGAAATCGAATCCCACGTCAATTAAATCGTTTCTGGAGCCCACTGTAACTTCTCGGCCGCAAAGCCTTCCTGATTTGCGGCACAGTGTAACAAGGAAACGTAATTTTCCAAATATCAAAATGTTGCGAAATCCAACGCCGATCAAAAGACTCAATAGATTAACTGTGGCAGCCAGAATTTCGTCACTTCTGCGATTTTGTTCCAAAATCCGAACAAAGCCGAAAGGGTGGATCGAATTCTCTACTTTGGGGCTTTGGCCGTGTAGATGAGGTCAACGTCAACGCTTTTGTCCTTAACATTGGCCGTAACATGGGATGCCACATCCCAATCGAGATTGGCGGGGAGGATCTTGCGCGCCGCTGGCAGATATTCGCTTAAGTAGGTGGCGTTAAAGACTTCCCCCTGCCGGATTTTCCACAGATTGCGAAGTTTGGCCTCCAGGCTGTTGTCGAGGCCGCGGAACTCAAGTTCTCCCATGTGGAAGACCGCGCCTTCGTTGACGTCGAGGCGGATCACGACGGTTTTGGCTGCGTCATCGAAGTCCGCATCGGCTTTGATCGCAGCGGCGACGTATCCGCGAGATCCGTAGAGCTTTTGGATGTCCTTCAGGTTGTCCGAGAGCCTGACGGTATTAGCGGGTTCCCCCGTTGGCGCTCGGACCATTTTCTGCAGTGTTTCGGTATTAAACTCGTGATTACCGGACCATTCGAGGCCCTTCAGCTTGTACTGATCTCCTGGAACGACGGGGAAGGTCACATCGACGATGGTTAGATTGCGGATCCCTTCATCGCTACTTTCCGCTGACGGCTTCTTGACGACTTTGGTTTGCGGCTCGCCGAATGCGGCTTTGAGATATCCGCGAGCTAGGTAAACAGGTGTGAGTTGATGCTGCACCAGAGCGCTAAGGACGGACCGCGAGTATTCGCTGTCGCGGAGTCTTTGCGATGCAGCTTTCAGGGCCGGTATGTCTGCATCAGCGGCGCCGACGAAATTGACATCGCGAATTTGAATCAACACGTCGGAGACTCTATAGACAATCGAATCGACTGGGCCGTCTTGCTTTCCTGCGCGCTCGTATTCGACGTGACCAGGGATAGAGTTTTCGACAAGCAACGCCTGGAGAACGTCAGAAACCTGGTCGGCGAGCCGTCCGCTAAGAGGCAGTTCGCCATTGAAGAGAGGAGCACGTTCCTGAATGCGTTTGAGCAGGTCCTCGTCCGAGAACCAGACAAAGTCTTCAAAGCGGGCCGGGACGAATTTGGGAGCCTCAGTGACCTGCAACTCGAGTTTGGTGCCAATGGAGGAAAACGAGTAGGTGTAGCTGATATCGGCAAGGATTCCGTAGGCGCCCAGGCGGGTGGCCGCCTTCTTGAAATCGTCTTCGGTTACGACCGAGCCGATCTGCAGACCACTGGCAGCAACGATGGCGGCCTCGGAGAATCGTTTGTTTCCGGTGACCTTTATCGAAATCAGCTGACGTTGCGAGGCTGGGGCCTGCGCGAAGGACTTTTGCGCGTAGGCTGGATGCGCGTATGTGACCGCGACCAAAATAATGAGTAAAGCGTCAAGCGAGCGGTTGGAGAGGAACTTCATCATCGGCTAGGGATCTGTTCCAATTCTTGCGCGGATTTATGCTTGACTGCAATATCGATAAATGCCAGGGCCGCGCGGCTGAGCGCCTTGTCTTTTCTAAAAACGAGGGCCAGGTCGCGTCGCACCTGCGCATCGGCAAGGCGAACAGCCGCGAGGACCTTGGCGCGGACGTCTTCCTCGACATTCGATTTCGCGATGAAACCGATGCCGACATCGGCGGCGACGAAGCGCTTCAGCAGTTCGCTGGAGTCGAGTTCCATGGTGAAGTTGGGCTTGAGACGGCGCTCATGGAATAGCTGCTCGATGGCGTCGCGGGTATGGCCTGCCTTCGGGACGATCAGCGGATATTTACTGGTGTCGGCGATGGTTGCGGACTTCATTTTTCCCAGAGGATGCTGCGGAGGCGAGATCAAGATCAGTTCATCCCGATGGATTAAAACCACGGTCAAGCGATTGTCGTTGACGGGCAGAGAGACCACCCCGAAATCAACCGAGTTATCGATGATAGATTCGAGTATCTTGGCATAGTCGGAGCGTTTGATGTTAACCGAGACGTCGGGATACTGCTTCTTAAAGTCGGCGAAAACGTACGGCAGGATGTGCAGGCAGGTGCCTTCGTTGGCCCCGACGATGATTTCCCCGCGGGGGACGCGCTCCATCTCGGCGATGGAGACCAGCATCGCCTTACGGGCGTCGAGCGTATCTTCCACGTACTTAAGAAAGGCCTTCCCCGCAGCGGTCAGGGAGACTTTGCCTCCTGAGCGGTCAAAGAGCTTGGCGCCGACCTCTTCCTCGATGCCACGAATTTGGGACGAAATCGCTGGCTGGGTGCGGAAACGCTTCTCCGCCGCCCGCGAGAACGAGGCGTGGCGCGCCACTTCGAGGAAGGTTTCGAGTTGGTCGAAATCCATTAGCTTTCAGCCATCAGCGCTCAACTGTCAGCCGAAGCCAAGCCTGGCAGGCATACGAAGCCGTGGCTGATGGCTGAGAGCTGACTGCTTCAGTATAAATTCCGCTTTATCCCGGCTATAAGAACAATCGAATTGCCAGCGGGTAGGGCTGGCAGTATGCTCGTCGGTCCGCACAACGCGACCCGATTGTAGCAGCCTGCCCGCCTGCGGGAACTCCGCAGGCGTTCGCTTGAGCAATCGATCTCCTAGAAGGAACACTATGGCCGACGCCAAGACTGTGCTCGACTTCGCCAAGAAGCACGATGCCAAGATTCTGGATTTGCGCTTTACCGACATTCCCGGTCTGTGGCACCACGTCTCTTATCCAATCGAGCAGCTGACGGAGGCCACATTTGAGGAAGGCTTCGGTATCGACGGGTCGTCGATCCGGGCCTGGGCGGGCATCCACGAGAGCGATATGCTGCTCAAGCCGGACGCGAACTGCCATCTGCTCGATCCTTTCACGGAAGTGCCGACACTGGTGCTCGTCTGCGATGTGGTTGATCCTGTGACCAAGCAGCGGTACGACCGCGACCCGCGTTACATCGCGCGCAAGGCAGAGGCGTATTTAGCGGAGTCCGGCATTGCTGATACCGCTTACTTTGGCGGCGAGGCCGAGTTTTTCATCTTCGACAATGTGCGCTTCGATCAGCGTGAGCAATACGGTTTCTATTACATCGATGCTGAGGAGGGCCGCTGGAATTCGGGCAGGCAAGAAAACAACCTTGGATATCGCCCGCGGTACCGCGAGGGATATTTTCCTGTCTCTCCCACCGATCACTACCAGGATCTGCGTTCCGAGATGATGCTGACCATGCAGTCGTGCGGCATGGATGTGGAATGCCACCATCACGAGGTGGCGAGCGGCGGGCAGACGGAGATCGATCTGAAGTTCGACTCACTGGTTCGATCCGCCGACAAGATGCTGCTATACAAATACATCGTCAAGAATGTGGCCAATCGTAACGGTAAGACGGTTACGTTCATGCCAAAGCCGATTTTCGGCGACAACGGCAATGGAATGCACACGCACCAGTCCCTTTGGAAGGGCGGGGAACCGCTGTTCGCAGGCGATGGATATGCGGGACTCTCGCAAACTGCACTATGGTACGTCGGGGGACTCATTAAGCATGGTCCGGCGCTCGCGGCGATCATTGCGCCAACCACAAATTCGTATAAGCGCCTAGTCCCGGGATTTGAGGCTCCGGTCAATCTGGCCTACTCCAGACGAAACCGGTCAGCTGCCTGCCGCATTCCCATGTATTCTCCGTCGCCGAAATCGAAGCGAGTAGAGTTCCGTCCGCCGGATCCGAGTTGCAATCCGTACATGGCGTTTGCGGCGATGCTGATGGCCGGCTTAGATGGAATCGAGAACAAGATGGATCCCGGGCAGCCCCTCGACAAAGACATCTACGAACTGGATCCGGAAGAAATATCGAGTATTCCGTCGATGCCGGACTCATTGGAGGATGCGCTCGATGCGCTACAACGCGACCATGCGTTCCTGCTCAAAGGAGATGTTTTCACCGAGGAATTGCTGCGTACCTACGTCGACTACAAGAAGTCGAAGGAAGTGGATGCGATCCGACTAAGACCGCATCCGTATGAGTTTGCGCTGTACTACGACATCTGACTCTTCGGTGCAGGACGAGGTTTCGAGTGCGGGCTTTCGTTGATTCTCCCATCAGCCAAGATCGTGATTGAATGGGCACGAATAGTTCAACGCAGTAAGGAAAGCATCACCTCAGTTGCATTTCGATTGCTGCTGTCACTTCTTTCGAATCCGGAGTGACCTCGGGTTCAAAGCGCTGGATCACCTTGCCATTGCGATCGACCAGGAACTTGGTGAAGTTCCATTTGATGTCTCCGGTGACGCCAGTTCCGGTTTGCTGGGTTAGGTATGTATACAGGGGTGCTTGGTCGGCACCCTTCACGGAAATCTTGGAGAACATCGGGAAACTCACGTTGTACTTTCGGGAGCAGAAGGTTTTGATTTCCGCATTTGTGCCCGGTTCCTGGGCTCCGAAATTGTTGGCGGGGAATCCAAGGATGACGAATCCCTGATCTTTGTATTTTTCGTAGATCGATTCCAACGCGCTGTATTGTGGTGTGAAGCCGCATTTGCTGGCGACGTTCACGATCAGTACGACTTTGCCCTTGTAATCGGCCAGCGGCGCCGGTTTTCCGTCGATCGAATTGAGAGTGAAGCTGTAGAGCCCCGGTCCTGCGATAACCGATGTCGTCATAGTCAATAGTGCTCCGATAAGAAGAGACCTCATCACAACCTTGTGGAGGAACGGCTTCATTTTCTGCTCCGGTTTAGGATTTACGCTTCGCAGGGGTGGTCTGAAGATACGGACACGACCGAAGAAATGCAACGGGAGAATTGTTAATTCTGGAGAGCTCTGAGCAATCCGTCTAGAACGCGGTTCGAACCGTAGTCTCTTTCAGCGTGCGCTCCATGAGACGCATACGCTTTGAGGGCACAGGTTCTGACATCCGCGCAGGAGCTGGCTCGCAGCCGCTGACCGACAAGAGCTCGGTACCCATAGCATCCAGAGCCGAATTGGAGCGCCCCAGCACCATCAGGAGGTATTTCTGAGCGACCGGCCGGTCCGCTGGATGGATGAGAGCCCACCAGCGACGGACGGATTCCTGCACCTCCGCTTCGCTCTTTTCTCCAACGACCAGCGCGTCGATGAGTCGGTAAACCTTGCTCTTGATCGCTTGATACGAGACGGAAATCTCTTGAGGCATAGGGTTCCTGGGTTTTCCTGTACATCCGCATAATGCAATCTGTCCACCAAACCCTAGGTCTATGGTTTCAAGCGGTTTAGCGCAGTTTTTCCTAACATGAACGTACTATGAATGGAAGAAATCTCGACTGGAATATGAATTCTGGAAGAATCGCGAGTTCTCCTTGCTCATGGGCAAGATTGCGTTCCATTTTGATGGGCATCGTCCGCGTTACAATGTTCCACTCTTCGTAACAAGCATACGACCTGCTTCCGGAGCGACGAGGCTTTTCGGATCAGCGCCGCTCGTGTGCACACTTGGCCTGGATTTTGGGAGGAAAAATGATGAAATGGGCGTTAGTTGTAACGCTCGCGGTTTTAGGCACTCTAATGGCAGCGCAGACGAATGGCACTTTGAACGTGCGCCAAAGCGAAGACGCCAGCTCACAGGGCACCTGGCATGAGGCGGGACCGAATGACCGCATGTTCTTTCCCAAAGATATGTTCTGGGGATGGGCGCAGCTCGACTTGGCACCACCGCACAATGAGATCGACCCGAACCTGTGCGCTGGAAACTCTTATATCTACGGAGGAGCGAATGCACCGTGCAATCTGTTCGCACGATATATGCTTTGGGGAACCCTGGAAGTGCGTCCGTTTGGGCGTGGACTGCTGCGCCGGTTCATGGTTTATGGGTCGCCAGCCTTCCTGTTTGGCAAGACGGTACCGAAGACTTTCTATACTTGGTCACCAGACGCGATCGGAGTAGAACACTCGTGGGGAGCGGGAATCTACCTGAACAAAGGATTCGAGTTTCGTATTACACAGCACTTCCTGTTCGATCGCCTGGGGGCGCGCGACAAAAATCTAGGGCCGGCGGATTTGGGAACGAACGGACCATGGGGACGCTTCATGACCGTAGGCGTCCGTAAGACCTGGGGTACCCGCCGCTGGTGAAACATCGAACGGCCCTATGCCGCAACTGGCATGGCAGGCCGCGTGAGGCGACGAATGAACCACACAATCAGGGCAATGAAGGCTCCCAAGATCATCAAGGGCAGCCCGAAGATCAGGAAGAGCCAATACGATCCGCTAAATGTGGTGACGTCGCCTTCGACGGAAGCCTGAGGATCGCGACGCACGCGGCCACCGAAAACGGTGACACTCTGCACCTTTGAGCCCTTATCTAGGCGCACGTCGCCTCCAAAGCTGGTGGTATCGCCGCCAACTTCACCGAATTCCTCAAGCACAATGGGTCCGCCAAAAGTCGTGACGTCACCATCTACGCGTCCACGTACATGTACGCTGCATCCGAAACAGGTAACCTCGGAGACTTGCTCGTCGGCGCCCACGAAGACGTCGTGCCCGAACTGCGTTCGGTCGTGGGAGCCATCGGCAAAAGCTGGGGCACAAAACGCTGCGACGCCCAGAAGGCAGATCATGAACCGGCGTGATAGAAACTTCATTCGATCCTCCATGACCGGGGGATGCCTGGAAAAATCAGTAGGGAATTATCCCACAGGGTGCAAGTCGGAGGCACCTCGCGAGTCAAGGTCGAGAGAATCACCGTTGGAAATGATCCCGATCGGGCGCTTCTGCAATGATGCGATGACAATAATGGAACCTGAACTTTGGGCGACGTTTCCTGTCTCGCAATGAAAGAAAGATGAGCGTCTGAGGAAAATCGCAACAGGTCTCTCGCCAGATTCTTTATAATTGTGGGTTTTCCAACAACATCACCAAGTTCCTTTAGCGGCGGAGGTTTTGCATGGCGGGCTCTTATAACGGGGTGGCAGTGCCCAGCGATGGAAAAAAGATCGGCTACGCGAGTGGCAAGTACGACATTCCGGATCATCCGATCATTCCATTCATTGAAGGCGACGGCACCGGCCGCGACATCTGGAAAGCCTCGTTACGTGTATTCAACGCAGCAGTCGAGAAGGCGTACAAAGGCAAACGCCGCGTCGCGTGGTATGAAGTGTTCGCCGGCGAAAAGGCGAAGGCAAAGTTTGACACCTGGCTGCCGGACGACACGGTAGAGGCAATCCGCCAATTTCGCGTCGCCATCAAGGGGCCGCTTACGACCCCCGTCGGCGGAGGAATCCGTTCTCTAAACGTAGCCTTGCGGCAGATACTAGATCTCTACAGTTGTGTGCGGCCGGTGAAGTATTACCAAGGCGTTCCTTCGCCCGTAAAGCATCCTGAGCGCATGGATGTGGTGATCTTCCGCGAGAATACGGAAGACGTTTACGCCGGAGTTGAGTGGGAGCAGGGAACTGCCGAGTGCGCACGCCTCATCGAGTTCCTGAACAAAGACATGCTGAAGGGTGGCAAGAA
Organism: Candidatus Sulfotelmatobacter sp.; assembly: GCA_035264195.1. Lineage (GTDB taxonomy): Bacteria > Acidobacteriota > Terriglobia > Terriglobales > Acidobacteriaceae > Sulfotelmatobacter. The sequence goes on along the minus strand of DATFQQ010000444.1, from coordinate 35,775 downwards.
GCAGATCCGTCTTGATTCGGGCGTTGGCATCAAACCGATTTCTGTGACTGGGACGAAGCGCCTTGTCCGCATGGCGATTCAACATGCTCTCGAAACCGGTCGCAAAACCGTCACGCTCGTGCACAAGGGCAATATTCAGAAATACACCGAGGGCGCCTTCCGTAAGTGGGGATACGAGATCGCAACCGAAGAATTCCGCGACCAAGTCGTGACCGAGCGCGAGAGTTGGATCATCGACAACAAAGATAAGAATCCGAACCTTAGCGTTGCGCAGAATGCCGAGATGATTGAACCCGGCATGGAGTTTGCGCCTCCTGCGTTCCGTCAGTCGGTCGAGAAAGAAGTAAAGGATGTGCTGGACGCGATCTACTCCACTCACGGTAACGGCGCGTGGAAGAAGAAGATCATGATCAACGATCGCATTGCGGACTCGATCTTTCAGCAGGTAGTGACGCGCGCCGACGAGTATTCAGTGCTGGCGACGCCGAATCTGAATGGAGACTATATTTCCGATGCTTGCGCGGCCCAGGTTGGCGGGCTAGGTATCGCGCCAGGCGCGAATATCGGCGATGGCTATGCCATCTTCGAGGCCACTCACGGCACGGCGCCGAAGTATGCGGACAAGGATGTGATCAATCCGGGCTCGGTGATTCTCTCGGGCGTGATGATGTTCCGGCATCTCGGATGGAACGAAGCTGCTGATCTGATCGAGCAAAGCATGGAGCGGACGATCGAGCAGAAAAAAGTTACGTACGACTTCGAGCGTCTCATGCCCGGAGCAACGAAAGTGAAGACCAGCGAATTCGCCGGCTACATGATCGAGAACATGGGAGCGGGTGTACTGGTGTAGTTTATAAATTTATTCGCCACGGATTTCCACGGATTCACACGGATCAGAACAACTCTATGGACTCTTATTCGTGTAAATCCGTGGTGATCCGTGGCAAGAAAGGTCTTTTATGCGTAAGAAAGTGACCATCGTAGGTTCGGGAAATGTGGGCGCGACGGCTGCTCACTGGATTGCATCGAAGGAACTCGCCGACGTTGTGCTGATCGACATTATCGAGGGTGTTCCGCAGGGCAAAGGGCTCGATCTGCTGGAGGCGATGCCGATCGAGAAGCGCGATTCGCACGTCAGTGGGACGAACAGTTACGCCGATACGGCGAACTCTGACATCGTTGTCATCACGGCCGGCATTCCTCGCAAACCGGGGATGAGCCGCGATGATCTGCTGAACACGAACTACAACATCATGAAGGCCGTGGTTGGCGAGGTCGTGAAGCATTCCCCAAACTGCATCCTGATTGTCGTTTCGAACCCGCTCGATGCCATGGCGCAGGCTGCTTACAAGCTGAGCGGATTTCCACGGGAACGGGTGATCGGCATGGCTGGCGTGCTCGATTCCGCCAGATTCCGCGCATTTATCGCCGAGGAATTGAAGGTCAGCGTAGAGAATGTGACGGCCTTTGTCTTGGGTGGGCACGGAGATACGATGGTGCCTCTACCGCGCTATTCGACCGTTGCAGGTATCCCGATCACAGAACTCATCGAGAAGAGCCGCCTCGAAGCACTGGTGCAGCGTACGCGCGATGGCGGCGCTGAGATTGTGAAATATCTGAAGACTGGTTCGGCCTACTATGCGCCTTCGGCTGCAGCAACGGAGATGGTCGAGGCGATCCTGAAGGATAAGAAGAAAATCCTGCCGTGTGCTGCTTATCTGCAGGGGGAATATGGAGTCAATGGGCTCTACGTCGGAGTGCCGGTGAAGCTCGGATCGAAGGGTATCGAGCAGATTATCGAGATCAAGCTGACGGCTGAAGAGAAAGCTGGGCTCGATAAGAGCGCTGCGGCGGTGAAGGAATTGTGTGGAGTGATTGGAGTGTAGGCACGCTTCAGCTCTTGCTGTTTCTATGGGAATATCCAGACTATCTCATAAACCTTAGGATTAAGCTTCAGCATGACGGGATGGCGAGAAGAGAACTCGCCATCTCCTGCAACTTCACTGTTCTCCTTGTCCGTAAGCTTGTTGCTAGCCTCGCCGAGACGTAGGATGACTCGACCGGGGATCTGCAGATCTTCCTCGAGCAGGCCTTGTTCCCAAGAAGTGACGGTTCCGGAGTAGTCCCAACCGAAGCCTGCCAACCGGAAAGGGCGACCGTTAAGCTTCTCCAGATATTTCAGACTCGTGCCCAGTGAGACTCCGTGCTCGGCTTTCCATTTGCTTTCGTCACCACTAATCGTCATAGAACGGGGCGCGGTCCTTTTGTCGCCATCACGCCACACAATCTCAATCTTCCTCTGAGAATCCTTCGGGAAGAGGATCGTAGCGTACTCCATATCTCCTGACATGCCATCAATTCCATCCTGCTCTACGACGTTCATTGCTCCAAAGGTGTGGACCAGGTCCTCATGAGTCGTATGTAGGTTAAGGGGGCCTTTTCCGCCACTCGCCGTGATCAGCCAGGGGTCATCGGCAGACTGTGCCTGCGCTAGGACTCCGAACACCAGAGAGGCTGCTGCAATCGCGACCATCGCGCGGGAGAGGGCCAGATTCATCTTCGGGTAACCGTTCATCCACTACATGTAACTCTGTCGAAGATTCAGATAAAGCAGAATCAGATTTCTGCCAAACCACGGTAATCGGTTCTATAGCGCTTCCTCGTCGGGCCATTCCGAGCTCTTCAACAGTTCGTGATCCGCCACGACGCGGCTAACGACCGCCCGCCGTATTTCCTCCAAGTCGTAGTGCGGGAATACGAGAACTTGTGGGGCGTGGAGATATCTCCAAGACTTCTCTCGCAGAAGATTCGATAGTCCTTGCGGCGTTGCTACGAAGTACGACTGCCACGAGGCGTGTCCAGACTCGGGGTCGTAGAGTTCAACGTTGAGCTCGTCGGCAAATACTTCGGGATCATCCGGCCCGGGGATTGCGTCTGCCTTGTTGAAGTAGAACTTTCGGATGCGTAGGTTGCCCAGGGCAGGATCGTAGGGGAGTGAAGCGGCAACTTCTTCGGCTGACGGAGGCCGCGCGCTCGCACCGGTCCCCCCGAGCGGCACCAGTCCTGCGACATCAGGAGTGGGAATGTCGAGAGGAGAATCCTGTCTGGTCGAGGAGCCTAGCCGCGAACTCCATCGCCCAAAAGCTAGCAGTCCTCCACCAAAAATGATCAAGAGGAGCAGCTTAAGCGGATCTTCCATGCCGCGCGGTACTACCGCAAACATGCTTGCGATTTTACTCTGCTGGCCACTTTGAAGAGTTGACCATGATACTAGGGAGTGATGTCCTACGACTCCATAACGTCTTGTCATCCGGAACCCGGCGTCAAGCCGGGCGAAGGACCGTACGACAGCGGAAAGCATCGATGAAGTGGCCGGGGCATACCACACAGTACGCGGCAGAGGAAATCCTTGCTGACTGCATTGATCGTGTCATCGGCGGTACGGTCCCTCGCGCCGGCTTCGCCGCCACTCAGGATGACAGGTTTGCGTTGTGACGGGAGAGTTCCCACGGCTTCTCCTATTTCGAAGCAAGCGCCTTCGGATCCACCAACGCTTGATTCCCATTTTGGGACGGACTCTATGTTTTTCGAGACACAACTTCTTCTAGCACACTGTGACAGCGATATGCTGTCCTATCGCGCAAGGCTGCTTCCGTATAACAGCGCGGCACATAAAAGAAGTCAATGTTGCGCTGCTCTATCCTTGCGATCTTCGGATTGCTACTACCACTGGACGCCCAAACCACCACCGGGCGTGGAGGTTCTGGCCCTTCTGCATCTGCCGATCAGAAAAGAGATCGCAAGCAATGCTCCGCTGCTACGGATGACAACCTGATGACGCGTCTGGCTCCACATCCTTACGTGTATGTTGCTCCGTCAATTATGCCGGCTGGATATGCCCTCGCGGCGATTCGAGCCGAAGCTGGACTGAATGTGGAGAGCTGTCATTCTGTCGCGAATGCTCGCGGAGCGTACGACAATGGACGGGCGGCGAACGGCACGGATCCGCCAAACGCTAAGGGCCATGACCGCTACCTCGATGCTGATTTATATTTCCGCCTGAATAGATTGTTCTCTGGTAGAAGCTTTTTCGGAGTTGGCTGGAGATGGAACCAACGTTCCACTACGAACTGGACGAAGACAGCCAATCGTCCGCAGTTCGGTGGCGGATATGACTGGATACAGCGCCCCTGCGCGACCTGCAGCCACGATTTCTCGATGCGGTTCGAAGGGAACTGGTTCACGGCTGGCAACGACTGGCAGAATGGCGAACACGGGATAGAGATTTCAGTCTCGATCCCAAACCCGCGAGAAACACGCCATTGGTTCTTTCTAGAGCGAGTTGAGCTTTACACCTATCATCAGACCGTCACCGACCGAAGCAATGTATCGCTGGCCCTTTCACAGCGCGCTAATCGTTCGGTGACGTTCTACGCAAGTGCTGGGATCGTCTATCGCTTCTAGTCGACCGGTATCGAAGCGGTGTCGTTACACCGTCTCGAGCGTTACCTTCTTCAACACGACATCCTTGTTCGGGCGGTCGTTGCGGCCGCGAGGTACGCGCGTGATCTTCTCGACGATGTCCTGGCCCTCGATCACCTCGCCGAAGATTGTGTGTTTGCCGGTCAGCCAGGTCGTGGGCACGGTTGTGATAAAGAACTGGGAGCCGTTCGTATTCGGACCGGCATTCGCCATAGCCAGCTTGCCCGGTTTGTCGAACTTGTGTGGAGAGCCTTTCGTCTCGTCTTCAAACTGATATCCGGGGCCACCCATGCCGGTGCCCTGAGGATCTCCGCCCTGGAGCATGAAGTCGGGAATTACGCGATGGAAAATGGTTCCATCATAGAGAGGGTCCTTCGACTTCTTGCGGGTGTTCGGATGTGTCCATTCACGCTTGCCTTCGGCCAGTTCCACAAAATTGGCGACGGTCTTAGGCGCGTCTTTGTCGAATAGACGGCAGACGATGGTTCCTTCAGTGGTTTCAAACGTTGCGTAGAGTCCTGGTTGACGGCTCATGATGTCCTTTCTGTATTTCGTCAGATTCCCGGCATGCTGCAAGCGTAGGCTGGGCGTCGATGTAAAGCTCGGGCATTCCGGCGTTACTGTTTGGAATTCGTCGAAGGCTTTGGGGTTGCCGTTGCTGGTTTCTTGGTGGTTGTGCCGGCCGGTTTTGCCGCTGCGCCGCCTGGTTTCTGGATGGCGATGTGATTGATCTTGATCGGGCGATATGGCCGATCATTGGAGTCGCGGCTCATTGCTCCAATCTGCTTGACCAGCGCGACGGATGCATCATCGCATTGGCCGAAGATGGTGTAGTTCCCGTTGAGAATCGATGCCTGCTGTCCTGTAAACGCCACCTCGGTGATGAAGAACTGGGAAGCATTTGTGCCTGGACCGGCGTTGGCATAAGCCAGGCGTCCGGCCTTGTCGAACAGCAAATCATGCGAGGTCTCGTTCTTGAACACTTTTACGGGATCGGGGCCTGAGCCGGTGCCCGCGGGATCTCCGCCCTGGATCATGAACTGTGGAATGACGCGATGGAAAATGGTTCCGTCATAGAGAGGGACGCCGTGCTTGGTGGCTCCCGTCGGTGTCTTCCAATCCTTTGTACCGGACGCGAGGCCGATGAAGTTCGCAACTCCGATTGGAGCCTTATCTGGAAACAAAGTGCAGGTCATCTTGCCGGCGGTTGTATCGATGATAGCTGTCGGCTGAGACGGCGCCGTCGTAGCAGGCTTTGCGGCGGTGTCTGGCTTCGCAGCCGATGATTGAGAATTGGATTGTGCCCCCGCAAGGCAACTCAGCAATACGATTACAGGAAATACGAATACTCTACGCATGGCAGCTCCTTGGAAGCGGTGCGCGTGATCTTTGTCGCAACGTTGCATTGTACGACAGCGATGAAGTTTGGCGCTCAGCCCGTCCGTCAGGTGTGATCTGACAGGGACAGTATCGCTTGTCATCCTGAGGCGCGTTCTTTGCGCACCGGAGGACCTGTGTAACTCTGCCTGCAGTGTTCATGCGGCCGGGGACTGCATAGGTCCCTCGCTTCGCTCAGGATGACAATTATCAGGTCTATTTTGCTGACGACTGCATCTCTCGGCTGACCCGTTCAACTTCACGGAACACTCGCATCAGATTTCCGCCAAGGATTTTCTTGATGTCGTCGGCGTTATAACCGCGATCGAGCAGCGCTTGCGTGATCTTGGGCAGATCGGCGGCAGAATCAATTCCGCTGGGAGTCGCCCCGCTGACTCCGTCGAAGTCGGAGCCGAGTCCCACGTGGTCGACTCCAGCGACCTTGGCGATATGATCGATGTGATCGATCAGCGACTTCAGAGGAGGTCTTGGAATCTTGGCCATCCACTCACGTTCAATGCGGTCGACCTCGATGTAGTTAACTGACTTGCCTTCGCCTTTCATCTGGTCCAGATACTGCTTTACAGCGGCAGCATTGTCTTTGGCTTGGGCGTCTGCAGCCTTGCGAAAATTCTCGTCGATGAAGCCATTGAAGAAATTCACTTGAACGACACCGCCATTTTTCGCGACCGCCTTCAGCATGTCGTCTGTTATGTTGCGTGGCGCATTGACCAGAGAGCGCGCCGATGAGTGCGAGGCGATCACGGGAGCTTTGGTCGTGGCGATCGCATCCCAAAATGTCTTGTCTGCCACGTGCGAAATATCGACCATCATCCCAAGACGGTTCATCTCTAGTACTACCTGCTTACCGAAATCGGTGAGCCCATTGTGATGTTGGATTGTAGGATCGTTAATATCGCCTGACGAATCGGCCCATTCGTTGGTGTTGGACCACGAGAGGGTCATGTAGCGCACGCCGAGGCGGTAGTAGTCGCGCAATAGATGGATGTCGTTTTCGATGGAATGGCCGCCCTCGATGCCCATCAGGGCACCCAATTTGTGCTCGCGGCGCGCTCGCTCGATATCGGCCGTCGAAAAGGCCATCATCATACGGTCGGGATGCCGCGCCGCCTGTTCATAGACCGAATCGATCAGATCGAAGGTGTGTTTGGCGAAGTTCCCCTTGTTGGTTTCTGGATCGACCCAGATGGAAAAGAACTCGGCACCAAGATTGCCGTGGCGTGCCTTGTCGAGGCTGATATGGCCGACGTCGTTGGGATCGGTCGAGCCAATGTCGAAGCCTTCGTCAAGAAATCGCTGTGGCGTGTCAGCATGCGTATCGATTATCAGAGCGGAATCGTGAATGGCATGTGCTTTGGGACTGACGCCACTGTCAGTCGATTTCGTCTGTGCAGTTTGTGCTGCTGCGAGCGCGCATGCCAACAAAGCAAAGGAAAGCAATCTGATTGTCATAGTCATGGCCCGAGGAGTTGGGGGCAAGTTGCCGATTTTACAGCAGAGCGGAAAATCGCACCAAGCGGTTAAGCTGAGGAGAGCAGTGTTTCAGCTAGTTACGGGCATTGCTTAATGACTTTCTCGGCGAACTCTGCAATCTTTTTCCGCAGGCTCCGGTAAAAAACGAATTTGCCGCAAAGGCCGCCGGAAAAGATCGTTGAGACCGTCGAGAACAACCAGAACCAACTTCGAGGACCAAGTTCAATCGGTCAATGCACTCAGTGCCGTGCGAACGCAAGTCTCCGCCGGGTTGTCAGTATCAATTACGACTTTCGTGTGCAGAATCTCTTCGAAACGTTCTTTGACCTTCAAATAGAGTTGGAAATCACGATTACCAGCTGGATGGGTCGCACTCGAAGCATCGCCCTCCAGCCTCCGCCGCGCAGTCTCTTCGGTGCAGATACACTCCAGAATCCGGCAGGGCTGATGCATTAAAGCCGCCGCGCGGATCACGTTCTCAACCTGATACCTCCTCGAGAACGGCCGTCCGTCAAGGAAAACGATCTTTGTGGAATTTTGAGATAACAAGTATCCTCCGGTCTCGAGCATTAGTTGGAGACAGAAGTCGTCCTGCCGTGGGGAATACTCAATCTCCTCAGGCAGGAAGATTGAATGGCGGAACTCGTCTTTGCTCAGAACTCGGCCATTTGTGCGCTGTGCCAGCGCTCGAGCGAGCGCGGTTTTGCCCGTGCCGGGCAGCCCTGCAATGAGAACGATCATACGAAGGGATCGTAAAGGAATAAGCCGAGGAGAGGGAAGTAAAGCCGAAGCTCGGGCTACTCTGTGCCGCTGCCCAAGGCCACTTCAGTCGAAGGAGTCGCAGGCTTTTCCTGGTCCGGTCGGTCGATGGGAATGATGCTCTGGGTATCCCGCCACTCATCGTAGCGGCCGCTGACCATGATGTGGAAGCACCAGTGGCGGCGCTCTTCTTCCGGTTCCACCAGCCCGAGGGACTTCATATAGAAAAGGTAGTGTTCCATCCAGCGGATCTGTTCCTTGCTCATGCCGCGGCGTTGGAGATCCACGGTCAGGCCCGCCAAGTGCGACGAAGCGGTCTCGCCTTCGTACGGCGCGGCATTCCGGTTGTGACGGCGAAGCTTCCTTTGCACTTTGACGGTGCGCACGGCTGAGTTCAGCTGAATCTGCGCGTGGAAGCGGTTGTAATAAGCCTGGCTGAGATCGTTGACGAAATCGAGCGTCCACGGACGGCAGTAGCGCCGCGAAGGATCGAGTGACGGCTCAATGCGCAGAGACTCACTCGGGATGATCGCCACCAACAAACCATCCGCCTTGAGTGCCTCAAGCTCGGTGTCGTCCTGAATACGCGGCAGGTTCATCCGGTCCACTTCAGCGTTCTGAAGGAGAAGAGATTCGTGTGACGGGCGGAACATCGGATGCCAGTGCAGCCAGCGGAAATGTCGACGGTGTGACTTCTGCAGCACGGCGTGGCGCACAGCGAAAGCGCGTTCAGAAAACGCGCTGCAGAGTGCCAGGAGCATTATCACTGCTACGAATTGAAGTCGGCCAGTTCGTCTCACGAATCGTTCCGTGCGGAAGCAGATTTCGGATCACTGCTTCCCCGCAAGTAGCGGTTATTCTAAAGGATGCTGTCAAGTGGCCCAATCGAAGACTCCTGTTGGACCATTACGACCGTACCCAAACAGCTTGGTTACCAGGCTTGCCGAGGCAAGATCCTCACAGGTCTAGGGGCAAGTTGCGGGCCGTTTGCGGCTGAGTGCAGAAAGTTGAATTATGTGCCAAGCCACCAGCGACTTGGCGCGAGTGAGATGACGCTCATGAGTCGGACGGTTGGAGCCAGGTGACAAAAATCAGCGTCGTAAAAGGTCACCCAATGCCTGTTTCATGACTTGCCCGCCAACTTCGGAGATGGACTTGGTCAGCGGAATATCCTTGGGGCAGACCTCGACGCAGTTCTGCGCGTAACCGCATTCCTGGATGCCGCCGTCGCCCATTAGCGCGGCCAGACGTTCCCGCTTAAGAGCTTTGCCGGTCGGATGCGTGTTGAACAGACGCACCTGAGAGATGGTGGCTGCCCCAACAAACCCGGTTTCTTCGTTGAATTGAGGACAGGCTTCCATGCAGCAGCAGCAGGAAATGCACCGTGATAGGGGATAGGAGGCCTCTTGGTCTTCGGCCGTCATCCGTGGGCCGGAGCCCAGGTCGTAAGTGCCATCGATCGGAACCCATGCCTTGACCGCTTTGAGGTTCTCGAAGATCACACCTCGGTCGGTGGCGAGGTCACGCACAACGGGGAACTTCGAGAAAGGCTCAAGCCGGATTGGCTGCTCGAGTTGATCGATGAGTGCCGAACAAGCCATGCGCGCCTTGCCATTAATCAGCATGGCGCATGACCCACAGACCTCTTCCAGACAGTTTGAGTCGTAGGTGATCGGAGTTGTGGCATTGCCGTCGCGGGTGACCGGATCGGCGGCGATGTCCATGAGTGCCGAAATCACGTTCATGTTCGGACGGTGGGGAACGGTAAATTCCTCCCAATGCGGCTGGGAGGTGGGAGTTGCTTGACGCTTGATTCTTAAGATGACGGTTTTATCTGCCATTAACAATGAGCCTTTAGCGAGCTTTGATAACCCCTACGATCCATTCTTACGCCGTTTTCCTCAACCTCTTTGTCTTCTTATGCGGCTTGACACGAATGAAAATCTGGTCCCACTGATGATGTTTGCCTGAAACTTCTCTGCTTCCAGCGAACGAGTTCTCCAGCATCTCGACGTCTTGCAGGTCAGCAACATCAAACCAACGCCATCCCGGCAATCGACTGCTGCTTTGCCCGCCGACTTGCCACGAAAGCAGTCGGGCAATTCCTTTTTGAATGCCGTAGTCGTGCGGTTCGACGATTCGTTCTTTGCGCTTATATCGGAAACGAATCAATCGCTTGTTCTGAATTGCCCCGTACAGCAATTGATGCAACCCAGAATCGACTGCCACTGCATTCATCACTGCGCTCGCTTCACTGCGGGGCGAATCAATGCGTCTGCCCCTACACAATCAATATTTCCTCGGCCGCGGTGGAATCAACGAAGCGTCCACGGGTTCGAACTCGAACCTGGGCTCATCCGCATCCGGGGCAAAATACGCCTTTGTTGTTTTCATCCAGTTCTTGTCATCGCGATCGGGGAAATCCGGTTTGTAATGCGCTCCGCGTGACTCGTCGCGCATACGGGCGCCTTGCGCAATGACCCGAGCCAACTGCAGCATGTTGTACAGCTGGCGCGCAAACACGACTGTGGTATTAGCCCACATAGTGCGGTCGCTCAGGTTGATGTTGCGATAGCGCTCAAGGAATTCGACCAGCTTCGCGTCCGTCTGCACCAGGTTCTTGTTGTAGCGGATGACGGTGCAATCCTTGGTCATCAAATCGCCCAGTTCGCGCCACAACTTTACTGGGTTTTCGTTGCCCTCATTTTTCATCAGAAGAGCATTGTTTTCTTCCTGCTTTTTCTGCTCGGCGGTGAAGTGGCCGTTGCCGTCAACCGTAGCCTGCAGGCCACGTGCGTAGTTCACTGCATTCGGACCAGCGATGCCTCCGCCATAGATGCACGACACCAGAGAGTTTGCGCCCAGCCGGTTAGCGCCGTGATACTGGAATTCACACTCACCTGCGGCAAAAATCCCCGGGATGTTCGTTGCTTGTTTGTAATCCACCCAAAGGCCGCCCATTGTGTAATGCATCCCAGGGAAAATCTTCATCGGCGTGTCGCGTGGATCGTCGCCTACAAACTTCTCGTAGATTTCGAGGATGCCTTCCAGCTTGCGATCGAGAATCTTGCGGTCGATGTGCGTCAGGTCAAGATAGACCATGGGTTTGCCATCGATGCCGAGATTGTGTTCGTAGACGACTTTGAAGATCGCGCGGGTCGCGACATCTCGCGGGACGAGGTTGCCGTACTTCGGATACCACTCTTCGAGGAAGTACCAACGCTCGCTCTGCGGGATCGACTTTGGATCGCGCTTGTCGCCGGGAGTCTTCGGTACCCACACGCGTCCGCCCTCGCCGCGCGCCGATTCGGACATGAGCCGGAGCTTATCCTCGCCTGGAATCGAAGTTGGGTGAACCTGGATAAACTCGCCGTTCGCGTAATAGCAGCCCTGCTGGTAGAGAGCGGACTGCGCCGATCCGGTACAGACAACGGAATTCGTCGATTTCCCGAAAATCGCGCCGATGCCACCCGTCGCGATGATGATCGCGTCAGCAGGGAACGTGCGCACTTCCATCGTGCGCAGATCCATCGCACAAATCCCGCGGCAGACTTTGTTTCCATCGAGCACCGCGGACAAAAACTCCCAGTGCTCGAACTTCTTTACTTTGCCCTCGGATTCGTATCGACGAACTTGTTCATCGAGCGCATAAAGAAGCTGCTGCCCTGTGGTGGCGCCGGCGAATGCGGTGCGGTTATATAAGGTGCCTCCGAAGCGGCGAAAATCGAGGAGTCCTTCCGGAGTGCGATTGAAAGGCACACCCATGCGGTCGAGCAGGTCGATGATCCCGGGCGCCGCGTCGCACATGTCCTTGATTGGCGGTTGGTTTCCGAGAAAATCTCCGCCATAAACCGTATCGTCAAAATGTTTCCAGGTGGAATCACCCTCACCCTTCAGGTTCTTAGCGGCATTAATGCCGCCTTGCGCGCACACGGAGTGCGAACGCTTTACCGGGACAATGGAGAAGAGATCGACTTGACCGCCCATCTCGGCGATCTTGATGACTGCAGAAAGCCCGGCCAGTCCGCCGCCAATGACAATGATCCTGGGAGCCGCCATATTAGAGCGCCCCCTTTCCGTGATTCACGGCTGGAGGCCCCGACTTCAGGCTCGATTGTGTTACCGCTCGGTTCTGATCGTCGTCTGGAGCTAAAGCCCTAGATCGGAACGTAGCCAAGCTCCAAAGTCCAACCGCGCAGAGCAGCAGGAAAAACGCCAGACACAGCCGCAACAACCGCCTTTGTGCCTTGTCGCCGGAAACGATGCCCCATTTTGCGCAGAACAGCCAGATGCCGTAAGCGAAGTGCCACGATGCCGCGATCAGTCCCACTACATAGAACAGAAATAGAGGCGCGTGCATCACCTCTGCCTGCACCTTGCCAAACGACGCCATGGGTGTCTCATGCAGATCAACCCCGGTGAACCGCATCGTGTAGGTGTGCCACACGATGTAGATGAACGCGATGCCACCGGTCCAGCGCTGCATCGTGTACATCCAATTTCCAGACCACGGATAAGCGGCAGTGTTCGAATCGCCGCGGTACCAGATGTAGAAACCGTACAGCGCGTGAAAAGCGATCGGAATCCAGATGCCGAATAGTTCCAGGAAAAAAACCAGCGGAAGGTTCGCAAGGAAGCTGACCTGGCGCGCGTACGCAGACGGCCCGCTGATCGCAGTCGCGTTCGAGATTAGAACATGCTCGAACAGGAACGCACCCACCGGAATAATGCCCGTTAACGAATGCAACCGGCGGAGAACAAACGAGATCCCTTGACCAGCACGTAACGGAGCGACCCCACCTTGCACGACGTACTTGCTAACCCCGGGAGCAGAAGAACTGGCTGACGCCACAGAAGCTCCTTATAAGTTTCACGATGAGAAAAGAACCTTTCATTATCGGGCGGCAGAAGAAGTGAAGTCAAGAAAGGTGTCGTGAGATCTGTTGGGAAGCGTTCTTCTTCGCGATCTCAGCGGCAGTTCTCGGCGCACTCAGCGGTGAGAGGTTCACCGCAGAGCCGCAAACGAGTCCGCAGAGTTCGCTGAGGAATCCGTTCAGTCTAGAACCCAGAAATTAACGGCTAGGCGTCCCTGGACTAAATGGAGCCTTGTAGGTTCGATTCGAGGATGATTCGAAGTTCTGCGAAAGAGGCAACAACAAGGTCTGCTCCGGCATTGCGTAGCGTTTCCGAGTCGAAGGTAGTCATAATTCCGATTGCGAAGCAGCCAGCCGCATTCGCCGCCTGCACGCCGTTGGTTGAGTCTTCGATCACCCAGCAATCGCGGGGTTCTAATTGCAAGTCGCTGGTTGCGATCTCGAATATTTCCGGATCTGGCTTTGGCCGGTGCAATCGCTCACTGTCGACCTCCAAATCAAACGGGTTGCCGATACCTAGAAGCTTGAGACCAGCTTTGCGATTTCTTGCGGTTGCCGAACTTGCCAGCGCAATGCGATACCGCGATTTTGCCCAAAGAACAAATTCCGCCGCGCCCGGCACCGGCTTCATTTCATGTTCGATCTTTTCGAAGATCTGATGTTTGCGATGTAACAATTCGGCAATCTGATCAGTAGAAAGCCCTCTCCTTCCGAGCATTTCGGGAATTACCGTGGCATCGGGGCGTCCTTTGTGCTGGTCGTACACAGACTCCGGCAAAATGATTCCGGCCTCGCCAAACGCCAACTCCTTGGCGCGCTTATGCAGCGGTTCGGAGTCGATCAGGACGCCGTCCATGTCGAAAATCAGTGCGAGCGGGCTCGAAAGCGGCGAGGAAGTCACGTTGTGCAATTAGATGTAGTCTTGCGGAAATTGCCTCGCACACCAGGTCAAGAATTGCCGGAATGCGGCACCACGATGGCTATACTCCGATTTTTCCTCGGGCGATAGCTCGGCAAACGTCTTGTTGATCTGTGGAAAATAAAACAGCGGATCGTACCCGAAGCCATTCTTGCCCCGCGGAGCGTCGAGGATGATGCCCTCGGCGGTGCCGCGGAAAATTGCGAGAGTTTTGCGATCTCGCGCCGCTGTGAGTACACAAACGAAGCGGCCAGTACGTTTCTCGGGAGAGATTCCTTTCAATTCGCGAAGTACACGTGCATTGTTCAACTCATCGTCGGTGTTCGCGTCTGCAAGATGCGGCTCGTCGGCCGCGTAGCGCGCCGAGTGCACGCCTGGTGCGCCATTCAAAGCGTCAACCTCCAGCCCTGAATCGTCGGCAAGGACAACCTCTCCCGCGACATAGCCGCTGTACTCTTCAGCTTTTTTGCGCGCATTGTCTTCGAACGTCTGCCCATCTTCAACGACCAGGGGCAGGGAAGAGAAGTTCGGTATGCCTCCGATCTCAATGCCATGCACGGCTGCGGCGCCGGCGAAGTCGCGCAGTTTGCCCGCATTCGACGTCGCAATGAGAATCCGCTTCACGTGGTTTGAAGCCTTTGTGTGCGCGACGCTTCGTTCTTAGAAAGAGCGATTCGCTTGCGGAAGACTATCCATCCTAAGGTTCCGAGCACGGCTACAAAAGAAATCCAGTCTCCGAGAGTGCGATCCCAAGTTCGAACGAACCGAATCTCGACGCGACTCATCCCCGCAGGGACTGGAACGAGTATTTGTCCGGTGCGCTTGCGTGAGTTCGTCTGTACCTCACGGCCATTTACCTCAGTCCGCCAAGCGGGATAAGAAAAAAGCCGCAGAGCGAGCTGGTCCGCGGCGGACATCTGCACGGTAAAAGTCTTGCTTTCCGCATCCCACCGCAGTACGTGGATGTCAGCTCGCGCCGGACCATCGACTGTCACCTTGCGGGCATCTTTGTCGATCGCGCCTGGATCCGCACCGAGAGGAGTGTATTCGTCCGTTCCCTCGTATCCCGCGTCGATGTACATGTTGTCGACCATCTCGCGCAGATCGGCAGCCGTGTCCCACCAGGGCGCCTGGATCCGATGCCAGCCCACCACGATCAGGGCGAGGCACAGCACGCCAACAATTGCCCGCATCCACCATTTCTTGAAACCGGCTGTAACAAACAGCGTGAAGATCATGCTCAGGCACAGCAGCCATCGCCATGGGAACTGCATGAATTGCATCTTGGGCAGGATCTTCCAGAGCATCAGCGTGAACGGAAACATCAAGACAGTACAGGCAGCTGCCCAGATAGAAAGAGCGGTCCACAACTCGCGTCGTGATTGGCGCCAAGCCTTTGCAGCAGTGGCGCCCACGACGATGAGGATGATTTCCAGAAGAGCAACCCAAGAAATAATGCGGTTGAAGGCGTCGTGATCCGGATCGGTGGTGTGAACGAATAAGAAGTTGTCGGTGGGACGCGAACCGGCCGACACCGCGTTCGCGATATCGATCCAACGTTGCTCGTAGATTGCCGGAACAAGATAAAAGGCCGATACACAAGCCCCCAGCACGACGGCAGCCCCAGCAATCCACAGGATTTGAGGAGATCTTCGTGTCCAGGACAAGTAGAGAACCAATAGTGCCAGGGAATAATGAATCATGACAGCCGCAGGAGCATTCGTAAGCCACGATGCGGCCAGCAATAAGCCGAGCGGCAAAACGACTCGGCGATCTCCGTGGGCAGCATTCAATACGAACAGCAGCAACAGCGGCACAAGACAACTTGCGAATAATTCGGCAAACGCGCTGCGCCAGTAGATGATCAACAAATGATAAGGATTGACCGCGTATAACACTGAAGCGAAGGTCGCGTCTCTTCTCGCAAACCATCTCCGAGCCAGGACAAACATTGAGGTCCCCGCCAGGACGAGCACGATCCAGATGTAGAGGGGAGACGCAATCGTCCAAGGGAAAATAGTGCTGATCACGGTACCCAGCGTCCATGAGGCTGGCGGATAAAAAACAAATCGCGGTTCCCCGTACCCGAAGTGTGCCAATGCCGCCCATCGCGGATAAAGAATCCCATGTCTCCACTGGCTGAGCACTTCGAGCCAGGAGTACAAATGAAACTCAACATCGTGCCCTGACGGAGTGCCCTCGAAGAAGAAGGGAATCTGCACCGCGAACGCAGCAGCTGCTATCGCCAACAAAGGTGTCCAAAGCAGTCGGGGTGTTGTCTCGGGCAACCGCCTGGAGATCAGAGTCGCATCACAATGGTCCAGAGTTTCCTCTTAACTGTGGGTGAAATTCAACTGCTCCATCCAAAACCTGCCGCTCTCAATTTAACCCAGAATTAACCTTGCTGAAATCTTCCCGCAAAGGAGTCGCGCTACCGTACTCGCATTGGGGTGGAACAGACCACGAAGAATTGGGGATCGCACCAGAGACGGGGTTCGGTCCCCCAGTTCTTCGGAATCCACCGAAGCCTCTCGCTCCCATTAGCGCTCTCTTTTTGCGGTACCTGCCTTCGCTTCCTGCCAAACGATCTTCGTTGATGACCTGCTACGGGAGGCTTTTTATCATGAAGCGCAGTTTAGAGGGATATGAGCCTGAGGACCGCGACTTTCTTTTTGAGGAAACAAGCGCGAAACCTGACGTTGCGCCGACTAGAACTAAACCGACGCCGTTTCTTCCGGATTTCGTTGATGCTGGAGTTCGGACAGGAAATCTTCTTGCTGCAATGATGCGCCACGCCGCAGCAGTTCCAGAAGAGGATCTTCCCATTCCTCAGAATCGGCCGGACGTTCACCCGGCTCAAACTGTGTAAGGTCCGCAACCAAGGCCTTCGGAGAAACGCTGAGATCTGGCATGGTTCCCGGACAACTGCGCAGGAAATCGATCACTTTTACCACTTGTTCACGCTGTTCGGCAGTGCGTGATGGGAATTCAACTCCCATCCCATGTCCTGGATGCGTGACACGGACCATGCCATCAGTGTGAACTTCAAGTTCTTTCGTTTTCAGGCAGAAATCGATTAGCGAGCCTTCCGGAAACGGTGCTTCCGTCTGCAGGTAGCATCCACCTAAGCTGAGGTCGGTGAGTTTGCAGTGAGGTACTGATTCATCTGGAATAGTGCCCACAGCGACCGCCGCGGCCTTGAGCCAGTCACGCAGTTCTGTCACTTTGCTCTCCGATAGGTCGAGGAAATGTACGCCGGTCTGACCATTCGGATTTGCCCATGCGACCTGTCCGTGTCCCTGAAGTTCGACTGTACCGTCGGGTAGCTTAAAGTAGAAAGCGAGCAAAGCGCCTGCAACTTGCGGTTCTGCGGTGAGTACATCCATGCCAGTCTCTGAGAGATCCAGTAGAATGCCGTCTAACTTGCGGGTATCGGGTAAAGTGATTTCTACAGGAGCTTGGACGGGCACTCGGAAGGCTTTGCGCCGCTCGCGACTTAACATCGCAGCCGCAGCGCGAAGTCCGGCCTTGGCTGCTTCTTCTGTAACGGGTTTGTAAAGTACGAAATGCGCACCGCTGGTGAGAATCTGCCGGACTTTCGTCGGATCTGCGACCAGGGCGATACTTAGTGGTGCGGAACCGACCTTCCTCGCCTTCTCGAGGACTTCTTGCGCCGCCTTGGCATCGTCGAAGTCCACCACGAGCGCGTCGAACTTCTGATGCTGGACGCGCTCCATTGTAGTTTCGGGATCGCTCGACCGATCCACAGCAATGCCGAAGCCGGACAGAACTCGGCTCAGCACGTCCGCCGCGGAATCATCGCTCGATACCAGCAGTGCCTGAAGGTTCATAGATCGATTTTCGTGGTGACAAGAAACTGGATTTACGGCCAACGAGGTGCGGACGGCCGTGATGATTTGGACGCGTTGTTAGCGGCGGAGCCAGCTGACGCCTTGGCTGCCATTGCGTCCGCGCCGGCCACAGCTTCGTCGACGTCGCCTAGAACAACGTTATCTTCTTCGTCACTCTCGGCCAGCAGCGGCGCGACCTCGCGCAGCTTTTCGGCAGCCTGCTGGAGCATCTCGATCTGTTTGCCAAGTTGGGCATATTTCGCCTGCTTTTGCCGCAGGACCTCGTGAATATCCTTCATACAACCCCCTGTTGGCAATTTAAGAAGGGCAGGCGGGGTGGGTCAACGGTAATCCCCTGGTTCCGATTACTGGGGTAATGGGCTGAAAAGACGCGTCCTAATTCTTAACGTCGTCTCATTCCAAGCATCAGGGAACAACCTGGGCATTCCTGCGACTTCGGTTCAACCATTACTGGGAGTGGCAAACATTATCGGGGACCCGACCGCACAGTGCACTAACCTCCTGTCAAGAGAAACGGTCGCTCTATGCCCAGAGAAAGCACAGGCCCCGCCTACCCAAGGTGGGGCCTGATTCAGGAGTGAGTTCTTAGCTTACGCTTTCAGCTTGCGACGGAGCACACCGGCGAGGCCGACGAGTCCAGTCCCAAGAAGCGTCAGAGAACCTGGCTCGGGAACGGTCGATATGTTGGTATCTCCACTGGAGATCAAAGTCGAACCGTTAAAGAATCCTTTGCCGGTGTTGATGGTCAGTTGGATCGTTGCACCATTGACGGTGGAGCCGGTATACCACGTCCCGGAGAGGGAACCACTCAGGGTGTAGTTGTGAGTGCCGTTCGCCAGCGTCACTAACGTCCAGGTTACAGGCCCAGAGAAACTACCGTTGAATAGCGTGCCGGAAGGTAGTCCATTGCTGCCGTTCGAGGTAACCATGAAGGATCCTCCGGCTGCGAAGGTACCACCCATTTGCAGACTTCCGCTGGTGAGGGCCGCTGTCGAAAAGGTTACGGTGCCAAGGTTCCCCGTGACGAGACCCAATCCACCGAGGCCATTAACAGCGATCAATTCCGAGCCGCTCAGACTTAATCCTGCGTTGGTGCCACTGAGCGTCCCGCTACTGTTAGTGAAATCCACCGAACTGCTTGCGAATGCTGCCATCGGCAGCGCCAGAGCCAGTAAAACCAGTAACAACGAACGTTGCATGACTACTTCCTCCTGAACAAGCCTTACCTTGTTCGTTCACCTGGGGCTCCAGTACGTTTCGCTGGGACGCGCACGTATGCCGAATCGTCCTGATGCGCAAACCTCTGCACCCCACGTTCCAAAATGAGAAATTTTGTATGTCGTTGAAAAAACTAGCAATCGGTCAGAAGAACATCCACAGGGCAGGGCGGTGAAGTGCAAACTTGTGCACATATGAATCATCCTCTTGCAATCCGGGCTACCGATCAGAACTGTGGTGTTTCATTTTGCGACGGCTCAGCCGCTAATGGAGGGCAGCTTGTCTCCCGATCCAAGGAGGAAAATCGTCCCGACTACAATGCTGTAGGCCGAGGTCGCAAGTGTGAGCGCTCGCAGGGCCGTGGGGCGGGCGAACGTCACAGAAAAAAGGCCTGCCGCCGACGCGCACATGAGAGTGTTCATCGCAAGCAGCCCGATAGTGAAGGAGAGTAGGCCTAGGAGTCCAGCAGCTGTCCCACCGAGATTAGCCGCCATTAGGAAAAGCAGGATCTGGGTGGGGGTCTCGGCTCCAAAGCCGTGAATCACTCCGACTATGAAGGTCGAGGTGCTTCCATATCCATCTCTAAAGACTTGAGGAGCCTGTGTGCGGTTGCCCCCAAAGAGTCGGCTTAGCCGCCAGTAGACCCAGAGGACGCCGTTGACTAATAAAGTGATTCGGGTTTTGGGCCCGTGGGAATGAGATGATGGTCGAAAGAATGTGCCCAGGACATAAATGCCCAAGACGAGCAGCGTGACCCCAACCATCCGTTCGGCCCAACGATCGCTCGTCGGAGGCAGCGTGATCCGAAACGCTACAGCGGCAGAACCTAGAAGAGCTACAGTTGCGGCATGGCCAGCAACGTAAAGAAGTCCGTAACGCATTGCATCGCGAGGCCGAGACTGCACACTGCTGATATCAGTGATCGCCGCTATATGGTCGTAGTCGAGACCGTGCCGGAAGCCGAGTACAGCTGCCGAGAACAACGCGAGGCGAAGATTGACGGGGTCCATCATAGAGCTCGGAAGCAGAGCGTCCGGCCAAAGCTTCGAGAACTTGTAAGGCTAGCACATGCGAGCCGAACCGTTTTATTCGGGATGCTTCTTTGACGCAGTTTGAGACCCAGACTGCCGTCCGATCACCTCTCGTAGTCTCCGCGAGAGAATTGAGGCCAGCGATCGATAGAAGCGGGAACCAAGGTGAGGAAATAACTCGAATAATGACTGCAGTGTTGGACGATCGAGATAATAGACGTCGGTTTCATCGCGCGCGACGACATTGGCAGTTGCCGGCAACTCATCGAGAAAAGAAATTTCCCCACAGACCTCACCAGGGCCGATATCGCGGTCAGGGCTGTGCCCCGGAATCTGCACGGCAGCGGCACCCTGCAACAGAATGAAGACCCCGTGGGTGCGCCTGCCTTCTTGTACAAGGTGGTCCCCGGGCTTGAATTTCCTGCGGATAGCTTTGTCTGCCACGAGGGCCCAGTCATTCGCCGTGAGATAGATCAAGCCGTTCTTGGAAGACGACAGGAGGGACAAATCTTGCTGCTGAGATGGCTTTGGCATCAGCGGTAAATGCCCACAAACCGGAAGCATCCGTAACGGTTCGAAACAACAGGGCTGGTTAGGAGACTAGCAGAAACAAGATAGAAAGCGGAATGCACCGAATCAGCAGAGTCACGAGCAAGAACGGGACTCCGCGACTGATTGAGAACGCATTGCTCATAGAAAGTCGATTCAAAAAGCGCACGTAATCTCGCTTGGTATCGAATTCCATCTGGATAGATTGTGAAAGGAACTAGTGGTGCGCCCTGAGAGATTCGAACTCCCGACCTTCTGGTTCGTAGCCAGACGCTCTATCCAACTGAGCTAAGGGCGCAGATAAGTGTGGAAGGGTGAAACCGATTTTGATTATACCAACATTTCCCAACTCGGACTGCAAGGGTCAGGGACTCAATTCAGTTTTTCGCTCGTGTCCGCGCACTTTTTTTGGGCGTCTTTCTCGCTGGAACGTTTGAGAAGAAAAAACGCAGTGGAAATAAATGATGAATGTTTCGGACTATACAAATTGGAATTGAAAACACGAACGTGAAAGGAGTTCATCGTTTGCGTGAGACGAATCTACAGGGTTTCCTGTAGCTGGTGGCTGAGTTTTTTCACAGGCTCCTTGGCCCAATTTTTGCCTTCGCCTGCGAAGTAATTCTTTCCTCCGGGAGAGCAATTCCTACAATCAGGCGGATTTACTTGGCCCTTGTTTTCAATAGCTTACGAACGGCCGATGGCTTGCTTTATGGAAAGGCAGACGAAGTGGCGCGCAACGGGGTGCTTCAGAGAATAACTTCGGCCAGAGGTTTTCTGTGAGCACCCCTTGCTTTTCTCGCGCACGTCCCTCCCCCGCCCTTATTCCTGTGATTAGTATCCAGGCTTCCCGACGAAGCGGCTAAGCCAAGGCGACATTTTCTCTGATGTCGATGCCAGCCGTCCGCAAGAGTTTGGCCACTGCGTCTTGCTTCATTCGTGAGGCGTCGAATTCTACCCTCACGATCCGCTCCTTCTCGTTGAAGCGTACCGATCGAATTCCATACACTTCGCGCATGCTGTCGATGGCCCGTAACTCGTTTTCTCCTGGCTGGGAGTCGTAGCCGTAAACCACATCAAGGTAGGTCATTCCCGTCAAAGCCCTCTTCTGCGATCGATTTTAGATTCCCGGTAGAGCCGCCGGTATTTCCAATATACCTGACCAATCCCGCTTGGGAGGGAGGAGCCGGCGAACGGGTCTGACCCGAGCTTAGGATTGCCAGCTCTTATGCGGATCGATTCCCATTTGTTTCATCTTGGACTGAAGGGTGGTCCGCTTGAGCCCAAGGCGGGCTGCGGCCCCTCCGGGACCGCTAACTCGGCCCTTTGAACAACGTAATGCCTCCAGGATGTGCTGGCGCTGAACGTTGGCCAGAGTCGCAATAGAAATATCATTTAAATCATGTGCGATTCCGTTGTGTGGGGCCAATATGCCGAGTGGAGCGCTAAGCACCGAGCCATTCGTTAAGATGACCGACCGCTCGATGAAGTTTTCGAGTTCCCGAATGTTGCCAGGCCATTTCCAATTCTGTAATGCCGAAAGAGTGCTCTTGGGGATGCTGGTGATGGTTTTACCCATTCGCTTGGCATATTTCTTGACGAAATGCTCGACTAGGGCAGGGATGTCGCCGACCCGGTCGCGGAGAGGCGGGATCATAATCGGAAAAACTGACAGACGATAGTACAAGTCACCCCGGAAATGACTGGCTTGCACCTCTTGGAGTAGATCGCGGTTGGTCGCTGCGATCAATCGGAAGTCAACCTTGAGGGTGCGCGTTCCGCCCAGGCGTTCGAATTCCTGTTCTTGCAGCACGCGTAGAAGCTTTGGTTGCAGCGACGGAAGAATTTCGCCAATTTCATCGAGAAACAGCGTCCCTTCATCGGCCAATTCGATTCTGCCGATCTTCCGCGTGACCGCTCCGGTAAAAGCGCCACGCTCCGCACCAAATAGTTCACTCTCCAGTAGCCCAGAGGGGATCGCGGCGCAATTCACCTTAATGAATGACTTGCCGGATCTCGCGCTAGCCTCGTGAATTGCTCTGGCGATTACTTCCTTCCCGGTTCCAGTCTCGCCCAGCAACAATACCGTAGAGTCGGTTGGGGCGACAGCAGTGAGGTCTTCCATCACGCGCTTCAAGCCGGTGCCAGACCCGATCACTTCTTTGGCTCCGATCTGGCAATCGATCTCTTGCTCGAGGTAGAGCTTTTCCTCGGTCAGGCGTTCTTTCGCCTTGCGTAGTTCAGCTTCGATCAGCTTGCGATCGGTGATGTCGTAATGACATCCAATGGACCGAATAGGGGTGCCCGTCGCATCTTTCAGTACACGCCACTTGCTGCTGATCCATCTCACGGACCCGTCAGGCCAAAGTGTCCGCCACTCTCCGGCACCGTCGCCACTCTCAGGTGATTCATTCAGCAGGTTGGCAACGTAGGCGCGGTCCTCCGGATGGATCAGTTGCAGATACTCATCGTAATTTCGCGGAAATTGTCCCGGCCGCAAGCCATAGATCGCCGCCAGAGTCGAGGACCAGTTGACCTCGCCAGTGACGAGATTCCAATCAAACGATCCGATTTGAGCCACTTCCTGCGCCAGCCGCAACCTCTCTTCACTTCCCCGTAGTGCCTCCTCCGCTCGGACTCGCTCTGTAATGTCGATCCTTGCACCGACAGCTCCCCAAATCTTGCCGTGCTCGTCGACCAGGGGGGCGGCGTTTCCGATCTCATGTCTTTCTGTACCATCTTCGCGAATCAGCGTGGTCGACACGTTGTAAACAGGCTGACCGGTAGCCGCGGCCCGCTCGATTGGCAGCTGTCCTTTGGCGATCGGAGTTCCATCTTGGAGAATTCTGTGCCGTAACTCGCGCGCGGTTCCAGGACCTTCGGTATCCGACTCCGGCTTTGCGATCCCCAACTGCTCCCACGCGGCCCGATTCCTGGTGATCTCTCGACATTCGGGATCGTGGGCGATCAATACCGGAATCGGAATTGTGTTGAGAATCGTCTCCAGTTGCTTGGCGCGGGCGCGTTCCCTACTCTCGCTCTCTCGAAGCTTCTGCTCAGCAAGTTTCCGATCGTTGATGTCTTCGATGAAGCCTTCGAAGTAGAGCGTCTTGCCGGCGTCGTCGCGAACGGCGCGTCCGTTGACTGAGACCCAGATCCTCTGGTTATCTTTGCGGATGAACTGACATTCGTATCCACGTACAACTTCGCCTCGCTCCATGACTTCTGCGATGGTCTGGCGGCTTGTAGGATTGGCCCACATCTGACCCAGCGTATCAGTGATGTTGGTTACCAACTCCTCTGTCGATGTATAGCCGAGAATCTTGGCGAGAGCTGGATTGGCAGCCAGACTCTTACCCTCCGGGGTTGTGCGATAGATGCCTTCCAGGGCCTGTTCAAAGATGCTTCGGTATTCTTCTTCTTTTTGGCGAAGAGCTTCCTCGGCGCGTTTGCGATCCGTAATGTCATTGAATGTGCCGATCCATTCGCGAATCGTGCCATCTTTCTCGGTCAGCGAAACGCCACTGGAGGCTACCCAGTGGTATTGCCCATCGCGGAAGCGTAATCGGTACAAATTCTTGAAGACTCCTCCTCGTTCGATAAATTGCTGCCAGGCGGACACAGCGTGCGAACGATCATCGGGGTGGATGCACTCGGTCCAATCGCTAGCCGCCTGCTCTTGTGTTTGACCGGTTAGCTCATACCACTGCGGGACATCAATGCGATCACCAATCCTTCGGCAATGCCAGACGACGTTGGATGTGGACTCAAGGAGGCATCGATAGCGCTCTTCGCTGCGCTGCAGTTCTTCTTCAATGCGGGCCTTCGCAGTAATGTCCTCGGAAAACATAACGATTCCGCCGATGGTCCGATCGGGCTCGTACCATGGCCGGACCAACCATCTCAACCACTGGACCGAGCCGTCCAGGCGTTCAAATCGATCGCAATCGTTTTGCAGGATCTCGCCGGCGAGTGCGCGCCGATGAATCTCTTTCCACCGCTCGGGAATCTCGGGAAATATCTGGTAGTGGGAGAGCCCGCGCAATTCGCGAGTGCCAAGTCCGAAGTCTCTTCGCCACCCGTTGCTCGCCTCTAAGTACCGCAAGTCGCGGTCGAACATCGCTACCGCAGCAGGTGCAGTCTCAATAAATAAGCCAAGAGGTGGCTCCGAACTCGACATCTGAACTGCTCCGTCTAGTCTGATCTTGACTCGCTTGCGGGGGCCCCTTTTGCGCTTTCGTTTGCACCCGATAAGTGCAAAAGTCGTATGAACAGATTACCTACTGTACTCCGATTCGCTGTGATTCAGATCACAGCTTGCGGGTTACCGTAGTGGATCATCATTAGAGCGGGCAACTTGTTGCGCTGTCGACTTGCTTTGTGCTGACGCGACGTTTGGCCCGCGACTACATCTAAAATCACGAGCATCGAAACCGTCTAATGAGCGAACAACGAGGAACTGTTACCGTCGCCCGAGATCCCGTTTGCGGGATGAACGTTAAGACCGCTGATGCCGAACATACGCATCAATACGCTGGCAAGAAATATTACTTCTGTTGCTCCCGCTGCGCGGACAAGTTCAAGTCGAACCCACAGGAATACCTGAATAGAGCGGTTACCTCTGGTTTGGTTACACTCGGGATCCCTTCAACCCCGAAAAGTGCGCAGAACCGCATTACGGCTACGGATCCCGTGTGCGGTATGCGTGTCAACCCGGGCTCTACAAAGTTTGCAACAGAACACGACGGCGAACAGGTTTACTTCTGCGGGCGAAGTTGCCTGGAGAAATTCAAGGCGGATCCCGAGAAGTATTCCAGAAAATCGCCAGGACTGGTCACAGTAGCGGGCCTGTCGGCAGCCAGAAGCGTCGCGACGGGAGCCGAGGTCCGAGGTTCGAAGCCTGAGCTCCAAGCTCAGACGTTCTACGTTTGCCCGATGTGTCCAGAAGTGCGGGAGCCGAAGCCCATCCCATGTCCGTCATGCGGCATGGCTTTGGAACCGGAAAGTCCTCTGCCTGCAAGTCGCATTGAATACACCTGCCCAATGCATCCGCAGATCGTGCGGTCCGAACCCGGATCGTGTCCGATCTGCGGCATGGCGCTCGAACCCCGGACTGTAACTGCAGTGCAGGAAGACAACCCCGAGCTTCGCGATATGACGCGCCGCTTCTGGGTGAGCGTGATCTTCACGTCCCCGCTGCTAGCCCTCGCTATGGGCAGCATGATCTGGCCGCACGAGTTTATGCAGATTCTCGAAGGCCCGCGCATTCCCTGGCTCGAGTTGGTTCTCGCGAGTCCCGTGGTCCTCTGGTGTGGCCTGCCCTTCTTCCAGCGCTTCTGGACGTCATTCGTCAATCGCAGCCCGAATATGTTTACGCTGATTGGTCTCGGCACGGGCGTTGCCTACGCGTACAGCGTGATCGCAACCGTCGCGCCGGGGATTTTTCCGCAATCACTGCGGAGGATGGGGGGATACCCCGATGTCTACTTCGAGGCCGCTGCCGCGATCACCACGCTCGTACTATTGGGCCAGGTCATGGAACTGCGAGCCCGCAGCCGGACCAGCGCTGCGATCCGTGCTCTGCTTGATCTGAGTCCGAAAACTGCGCGGCTGATTAGCGCGAATGGCGAGGAGAAAGACATTCCACTTGAGCAGGTAAAGCCCGGCGACAGGCTCCGCGTACGGCCGGGAGAAAAAATACCGGTCGACGGAGTCGTTCTCGAAGGCCGCAGTTCCGTCGATGAATCGATGATCACGGGCGAGTCGCTCCCGGTCGAAAAGGAATCGGGGGGCAAGGTGATCGGCGCCACGATTAACTCGACCGGATCATTCATCCTGCAGGCCGAGCGCGTGGGTTCTGACACACTGTTGGCGCGCATTGTCCAACTCGTCGGACAAGCCCAGCGCAGTCGTGCTCCCATCCAACGCCTGGCAGACCGTGTCGCCGCGTGGTTTGTGCCGACGGTCGTTGCGGTCGCGGTCATTACGTTCGTCGCGTGGTTGCTCATCGGCCCACAGCCACGCCTGGCGAATGCTTTGGTGAATGCCGTTGCAGTCCTGATCATCGCGTGCCCTTGTGCACTCGGTCTTGCTACGCCGATGGCGATCATGGTGGGGACAGGCCGGGGCGCTCACGCGGGAGTTCTGATCAAGAATGCTGAAGCGCTGGAAACGCTCGAAAAGGTCGACACGCTCGTAGTGGACAAAACCGGTACGCTCACTGAAGGCAAGCCGCGTGTGACCTCTGTCAGGTCGCAAGCAAAAGTGCTTACTGATGACGAACTCCTCCGCGTCACCGCAAGCGTCGAGCGTAACAGCGAGCACCCCTTAGCTAATGCGATTGTTGCGGCAGCGCAAGAGAAGGGGATTGCTCTAAAGGAAACGCACGATTTCAAATCGACACCTGGAATGGGGGTGCAGGGCACGGTCGAAGGCCGAATCGTAGCCGCCGGGAACGCTGCATTCATGCGCGAACGAGGGATTACTCTGCCATCAGAAAGCAGTGTCAACATCTTCGTCGCTGTTGATGGGGACCTCGCCGGCGGGATCGATGTAAGCGATCCGGTCAAAGCATCAGCCCAGAATTCGATTGATGAACTGAAGAAGCTGGGCTGGCAGATCTCCATGTTGACGGGTGACAACCAGCAGACCGCGTCAAAGATTGCCAATCAAGTCGGTATCGCCGATGTACATGCTCAAGTCCTTCCCGATCAGAAATCCGAAGTTGTCAAGCGGCTTCAAGAAGAGGGACGAATCGTCGCAATGGCAGGCGATGGCATCAACGATGCTCCAGCGCTTGCGCAGGCAAATGTCGGCATCGCCATGGGAACCGGCACCGACGTTGCCATGGAAAGCGGCGGCGTCACGCTTGTCAAAGGAGATCTGACTGGAATTCTTCGCGCGCGCCGACTCAGTCAGGCCACGATGAGAAACATCCGCCAGAATCTTTTCTTTGCCTTCATCTACAACGCGATCGGAGTTCCCATCGCCGCCGGTATTCTCTATCCGTTCTTCGGAATCCTGCTGAGTCCGATTTTTGCCGCCGCAGCGATGAGCTTCAGTTCCGTCTCCGTGATCGTAAATGCGCTTCGCCTGAGGAATGTGAAGTTGTAGGGGAGCAGTCGCTTCGATTCCTGAAAAGTTTTTAACACTCCTGTCGTCACAAATTCATGGTTGTGTAACCTGACTGAAACATTCTGCGTTCTAGACTCGCGACATCCGTTACTACACCTACATGACTAGGAGTGTTGCATGAGGACGAAGAACGCCTTACTAGCCTTGGCTGCGACCTTTGCATTAACAGCGTCACTTGGTTCGGACGCGGTGGCGCAAGGCAAAAGCCCCAGGAATCAGCCCAACCGGATCCAGCGCGTCTTACTCGTAAGCATCGACGGCATGCACGCTGTCGACTACATTAACTGCTCACAAGGTGTGAGTGGAGTAAACAACGGTCAACCGTATTGCCCAAACTTGGCTGCTCTGGGCGCAACGGGAATCAACTACCTCGATACCAGCACTTCCAAGCCGTCCGACTCCTTCCCGGGCCTCACGACGATTATCTCGGGTGCGACTCCGAGATTGCACGGTGCCTTCTACGATGTGGCTTATGACCGTGTTCTTGCTCCTCCGTTACGCATCACTGGAAATGGACTTAAGGGTGGCGTTTGCGTTCCCAATCAACCGAACGGAACCACTACAGAGTATGAGGAGGGCATCGACCGAAACCAAAAGTTCCTGAATGGCATTGACGGGATCACCTCAAAGAACGGCGACGGCGGCATCAATTCGATTGATCCGGGCAGGCTTCCGCGCGATCCCTACAATAATTGCGCACCAGTCTATCCATGGAACTTCGTTCGCACGAATACGATCTTCGGGGTGATTCATCAGTCAGGCGGCTACACGGCATGGTCCGACAAGCATCCCGCGTACTCTTCGGTTTCCGGTCCGGGAGACGGAACGAACGTTGATGACTTTTACGCGCCCGAAATCAATTCCAATGTGGTTGCGCTGCCCGGAATCCGGACTCCTCTCGGTATGGCTTGCGACCCTGTTCCTGACTTAACCGCAGATCTCACCGCCTGGACCAACAGCTTCCTTAACATCATGTGTTACGACACGTTGAAGGTAAAGGCAATCCTCAACGAGATTGACGCCTACAACCACAATCGCACGATGAAGACACAGGTTCCGATGGTCTTCGGAATGAACTTCCAGGCAGTCAGTGTGGGTCAGAAACTGATCGAAGCCAATGTGGGCAGCGGCGGTTATATGGACGCGACCGGAACCCCGAGCGCTCAACTACTGCAGGAAGTCCAGTTTGTGGACACGGCCATCGGAGACTGGACAGCCGAGCTAAAAGCGCAAGGTATTTATGACTCGACGCTCATCATCATCACCGCGAAGCACGGACAGAGTCCGATCGATTCGCAACGCTATACCGGCATTACGTCAGGTGGACCGGTCACAACCTCGCCGAGCCAGTTGATTGACAGTTGCCTGCCTGCTTCGGAATCGAACGCGGGCGGGCAGATCGGCCCGACGGAAGATGACATTTCGCTTCTGTGGCTGAGCCGCTCTTGCACCACGGCTGCGCAAGTGGACATCCTCGAAACACAGTCGCCGGCTTCGGCTAACGTTGCTGGTATCGGCCAGATTTTCTGGGGAGCATCTCTGAATCAGATTTTCAACCCTCCTGGAATTCCACCTACAGGCGATTCCCGCACTCCTGACATCGTTATCACTCCGAATGTCGGCGTTACCTACTCGGGAAGCCACAAGAAGCAGGCGGAGCACGGCGGCTTCTCACATGACGACACGAGCGTGATGATCCTCGTGTCGAATTCTGGCTTCTCGCCTTCAACAATCACCACTCCTGTCCAGACGGCGCAAGTGGCTCCCACTGTCTTGCAAGCTCTCGGACTCAATCCTGCAAGCCTGCAAGGCGTTCAGCAACAGGGAACACAGGTCCTGCCAGGAGTCTTTTCAGTGCACAAATAGATCGGGACTGCGGGCGGGCATCGCCAAGATGCCCGCTTTGTCGCAAACCAGTTCGTCAATTTGGGATTACCGGGCTCCGTGGCTGCTTTGCCACTACTTCGCTACATGGGTATCCACCACTTGCTACTCTGTAATCGTTATCGAAGTCGCTCTCGACGCCGCTATCGCCCAGCGTTTCAGGAAGGCGGACCCTAACGGGTCGAACAGTTGTGCTTTTCATGATAGGAGGTTTATTTCGCGACTGTATTATGTGCGCACGGGATCAAACCGCATTGTGGTGCTCGATCTTGTTTAGCTTCATTAAGGCGTTGCTGGGCTGATTACAGGCTTGGGCGGTGATCCCGAGCCACCGAAACAATGAAGTACGAGGCAAAGTAGAAGTCCGGCCCCTCCTCCTCCGGCACCAATTGCCGCTATCCATTTAGGACTGATCCCGCTCCCAGCACCAGTCGGTTGAGGTGGGGCACCGCAGATCTCAGATTCGTCGTAGCTTTTTTGTTCACCTTCGTGGACGGAGGCATGCTGCGAGGTATCACCCTCGACCGTGGGCTTTCCTCGACCTTGCTCACGTTCAACGTTTACATCCAGCTTCTTGGCTGAGACCTGAACACTTCCGTTCAGATCACTCACGATGTATTGGGTCCATTCGTTTAGCGCGGGTTCCACGCGGATACAATTCACGCGCACCTTAAAGCCCTTCGTTGTTACAACGGAGACGACCCCGTGGTTGAGTTCGAATAAATCGCCTTGAAACTTTCCTACGGTTTCTGGAGCGAGTAACACCGTCGACCCATCCAAAACGAGATTAGCCGATGCATTTGGTTTCGTTTCTACAAGATCTCCCGGAAAAATCGCCGAAGAGTCATGTGCTTCGTATCCGTTTACCCAAACGCCACTGTCGGCGTGAAGAATCGCACTGGCAGATTGTTCCGGAACAGCCTGGCCCGTAATCGAAGACGGCAGAATCACTGCCATGGCCCAGCATAAAAAGCTCCGTAGAATAAAGGCTCGTGGTCTGTAAACACGCATCCTAGGTTAACTTCGGACGTTTTTGCGACAAAACGCCTAGTTAAATCGTAGTGGCGCGCTGGAGGTGTCGTCTATTGGCTCTCTGGATGCCTCGTGATTGGGTTCGCGCAGCCCCAGGCGATTGCTTTCCTTTGTAATCCTCTTTTCTCTTGGGTAAAACTTTGTAAATCATGCACTTGCACCGCACCCGGCAAGGTAAAGTAGGGGAGGCGTATGAAACGGAATATTGCAGCTTGGACCCTTTTGGTCGCGTGGAGCGCGTTCGGCGGCGATTCTCTGATCGTGCATTCTGCACAGGCTCAGGACTCGGCGCAGCAGTCGATTGCCAAGCGCATTGGGACTGTGAAAGCGGTAAACGGAAGCACGCTCACGCTTGATTCTTCCGGTTCAGAGGTTGCGATCAACGTGGAGTCCGGTGCCCGCATTCTACAATTGGCGCCAGGTGCGAAAGACCTGAAGAGCGCCACGCCGCTTCAGCTCCAAGATCTGAAAGTTGGCGATACAATCCGCGCCCGCGGTGCGTCATCAGCAGACGGAAAGAGTCTTGCAGCTCTGGAGGTCATCGTCATCACACACGCCGCGGTTGCTGCCGTAAGTGACCAACTTCGTCAAGACTGGCAGAAGCGTGGCGCTGGCGGGCGGGTCGAATCTGTCGACGACGCGAGCGGCGATGTAGTGGTCGCGATACCCACTTTATCTGGGAAGAAGACTCTGCTTGTGCATACGAACACGAGCACGGTGGTCTACCGCTACGCGCCGGAGTCGCCTAAGCCAGAAGATGCAAAGCCAAGCGGGGTGAAGGACATTCAGTCAGGAGATCAGTTACGGGCGCGCGGGAATCGCAATCCGGATGGCAGCGAAATGAGTGCGGAGGAGATCTTCGCCGGGGTTTTCCCGCAGTTTGCTGCAACAGTGAAGTCTGTTGACGCAAGTGAGGGCATCCTCAGCGTTCAGGATTTAGTCAGCAAGAAGACCGTGCAAATTAAGGTCACGCCTGATTCGCAAGTGCACAAGATTCCGCCTGAGATGGCGCAAGGCTTTGCCATGCGACTCAAAGGAGCGATGCCAGGGGCAGGTCAGGTTGCGCCTGCGGGCGCTGCCGCGCCTAAGCCCGCCGCAAACACCCAAGTGTACGGACCGCCAGGAGGAATTCCTCCCGGTGGAGGTATGGGCGGCGGTGGCGTGCGCAACGGTGGTGCGCCAGATTTGCAGCGCATGCTGAGCCGGATGCCGTCTTCCACGTTGGCTGATCTGAATCTTCAGAAGGGCGACGCGGTCATTATTTTGGCCACGGAGGGCACACCGAACGGACCGCATACGGCCATTACTTTGCTGAGCGGGGTGGAACCGATCCTTCAAGCCGTACCCGGTGCGGGGCAGGCAATGATGTTGACACCCTGGAGCTTGGGCGGGGCGCCCGGTGGCGATGCTTCACAGTAGATTTCACCACTAGTTTTGATTCGGCAATTTATACGTCTTATACGAATGGAAAGAAATCATGAAGTTTAAGAGGTGCCTAGGCCCGATATTCGTCGGGTTCGTTGTTGTTGCGTTAACCGTTCTGTCTTTTGCGCAGGAAGGGAAGGGAGCCCTGCGAGGACAGGTCACCGATCCTTCCGGCGCTGCGATTCCAGCCGCCAACGTCATCATGACTCCGGCCAACGGGTCTCCTATCGTGATCCACAGCAACGATCAAGGGATGTATGAGTTCAAGAGTCTTCCCACCGGCAAGTACACGCTCACCGTTGCTGCCAACGGCTTCACGCTTTACGAAAACGACAATGTGGTCGTCGGAGATCAGCCACTTCGACTGAACGTAACGATGGCGATTGAAGTCGAGACGCAGAAAGTACAAGTCTCGGACACGGCGCCGACCATTGACGTGAATCCGACGAACAATGCAGGAGCGATCACGATCTCGGGCAAAGAACTCGAGGCGCTGCCAGATGATCCGGATGAGCTGCTATCAGACTTGCAAGCGCTAGCCGGTCCGTCGGCGGGACCGAATGGTGGTCAGATGTATATCGATGGATTCACGGCAGGGCAACTTCCGCCGAAAGCGTCGATTCGGGAAATCCGCATTAACCAGAATCCCTTCTCTTCGGAATATGACAAGTTGGGATACGGACGCATCGAGATTTTCACGAAACCCGGCACCGACAAATTTCACGGACAATTCTTTGTCTTAGGGAACGATTCTGCGTTTAATTCTCACGACCGCTTTGCTGGAGAGGGACCGGGCTACTATTCCACCCAGTACAGTGGAAATCTGGGCGGCCCACTCGGCAAATCTGCGTCCTTCTTTGTGAATGTCGAGCGCCGCAACATCAACGACCTCACAGCCGTGAATGCCACAGTCCTTGACGATAACTTCAATCCGTTCCCAACCATCGAGTCGATCCCGAATCCTCGTCATCGCACAAACATCAGCCCTCGTCTTGATTATGCAATCACGAAAAACAACACACTGACTGCCCGCTATCAATACTTCCGCGACACGCAGAACAACGATGGTGTCGGCCAATTCAACCTCCCCTCCCAGGGATACAACGAGATCTCCACAGAGAATACCTTCCAGATTGGCGACACTCAGGTTTATGGGTCAAAAGTCGTCAATGAAACGCGTTTTCAATATTTGCGAGAAGGGGACAGTCAGAATGCACTCAACACGGACCCGACGATTAACGTCCGTGGCGCATTCGGTGGAGGTGGCAATAATCAGGGTACGATCGTTGATCATGAAGACCATTACGAAGTTCAGAACTACACGTCAGTGATTACCGGGAACCACACCATAAAATTCGGGGCGCGCGTAAGGGCATTGCGTGACGCAAATTACTCCACCTCGAGTTTCAATGGTACGTTCACCTTTTCATCTTTGAATGGGACAACCGACCTGAACTGTCACGTCCCGGGAGACCCGGGCTCACTTCCGGCCACGACTCCGTGTCCTGTGTCATATCAATACGCACAACAACAGCGCCAGAACGGTGGAACGCCGTATGCGACTCAGTTATCGATAACGACCGGTATACCAAGCACGAGTTTGACGACTTACGATGCGGGGCTCTATGTGCAAGATGATTGGCGCGTCAAGCCAAACATCACTCTGAGTGGAGGGTTGCGCTTTGAGACGCAAGATTACATCCACGACCGCGCAGATTGGGCCCCACGATTTGGTTTTGCCTGGGGCGTAGGGGGAAGAAATGCACCTCCGAAAGTGGTAATTCGCGGCGGAACGGGAATTTTCTATGACCGTTTCCAGTCGGAGCAGATTCTTCAGGCGGAGCGGGTCAACGGAGTTGTCCAACAGCAGTTCGTCATCAACAACCCAACCTGCTTTCCCGTTGCCTCCAATTGCAATCTTTCCGGGGTAGGCCTAGCGACGCCAACCGTCTATAAAGTTAGCCCCACGCTACATGCACCTTACACGATCCAGAGCGCCCTCAGCGTCGAACGGCAAGTTACGAAGTCCGCAACCGTGTCTGTTACCTATTTGAATTCGCGAGGATTCCATCTATTCGGCACGATTAATGCCAACGCGCCGTTGCCGGGAACAACGGTGCGTCCGGATCCGAGCGAAGGCAATGTGTATGAATATATTTCCGAGGCGGTATTCAAACAGAGCCAGTTGATCCTGAACTCGAATGTGCGAGTCGGATCAAAGCTGCAGCTATTTGGCTATTACACACTGAACTATGCGAATAGTGACGCCTCTGGCGTTTCGAACTTTGCGTCCAATTCTTACAACATCAGTCAGGACTATGGTCGTGCTTCGTTCGATACTCGGAATCGTCTGTTCCTGGGTGGAAGCGTTGCTTTACCTTATGCGGTACGCCTGAGCCCGTTTATGGTGGTGAGTTCTGGCTCGCCCTTCAACATTACTGCGCCTAACGACATCAATGGGGATTCTATTTTCAACGACCGGCCTGGTTTCTTATCTAGCGCCACTTGTGCGCACACGACGAATACGCCGCCATCCACAGTCTATTGCACGCCGATCGGAACTTTTGACGCTGCCGGGGCCCCGGCGGGCGTTCCACTTCTTCCAATCAACTACGGCACAGGGCCATCGCACGTGACACTGAATCTTAGACTGACAAAGACATTTGGATTCGGCGAGAGAGTAGGCGGTGGAGGAGGAAACACCGGCGGTCCCGGTGGTCCGGGAGGCGGTGGTCATCGTGGAGGCGGCGGGCCGCACGGTCCCCTCTTCGGCGGCGGGCCCATGATGGGCGGTCCGAGTTCTGATCGCCGTTACAACCTCACCATTGGATTGAACGTTCGCAATGTCTTCAATAAGGTGAACCTTTCTAACCCCAGCGGGATCTTGGGATCGCCATTCTTCGATATCCCCAACGGGTTACAAGGTGGACCGTTCTCAACTGGGACAGCCGTCAGAAAACTCGAACTGCAAGCCACATTCGGTTTTTGATTCGGGAATCTGAAGGTGCAGATCCTCAGATCAAACGCTCGGAGTATGCTGAAGGAGCCGACGGTCGTCGGAAAACTTTATAGTTACTCCAGAACGTTTGTCTTTCCTTCCAGTCAATAGGCGAAAGTTTCTCAAACTCACCGCAATTGGCGGTGCGTCTGCCGTCGGAGTGAATTCCTTTCTGCTTGAGCCGAATCTTCCGACGGTCGTTCACCAGGAGATCAAGCTTCGCCGTTGGCCATCGCAACTCGACGGCTTCACGATCGCGCTGCTCAGTGATTTCCATTATGACCCGGTTTTCTCTGTTCACCCCATAAGACGTTCAATTGATCTGGTGAACAACCTCCGGCCGGATTTGGTTGTTTTAACCGGAGACTTTGTAACGGTGCCTGTTTCGGGGGATCCAGTCAGCGCAGCTGCGGATGCAGAGCCTTGCGCGGAACTGTTAGGACAGTTGCGAGCACCATTTGGACTCTGGGCAGTCCTGGGGAATCACGACATTTTCTCTGATCCAAGACGAATCACAAGCGCGCTAGCTACGAGAGGCATTCAGCTACTCTTGAATCGGGCCGTGCCGATTGAAAAAAACAATGGCCGTTTTTGGCTTTGCGGGGTGGACGACGTGATGGGCGGCGTTCCCGATCTCGTCGTCACCTTGAAGAATGTTCCCAGCGGCGAAGCCGCTGTTTTGTTGGCGCACGAGCCTGATTACGCCGACTATGTGACACGCTATCCCGTC
>DATFQQ010000443.1:0-3824 GCA_035264195.1 Candidatus Sulfotelmatobacter sp. | reverse complement strand
AACGATCAGTTCGTATCCATCAACGGCTCCCGACCCAACCAGAACATGTTCACCCTCGATGGCGGAGCTAACTCCGAACCCGCCTTCAATGGACCGGCCATCTTTCCCTCCGTGGACATGGTAGAAGAATACAAGGTCCAAACCAACAACTTCAGCGCGGAATTCTCAAACTCGGCGGGAGGCGTCATCAATCTGGTCAGCAAGTCCGGAACGAACCAATTGCACGGCAGCCTGTTCGAATTTCTCCGCAACGACAAACTTAGCGCCAAGGATTTCTTCGTGAATCTCGGTGGCCTGAGCAAGCCTACGTACCGCTTCAACCAGTTTGGCGGCGCGGTGGGCGGACCGGTTGTGATTCCACATGTCTACAACGGCAAGGACCGGACTTTTTTCTTCGTCTCCTATGCTAGAGTTTTGCACTTTATACGATTGCTTTTGCCCATTCTACAAAGGGCTTGAGGAGTTTTCGCGTACGCGCATCCAGAGCTGGATCGCTAAAAATCCTTTCCTGCCAGCTTGCGTGACGTAGGCTGCGCAGGATGTCTTCAAACGAGACAGTCGCTTTTCGCAAGTACCAGGCACGCTGGAGTAACGGTTGCTTGTAAAGCGCGTGACCGGACTGAGCAAACCATAACAACACCAAGTCATAGACATAGAAGACAAAGGGGGCGGTACGTTGCGTGGCAGCCGAGACTCGGTTTTGGGGGTCCTCGAAACCGAGCAGTTGTTTGACATCCCGAAAGCAGACCTCCAAAGGCCAGCGCCAAGAGAAGGTGGTGAGGATTTCGGTGGGCTGCATGGTGAGGTCGGTGGAGAAGAAGCAGTCGTCGCGACGACGGCCACTAGGATCGCGCACCACGACGACGCGGAGTAGTCGCTGGCCAGCGCTGGAATACCACAGGGCATCGCAGGATTTATACCAGACTTTGACTTTGCGGCCGTAGAGACGCAGAGTGGCCTTGGTCCACCGCCAGGAGGCGTTATTGGCCATCTGCGCGGGGTTGGACAAACGCTTTCCCCGCTTGCGCGGGCGGCCAAGGCGAGCAGGCTTTATGGGAACGGGGTCAAACAGAGCGGCATCCATCACCATCCGGCTGATCAATTCGACATTGGCTGGGAGGTGACGCGAGATACTACCGCCAGCATACTCGCTGTCGCCCAGGATGCGCAGTTTGCGCTGGGGGATCCAGTCGGCAAGCTTGCGAATCATCTCCAAAGCCAGTTGGGGACGTGTGCGGTATTGCTGAGCAGTAGCGTGGCCGGTTAGTTTGGGTTCGAGTTTTCCGTGAGGGCCAGCGGCGCGCTGGGCTTTCTGTTTGCGATAGAGGCGAACCAGGATGGGTACGGCCCAGACTTTATCGGGGGCAAAGGCAAACGAAAGATGGAGGGAGAGAACAACCCAACTATGGCCGAAGGAGAACACGGGTCGGACCTTAGTGGAGCGGAGCGGGTCGTGGTGCATAGCAGCGCCCCAGATATGACGGCCGGACTTGCGGGCCAGAGTGTCATCGACGGCGCCGATCAAGACGGGACCCGAGAAGGGCAGGAGCAGTTGCAAGACACAGCGGCCGAGATCATCGAGGTTCCAGCGAGCTTGGCTGAAGAAACGATGAAAGGAGCAGAAGTGTTTGAACTGGGCCAGATCGCCGGATTGAATGATGCGGGTGAGAGAGCGGCGTCCGGAACAGAGAATCCAGGCGCAGGCCACGGCCCAGAAGGAACGGAAACTGGGTTGAGTAAAGCAAGGCTGGCAGGCGATCAATAGTGGCGCAAAGGAACGGACCAAGAGATCAGGCATCAAGGCTCCTTATCTTTCACATCTATATATGAAAGATAAGGAACACAAAAAAAAGCTCTTACCGCCGCCGCTTACGTTCCGCCAGCAGGTCGAGATTCACCTGCCCGATCTGTTTCATCACCTTCTGTATCTGCGCGAACCTTTGCAGTCCTTCTTCGACTTCGGTCTTCAGTTCAGCGGGGATAGGAATCTGCCGCACTCGTCGATTTCCGAGACTGACCGAAAGAATCCAGATCGGTCCGTGGCCTTTCCCTTTGCCCTTCTCACAAAAGCGACAACCCGGTTTGTTGCAGCGTACCATTCGGCTCAATAACGAACCAGGCAAAATGGCGGACGGGTCGGGCATTTGTTGAACGAGGCGCTTGCGGATGGCCATCAGATCTGCAGCCTTATCTTTCATATCTAACAAATGAAAGATACCACCAAAAAGGATTGGCCGCAAGAGAAAAATAACAAGAGCCGCAAAAAATGTTTTGGATCAGAGTGCCGAGTTGCCCAGCATAGCGAGATCGCGATCGCGGTCGAGGGGTGCCCTCAAAAAGTGCAAAACTCTAGTCTAGCAGGCTGCGGAAAAAGTAAGCTGGGAGCTTGGCAGCCAAAACATTTCGATATAGAATTGTTTTATGCGCGGCGGCGACATTCAACAATCGACAATGTTCAGCTACCTGTCTCCGGAGCAGCGAGTGCCGGTGGATCATCCACTTCGGGCGATTCGTCAGATCGGTGACGAGGTTCTGGGGCAGCTATCTGGTCTGTTTGCGACGATGTATTCGGAGATCGGTCGGCCGTCGGTGGCGCCGGAGAAACTGTTGCGCGCCCTGTTGTTGCAAGTGCTCTATACCGTGCGTAGTGAACGGATGCTGATGGAGCAGTTGGATTACAATCTGCTGTTCCGATGGTTCGTCGGTCTGAACATGGACGATGCAGTTTGGCATGTGACGGTGTACACCAAGAACCGGGACCGCTTGCTGGAAGCCGATGTGGCCAAGAAATTTTTTGAGTTGGTAGTGGCACAGGCCCAGCAACTGGACCTGATGTCGGATGAACACTTTACAGTGGATGGGACGTTGCTGGAAGCTTGCGCGAGCCTGAAGAGCTTCAAGAAGGTGGACGGTGGCGAGGAACCACCGGTGGATGATCCGGGTAACCCGACGGTGGACTTCCACGGAGAGAAGCGGAGCAACCAGACGCACGCATCGACCACGGATCCGGATGCCCTGCTGGCGCGGAAAGGCAGCGGGAAAGAAGCGAAGTTGAGCTATAGCGGGCATGTGCTGATGGAGAACCGCAACGGATTAGTGTCGCAAGTGGAAGTGCTGCAGGCCAACGGAACGGCGGAACGTGACGCGGCACTGGTGATGATCGAGGCCATTCCAGGTGATCACCAAGTGACCGTAGGAGCCGATAAGAACTATGACACCAAGGACTTCGTAGCTGAGTCGCGGAATCTGAATGCGACTCCCCACGTGGCGCAAAACATCCATGCGCGGCGCAGCAGCGCGATCGACGGGCGTACGACGCGCCATGCCGGATACGCAATTAGCCAAGTGAAGCGGAAGCGGGTGGAAGAAATCTTTGGATGGATGAAGACGGTGGGCGGGATGAGGAAACTGCGGCATCGGGGATTACAGTTGGTGGGCTGGATGTTCACGTTCGCGGCGGCGGCCTACAACCTGGTCCGGATCCGGAACCTGGCTGCCGCGATTGATGCAGGGAAGGCCTGAGGAGTAGTGTGTCTAAACGCGACCAAAAGGTGCTAGAAGCCAGAAATCGGGGCTTCAGGGGCATGATTTTGCGCACCCACGCACCGGTGGGTCGAAGAGATTAAGGTCCTAAAAGTTGAGGAAGAATTGCGGAAGGGTTCCGAACTTCGCCCGACTTACTTTTTCCGCAACCTGCTAGGCCAACGGGTCGACCGTAACGTCGAGATCGTAGCCTACAGGTTGGTACAGGAGTGCTACCACAATATCGCCCGCCATTCCGCGGCGTCCAAAGTAAAGGTTTCTCTACGCTCCACCGATTGTTT
>DATFQQ010000442.1:0-6509 GCA_035264195.1 Candidatus Sulfotelmatobacter sp. | reverse complement strand
GCGCCCACGGTAAAGATGTCGTACTGATCGGTGTAGGTGATGCCGGTGGTTGGATCGACTGTACTGCTGTAGTCCGGCAGAGACTTCCAGGCAGTTTTCATCAGGCGAGCTTTCACCTGATCAGGAGTGAGGCTAGGTGTTTTCTGTAGCAAATCGGCGACGACTCCGCTGACCACACCGGTCGCCATGCTGGT
The DNA here is from genome assembly GCA_035264195.1 of Candidatus Sulfotelmatobacter sp. Taxonomy (GTDB): domain Bacteria; phylum Acidobacteriota; class Terriglobia; order Terriglobales; family Acidobacteriaceae; genus Sulfotelmatobacter. The sequence goes on along the minus strand of DATFQQ010000442.1, from coordinate 6,315 downwards.
ACCGCTCAGCGTGAAGTATCTTGATGAAGGAGCGCTGGTGCCGCCGTTCACATAAAAGCTGTTAGGCACGCGGTTCGCCGGGTAGCTGTTGTAAAGAGTCGAACCCGGCGCTTCGAGCGAGACCAGCAAGTTCCCCGGCGCAACGATGTCGGGCTTGGCGATCGCGTCGATGGCGGTTGGTCCCTTGGAGCTGTAGCTGGCGATCAGATCGTCGACGCGCGTCGGCGTTCCCATCGTCTTCATGGCGCCCACGGTGATCACATAAGGATCGTTGCCAGGAGACGTGACCGTGGCATAACCGTTCGTGGACTGAAAGCGGCCATTGTTGCCCGCAGCAACGACCACGACGATGCCGTTTTTCCACGCCGCTTCAACCGCCTGGCACAAAGGATCGAGCTTGTAGGTCTCGTAAACTGCGCGTCCGAGCGAAAGATTGATCACGCGGATGTTGAAGCTTGACTTCAGAGCGATCGCCTGATTGATGGCGGCAATTACCGCGCTGTCGGTGCCAGAGCCGTTCTGATCGAGCACGCGCAGGTTAATAATGCTTGCCTGCGGCGCAATCCCTTCAAAGGTGTGAGAATATTGCCGTCCAGTCGAACTGGCGGCGTTGCCCGCGATCAATCCGGCGACGTGCGTGCCATGTCCGAACTGGTCATTCGCGCTGAAGTTGCCGGGAACAAAGCTCTGGTTCCACACCACACGCGACAATCCAAGAAAACCGCCGTTCAGGTCGGGATGGCTGCTAACTCCGCTATCGATTACCGCGACGCCAACTCCGGCGCCGGTGTAACCAGATTGCCAGGCTGCGAACGCGTTCACCGCCGGGGCCGCATTGCTAAGGGTGGGGGTCAGCGGCCGATCCGTGCTGATGTAAACAACGTTGGAATTGTTCGAGAGACTGAGAATCCCGGGACCATCGAGCAACGCCACAACTCCATTCACCAGCGGCAGTGGCGCCAGGATCGTTCCCCCCAGTTTCACAATGTCATTCACCAGGCAGTCGACCAGCCCGAGCAGGCTGCTGCAATTGACCTGCGCTCCGGGAGCATATTGCACGATGACTCTGACTTGTTGCGGCGACTGGTTGCCGCGCAACTCCGGCGAAAGCTTCGAATCGTCGGCGTAAGCCATCGTGACGCTGACGATCAGCAAGAGAAGCACAAATTTCTTCACGAAATCCCCCAGTTTCTAAAACCCCAGCGCGCGAAATCCGCGCTCCCCAAGTACCTGTCATATGTGCAGGTAACAATCCAAAGCGTGACCGGGGCGTCCATGACTTTTCAATGACTTACCTGCCGTTGTTGTGAAGTTCATCGGGCGATTTGTCCCGCGCGCAGATACCCGGGACAAATTGTCCCCTGAGCAGGACCTAAGAGGCTCGGATTTGGCATCGCTCCGCGGGCGCTAAGTTGTTGATTTGGCTGCGCTAAACGTTCGTAATCAGCGGATCGCGTTTTCAAACGACATCTGCCCGTAAATTGTTGAAAATTTAAGCACTTCGCATGTCTGGGGTTCGTTCCATCGTGGCCCGGGCGTTTATCGCCGGAATGGCGCTCTCCGGAGCGCTCGTATGCTCGCTTGCCTTCCTGCACTGGCAAACGAGCGATCCGGTGAAGTTTGTCTGTTATCTGTTAGCGACGCTGCTGGCTTCGTCGCTAAAGGTGGGCATGCCGGGAATCGAAGGGACGCTCTCGGTCAACTTCTTGTTCACCCTATTAGGCATTCTGGAATTGAGTCTGCCAGAAACGCTCGCGATTGGGCTTGCGAGCACGCTCGCGCAGTTCTATTGGAAGCCAGCCCGGCAGTTGAAGCATGTGCAACTCGTGTTCAATCTGTCGCAAGTGACCTTATCTAGCGCGGCTGCGTACGCGAGCTACAAGTTCGTTGTCGTTCACATCCTGCACGCTCCCGGACCGCTTGCCCTGCTTGTGGCTGCAATCGTGCACTTCGGAGTCAACACCACTGCGATCTCGACAGTCATCGGTCTGACCGAAGACAAGCAGATCGCCAAGGTGTGGGCGGAGAGCCATCTCTGGTTGATTCCGTATTTTATGGTTGGCGCTGCAGTCGCGGGACTGGTGCACTTCCTGAATGGGCACATTGGATGGCAATCGTCACTTCTCGTGCTACCGCCCATCTATCTGATGTATCGATCGTATCGTCTTTATCTTGGCAAACTCGAGACCGAAAAACAGCATGCGGAACAGGTCTCCAAGCTCCATCTGCGCACGATTGAAGCGCTCGCGCTCGCCATTGAAGCCAAGGACGAAACTACCGGCGAACACCTGCAACGCGTGCGAGTTTATGCTATGGAACTGGCTAAAGAACTCGGGTTAAGCGCAGACGAAAAGGAAGCGCTGCAAGCTGCGTCGGTCCTGCATGACATCGGTAAGCTGGCCGTGCCGGAGCACATCATCTCGAAACCGGGAAAGTTGACACTCGAAGAATTCGAGAAGATGAAAATTCACCCAATCGTTGGCGCGGAGATTCTTGAGCAGGTGGACTTCCCTTACCCGGTTGTTCCGATCGTACGTGCTCATCATGAAAAATGGGACGGCAGCGGGTATCCGTTGGGACTTGTGGGCGAGGAGATCCCGATCGGAGCACGAATTCTTTCCGCCGTCGATTGTCTCGATGCTCTTGCCTCTGACCGGCAATACCGCAAAGCCTTGCCGCTCGACGATGCGATGGCAAAGGTCGCGTCAGAGGCGGGAACCAGTTTCGATCCGAAAATTGTCGCAATCCTGCAGCGGAGATATGTCGAGCTCGAAAAACTGGCCACCGAGCAGCCGATGCAGGCTCCGCCAAAGCTCTCCACGGACGTGAAAGTCGTGCGAGGATCCGCGCCAGCCGCCGGATTCGCAGAGTCTGCCGAAACCTGCGGCTTGACTACCACAGCCGATGCTGGATCACTGCTTGCAAAAGCGAGTCAGGTTGCGCGAGAAATGGCAGATATCGCCCGCATCCTGGGAAATTCGCTCTGCCCAGAGGATGTCTTCGCTTTGCTTGCGATCCGCCTGAAGAAACTGGTTCCGTTCGATTCTCTGGCGCTGTATGGCCTGCATGAAGAGGCACTTACTCCGCAGTTTGTGAGCGGCGAAAATTTCCGCCTGTTTTCATCGCTGAGAATTCCTCTGGGAGAAGGGCTATCCGGCTGGGTGGCGCAAAATCATAAAGCGATTTTGAACGGCAATCCTTCGGTGGAACCGGGATACATGAACGATCCCACAAAGTACAGCACTCTGCGGTCAGCCCTGGCTGTGCCTATTGAATCGGGCTCGCGCGTAGTTGCAGTACTGGCTCTGTATCGTGCAAGTCAAGATGCGTTCACTAAGAGTGAGCTGATCGCTTTGGAAGAGGTCATCTCCAATCTCGGGACGGCGAGCTGGATACGAGGGAAGGCAGCGATGGCGGCAGCCCCATAGCGATCACCAAATCCTTTTGACATGGTAACGATCAAAAACACGATCATTGCTAATGATTGGCAAGTTCTCGCTCTGCGCCTGAGCAATCAACATTCGATCAAACGGATCCCGATGTTCTCCGCCGAGCATCCCCGCTCGAGCTGCGTGAGAAACAGACACAGCTAATCCATCAAATCCCAATTGAGTGAGGAACGCGTCAAGATCGCGAATGAGTTCCTCGCCAGTCGGGAGCTTGCCCAGTCGCACCTTCGTGGCAATTTCCCAGGCAGAAGCGGCGCTAACTAGCATTTCGTTGCTACCGTCCTCAATGAGGCGACGTGCTGCCGCGCTCAGAGATGGATCGCCGTTAAAGGCCCAAAGAAGCGTATGAGTGTCAAGAAGAAAACGCAAAGCTCACTCCCAGCGGTCGAGTTCGTCCTCAGGAAGCGGTTCAAAAAATTCAGGCCCTACGATCAGCTTGCCCTTCAAAATACCTAACTTCCGGCGACCCTTACCTCCCGCAATCGGGACGAGACGAACAACCGGATCGTTCCCCCGCGCGATGATGATTTCCTCGCCACGGCACGCCTTCTCGATCAGGCGAGACAGATTCGTTTTGGCTTCATGAATCGTGACGGTTTTCATGGTTAGCTAAGCTCATATTAGCTTAGCTAAGTATATATTAGTCAACAAGAGAAAGCAAGTCTCTCCTTTTCTACTCCATCTCAAAGCTCACATACGACAAGCCGTCATCGCGCTCGACCTGCAAGACCACAGGATCACCGGTCTTCAATGCGGCTATCGCACTCCGCAATGTGGCCATGGAATCAATCGGCGTCGTGTTCAGCTGATGGATTACGTCTCCCGCCTGTAAGCCCGTGTCTGGAGTAATCAGATCGGCTGCCCGCCCTACGATCACAACACCCGAAGGAATACGGAGAGCCGAGCTCAGCTTCGAGCCCAGTTCGCCGGTCAGATCGATTGCAAGGACCCCAAGCTTCGGGACGAGGCTGTTCTCGGGATTCACTGCGTCGAGCAACCGATCCATCTGGTCGTGGTGCTCGATGGCGGGAACGTACAACGTCTTCTTTTCCTTGCCACGAAGGATTTCCAACTTCACCACTTGATCGACGCGATGAAGGTAGAGCGCAGAAGTCAGTGCGGGCAATGTTTCAATACGGCGATCGTCGGCGGTAAGAATAATGTCCTGAATCTTGAGACCTGCCGCTGCCGCAGGACTATCTGGTTTCACGTCGACCACAACCACTCCCCAACGCTGCGGCAACTGAAGCCCTACGGCCAATGTCGGAGTGATCTCCTGCGCAACTGCACCGATCTCCACCCGATGTACGTGGCCGTGTTTGCGCAGACTCTGGTAAACGAATTCGACCACGCGCGCTGGAATGGCAAAGCCCAGGCCTTCACTGCCGCCGCCTTCCGACAAGATGAACGTGTTGATGCCAACTACGGCGCCGTTCATATCCACCAAAGGTCCACCGCTGTTGCCAGGATTGATCGGGGCATCCGTCTGGATGTAGGTCATGGCCTTGGTTGGATCCGGTTGACGTGCCAGCGCACTGACTACGCCCATCGTGACAGAATTCTGCAGCCCCTCGGGACTGCCGATTGCGAACACCAGTTGCCCGACGTGCGGACGCTCTTGGCTGATCAGGGGAAGGGTAGGCAAGCCGGTCTCATCAATTTTCAGAAGGGCAAGATCGGTTTCTTTGTGGAGACCTAACAGCCGGGCTTCGACGATCCGCCGTTTTCCGAGCGGCACGAGACCTGAGGAATCGCCGCCCGAGAACGGCAGGGCTACGCGAATCTGTTGCGCTCCTTCCACTACGTGGGCGTTGGTCATGATGTAGCCGTTCGGATCGACGATCACGCCTGACCCCACGGCACGCTGACGAACGATAAGAGCCGTCCGTGATTTATCTTCTTCCCGGACGGGGCCGAACCCGGTGACCACAATCTGGACGACAGCCGGCGAAACCTTGGCGGCAAGTCCTTCTAGGGCCTGATTTAATTGCACTAGCACCCCGGGCGCCTCGGCCACTTTGGACTCCGCAGGACTCTGTCCTGAACTCTTTGTGCTGGATTGTGCCGGCTTTTGATTGCTACTTTGCGCCAAAACCGCCGGTTGGAGCGCAAATACTACCGCCAGGAGAGCACACGAAATCTGTATGCGCCGTGGGATTCGGGACGAACGCGTCATAACAGGAATGGCCTTTCTGTCGGGCACTGCTTTTGCTAAGACACTATCATGCGGTATGGCGGTTGTTGGTAAAGCTCCGTCACCGGTGTCCTAGTGCCCTTCCGAAGGGGAAATTGACACCTGGGGAACCGTCCCTACCGTTAACTAACGGGTTATCAGGCTTTTATTAGGGTAACTTTCCGTGATATAACCGCCCGTGAGCACAAAAGCGGGCCCCAGCCCGCCGGGAGCTTCGTTTGACGACGTTGGCCTCACTCACTGACGACAATACGACAGGTCAACATAGAGGAGGTACCGTGGGGGAAGAAGCACGGACCGGAAAAAGATTTCCGCTCGAATTGCCGATCAAGATTCACAAAGGCGAGACTGGTGCGGACGCGAAAGGTGTAACCGGAAATCTCAGCGCGGCGGGTGTCTACATTCGCGCCGACGCCGCTATGGAGATTGGTTCGCCCGTAGAATTTGAAATCACGCTGCCACCCGAAATGACTGGTGGCCAGGAAAACGTCACCATCCAGTGCAAAGGGCGCGTAGTCCGCTCCGATGAATCTGGTGAAGGCGGCGAAGGCCGCGGCGTGGCGTGCGTGATCGACTCTTACGAGTTCGTCAGGAACTCATAACGTTTTGCATCGGACTTTCTTGGAGCGTTGACAACATGCTCAAACTGATTCTGGCCGATAATCAGGCGAT
>DATFQQ010000441.1:0-3518 GCA_035264195.1 Candidatus Sulfotelmatobacter sp. | reverse complement strand
TGGGGTGCACCCCTGGACTGAGACACAGAGTTAAGGGGGTAGTTACCGTTCGCTGAAAAGTTATTGTAATTGCGAGATGCTTCCGTTGCATTCTCGTGTCCGTGAGCGATCGCGGATTTTTTCTTACCTGGCACGCCGTGCGCCGCCAGCTCACGGCCATGCCGAATGATTTCTATTTCGTCCGCATGATTCATCGCCTCACCAGAAAACCGTGTCCAGGAGAACGGATTTGGGATGCGGGTCTGTTGATGCGCGGATCGGTGGTGGGCTTTCTCCGCGCACGCAACTTGCAAGGTCATGATATTTATCTTCTGCCTTATGCCCAGCATCGCAACGCCGGCTATATTCTTCTCGACCTGGATCACGCCACTCCCCAGGTTCTTCCTCTCATGCGAAGCAATGGCCATGAGCCTTGTGTGCTGTTGCAGACTAGCCCGGGCCATCTTCAGGCTTGGATTCGCCTCAGCACCACTCCCCTGGAACCTGCTGTAGCTAACTGGGTCAGTAAGCACTTGGCTCACACTTATGGAGGCGATTTGGCCAGTACCGATTGGCGTCACTTGGGAAGATTGGCGGGTTTCACGAATCAAAAACCCGCACGCTGTATTCCCTCTGGTTCTCCTTGGGTCAAAGTCATCGAAGCGCGCACTATCCTGGCCAGTGCCGCCCAGGATCTGCTGCGTTCCGCCACGCAGGCTCTCACACAGCAATCCCCGGCGGCACCACCGCAGAGGATAGATCCGGGCTTGCACGTCGGTGAGGAATGCACGATGACGGCGCAAGCAGCCGGGCGTATTTATCGAACCTGGATGAAGCGTTGGCGTATTCAGGAACGCTTTCCCAAATTGACTGGAGCATCGTCGATTTGTGGCTCGCTCGAAAATTGCTTGCCATGCACATATCGCCAACTCAAGTGGAAACGATCCTCCGCTTGGGAAGCCCAAATTTCCCTCGCCGTCATGGCGACCCAGTGGACTACTTGCGACGCACGTTGGCACGAGCGACTCTGTCGGTTCCTACTCCCCGCCCTGTGTGCTCGACTCATACCTCTGTTCCTCATACCCCAGATCGTCTCATCGACCCGCAGTGTGGAGAGTCTCGCTGGCCCCGCTAGTTTCGGTTTTTCTCTCGCTCTCATCTCGTGCTCGTTTTCTTCGAAAAATTTTGCGCTAGGATGCCCTAGGAGCGACGATCGCTCAGGCGCTCGACCCACAGCATCCCCCGATTCATGCCACTGCTCCTCTTTCACGGCGCGCCGAAAGCCCCAGCGACTGCTCGAACTCCCGTGGCGGACGATAGCCTAACGCCGAGTGCAAACGTTTCCGGTTGTAGATTTTCTCCAGGAACTCTTTCATCGATGCTTTGGCTTCCGTGAGATCGCGGTATTCCATGCGGTAGACTTCCTCGTATTTGAGGGTCTTGATGAAACTCTCCGCCATGGCGTTGTCATAAACATTGCCACGCCGGTTCATGCTGATGCGGATGCCATGCTCGTCCAGTTGGTCTGTATAGTCCCGGGAAGCATATTGCACTCCACGGTCGGAGTGATGGACCAAGCCCGGCCGCGGGCGGCGTTGTTTCAGCGCCATACGCAAGGCTTCTAACACCAGCGCAGCTTCTAAACTGCGCTGCAAAGCCCAGCCGATGCAGCTGCGCGAGAAGGCGTCCAGCAGAACTGCCAAGTACACAAACTCGACTTGCAGACGGATGTAAGTGATGTCTGCCACCCAAAGCTGATCGATGTCGGTCAGCACCATGTCCTTCGCCAGATTGGGATAGATGTGCAGCCCATGCTTGGAGTCGGTCGTGAAAATAAATTTCCGTCGGCACACACACAGCAAGTTGTCGATTCGCATCAGCCGCAGAACCCGCTTGTGGTTTACACCCCATCCCTGGCGAATCAGTTCCTGATGCACGCGCCGATAACCATAAGCCGGCCACTGCAGAGCAATACTCTGAATCTTGCTGCGCAAATCCATATCGCCGGCTTGAGTTTGCCTTCGCAACAGGAAGCGGTAGTATCCCGCCCGACCTACTCCTACCGCCTGGCACAGTCGGTTCACGGCAATCTCCGCTTCTGCCGCTTCCTGGATTTGCTCGTAGATTCGGCGCCGCCATTGCCGACGATGGGCAGGGGTTGCTCCCTGAAACGCCGCAACGCTTTTTTTAAAAAGTCGATCTCAATCGTCTGTTGTCCGATCTTACGTTCCAGCTCCGGGATCCGCTGCGCGTCAGGTTTTGCCTCCGTGGGCACACCACCATGGCCCGGAAACGCAAGTTCGCCTTTTGCACGCCATTCACCTCTCCAGACCTCCAGCCGTTTGGGACTGATCTGATACTGGCGGGCCACGTGCGCAATACTCTTTCCCGCCTCGAGCTCGTGCATGGTGGCGATTTTCAATTCACGGTTATATTGCTGCCGGGGCATTTCCATTGTTCTCCTCCGTTCAATGTAAATTGCCCCTTATTTCCGTGTCTCACTTTTGGGGTGCAGTCCAGTTCGGGTTTTCGTGCCATCGTTCACCTCTCCTTGCCGTCCTGGTTCTTATATACGACCTTTATTCGAAGCCAAGACCACTCGCCTTTTGGCGGCGGTAATCCTCACACCTGTCGTACTTCTAAACCCGCCTTCCACCTGATTCGTGTGCTCGACGGCAACCGTGTCTCTCCACCTTCGCTTGCCTCTGCTGAAGTGTTTCAAACTGCTTCCAATTCTTGGGCTCCATGATGGTCGTGTCCTGCTCCCACAGAAGCTCGTATTTGGTGCGAAGTTCTTTCCACATACCAACCAGTGACGACATCTTCTTGAGTTTGTCTGAAGAACACATCAGGGGGTGGATAAGCGAGGCAACACAGGCCGTGGCGGAGAGAGCCTTCCAATATGCTTGATGGTCCGCCCAAATTCCCCATGCCGCCACTGTGGCTGAAGTCGCAACCGCAATCAGTATTCGAAATGCGGTGTCGATCCGAGTGTATCGACGGGACATTGCGTCCCAGTAAATGACATTCAAATGTGCGTCTAGGATTGCTTCCCATAGAGCCCTTTTGTGATCAGGCCTTTGGGTAGGAGCCGCACCCACGTTGACCACCTACCTTTCGCCTCGGAGGGCATGGCGGGGAGAGACCGCTCTACGAGGTGGCGATTCTAACAAACTACTTGGCGATTCTGCGTTTCACAGACTGAACCGCCATCAACTATGCCGGTGGCAAGGAACTTGAAGAGTGATCCAAATTGTGATCTTTCGGAGGGCTCTGCCGACCGGGGGGACTGATTCTGCAAGTAGATTCAATTTTTTGACCGTTGGGACGCGAGAATTAATCTTCCGGATCTCTGATCTTGGAACAAGTCCCGGTTTCAAACGGAACCCAATAATCTATACAGGCTGACAGCGTACGTATCTCTTAAGAGCCGAGTAAATGGTGGGAGAAGCGGTGGCATGTTGGCATTGCTAGCTCCGCTTGTCAATGGAATTTTTGGAATTTGTCGGTAGCACATCAAATGTCCGGTCGAATTAGCA
>DATFQQ010000440.1:0-2828 GCA_035264195.1 Candidatus Sulfotelmatobacter sp. | reverse complement strand
TATCCCGAGTTTCAGCAGTCGTTGGGCAAGATCAGCAAGGTCATCGCGGATGCACTCGCGACTCCGCCTCCCGACATCGACAACCCGAGCCGCGGAGACTTGTGGAGCATGCTGCAGACTGGTCGAGCCATCCGGAAACTGGGCAAGAAAGACATGTTCCGCCTGCTGCGATGGGGGCCCATGGCAGTAGCGGATCTCGCCGCGGAGTATTTTGAGACCGAACTCTTGCGCGCTGTGATTGCCGCCCGGGGCGTCTTCGGAACTTTCCTGGGGCCGTGGTCCGCGGGCAGCACGCTGGTTCTGCTCATTCGGGCCGCCGGCGACTCTCATCCTGCTGGCAGTGCATCGTTTGCGGCCGGAGGCATCGGAGCAGTCACGCAAGCGATGGCATCTGCTGCGAAAGCCGCTGGCGTTGAGATTCGAACAGGAGCAGAGGTCAGTGAGATTTCGATCCGCGATGGAGTCGCCTCCGGAGTATTGCTCTCTACTGGAGAAGAGATCCAGGCGAAGGCTGTGATCTCGAATGCTGATCCGAAACGCACACTGCTTAAGCTTACGGACCCCGTTCATCTCTCTCCAGACTTCGTGCAGAAACTGCAGCACTACCGCGGAAACGGGACCGTAGCGAAAGTGAATCTGGCGCTTTCAGGATTGCCTAAGTTCACAGCGCTGCCGAACGGCGACTCGTCTGCGCTGCGCGGGCGCATTCATATCGGAAATGAGATCGACTACATTGAGCGTGCATTCGACGAGTCGAAGTACGGCAACTTCTCGCGTCAGCCGTATCTTGAAGCTACAATTCCTTCTCTGACGGACCCGACGCTCGCTCCCGAGGGCAAGCATGTCATGTCGGTGTACATGCAGTACGCACCGTACAAGCTGAAAGGCGATTGGGAGCAGCAGCGGAAAGCCTTGGGACAGACAGTCGTGCAAACGCTGGCGCAATACGCTCCGAATCTTCCCGAACTGATTTTGACGCACCAGATCATCACGCCGCTCGATCTGGAAGAGAAATACGGCCTGACCGGTGGGCAGATTTTCCACGGTGAGTTGGCCCTCGATCAGTTCTTCACCATGCGTCCACTGCTGGATTGGGCGCGTTACAAAACCCCGATTGAGAATCTGTATCTATGCGGGAGTGGCACGCACCCGGGCGTGGGGTTGACTGGCGGATCGGGTGCGAATGCTGCAAAGGAAATCGTGAAAGCACTGAAGCTCTAGCTTCTATTTCGAGTCAACAAAAGCGTTAACCACCAGGGACACGACGGGACACTCAGGAGAATTGGCTATCGATTCCTTCGTGATACTTCGTGTCCTTTGTGGTTCATTCCGGCGCATCAGCTATGAAGAACTCCGCCATCCTGCTGGTCAGTTGCCCCGATTCTAAAGGTGAAGTCGCAAGCATCGCGGACTTCGTCTACCGGCACGGCGGAAACATCCTGCACGCCGATGAGCATGCCGACGAAGAGTCTGGACTTTTCCTCATGCGCGTGGAGTTCGATCCCAAGGATTTCGACATCGATCTTTCTCAGTCCGATCTCGCGGATTTCGGAACGCATTTCACTCCGGTCGCGGCTAAATTCCAGATGACATGGCGGCTCGCGCAGTCATCCCATCGACCGCGAATGATCATTCTGGTTTCGAAATACGATCACTGCCTGGTCGACCTGCTCTATCGACATCAGAGCGGCGAACTGGCCTGCGACATTCCGCTGATCATCTCAAACCATCCTGATAATCAGGCTCTCGCCGATTTCTACAAGATCCCGTACGAAGTGGTCGCGGTCACGAAAGAAAATAAGCAGGCTGCCGAAAGCAAAATCCAAAGCCTGATCGACGAGCACCGTCCCGACTTCATGGTGCTGGCGCGCTACATGCAGATACTGTCGAACGAATTCGTGAACCGCTATCCGCAACGCATTATCAATATTCACCATTCCTTTCTTCCAGCTTTTGTGGGTGCTCGTCCCTATCATCAGGCGTTCGAACGAGGCGTCAAGTTGATCGGTGCAACCAGCCACTACGTGACTGAAGTTCTCGACGACGGGCCGATCATCGAGCAGGACGTGGTACGCGTCTCGCACCGCGACACAGTCGAGGACCTCATCCGCAAGGGCCGCGATCTGGAGAAAGTCGTGCTCTCCCGCGCTGTGCGGTCGCATGTCGAGAATCGCGTGCTGGTCTACGGAAACAAGACCGTAGTGTTCTGAACACATCCTAAGAGATTTGTCATCCCGAACCCAGCGCCAAGCCGGGTGAGGGACCGTACGATGATGGACAGCGTTAAAGCGGTAGATGCGGACCGATTAGGCTGCCGGCAGTTTCGATAACCCTCTCTACTACGAACCCTTTCACCTGACGTACGGTCGCTCGCTCCGGCTTCGCCGCAGCTCAGGATGACATCGACGCTAACCGTCACATCACAACGACGACCACGGAAGTACATGCACTTCCGTTTATTTCCCACTCGTTTCCGCGCAAGAACCCGCTCCAGTAGTAACTTGCACCATTGGTAACCTTTCGGCTTTACTTGGGGATTAGTAGAGTTTTATCGAGCACACGCAGTTGCGGGGGCATTTTTTGGCCGAAGATCTTCGGTTTGAACTAGCCATTTTGGCGACCGTTCAGGGCTTCTATCAGAAGCTTCTGCGCGATGTTGTCGGGGGTGAAGTGCCTATCCCTCAAGACCTCGACGAAGACGCCCTTCGTCATTCGGATCGCGAACTGCCCAATACACTTTCCCGCATGTACCGTTGGCTGCATCTGCTGGACATGGCGATTACGCCCGCGATGCTTCGGCAGGCGCTCACCCCCGATACTGATTCTGA
>DATFQQ010000439.1:0-3665 GCA_035264195.1 Candidatus Sulfotelmatobacter sp. | reverse complement strand
GTCGAGAACGCGTCGTCGTACGTGATGTATCCTCGGCTCCCATCGACACGCAACATATACGGAACCATTGCGATGGGATCGTACTGCGTATACCACCCATTCTTATTGATGATCGGCTTGAAACCGGTCCCGTAATTCCCGGAGAAAACCGTGTTGTCACACGAATGATCCTGCGTCCACACCGAATTCGGACACAATTCAAAGAGCTGATTGATGTTCGTATAAACGTAACCATAGAACGGCGTGCCCATATTGAGCTGCCTGGGCGGAACCTGCCTCAGAAAGATATTCGCCGCTCCATCCACGTTTCCGCCCGGCTGGCATTCCTCCGGCGCTGGATCGCGCACATCCCAGAATATTGACGAATTCAATTGTCCATGCGCCGTCCATGGCCCGGCGCAGTCGTACATCATGATGTTGAAGTAATCGAGTGACACCTTCAGATGATGCAGGTCATATCCGGATCCGCCCCACGGCGCCGCGTCGATCGACAACACGTAATCGGGATTCGATTTCCGAAACCCCGACATCAACTGCACCAGAAAAGCCCGATCGCCGTCGTCCCCGGGAAACTCCCAATCCACGTCTACGCCGTCGTATCCATATTGTTTTTCGAACGCAGCGATGTTGTCGACCAGGGTCTGGCCCGCGCCACTCGCCTCTAAACCAGCAAAGTCTCCGCCCAGCAGCAACAGCACCTTCACTCCCGCCGCGTGTGCGCGAACGTTCAACTCCGGCTCAAGAAATCCCTGTGGCACGGAAAGCGTTCCGGTCGAATCAAACGACACGCCAGCATGATTGATGTGTGTCAGCTTTTGATACGGAATCTGTCCCGCTCCATAAGGCGGATTCTGATACTTGCTCCAAAACCCGTAGTCTCCCACGACTCGCTTCGTCAGATGATGCGGCAAAGCATCTTCGGCAAGTGCCGAGGGCAGTAACGCAAAAGCGGTCATCAGACTCGCGATGAAAAGTACAGAAGAGGGAAAGAATCTGCGGGAGAGCACAGCCATGGGAAGACCTCCAGTGGAAGCTAGAACAGCCCGCAGGGCGCGGCCAACAGCTTCGAAGCCCAAGCATCTTACCACGGGAAACATCGAGGCCATGGTATCTACCTCTCGGGCATCGTCATCCTGAGCGGAGCGAGCTCAAACGAGCTCGCGCAGTCGAAGGATCCCTTCGCCTCGGCGGACCAAGCACTCAAATAGGATTTTTTTCCACGAACCCAGTCTCATCAGAAGGTCGACGGCAATCTATGCCAGGTTGCCGCTGTCGACTATCCTGATTCGACCTGTTGCGCGCTGCGATTCAATTGAACAAAATTGAAACAAAATCGATGTCGAGGGAATAACCAGGTATATGCCGAAGCAAAAACCAAAAGCGAAAAGCGCCCCAAAGAAACGGACGAAGGCCAGTTCTAAACCGAAATCAGCCATCCCCACCACAATCGCTCCCTGGCTATGCCTTCGAGGTGGTGCACGTGCCGTCGAGTTCTACAAAGCAGCCTTTGGTGCGGTAGAGGTCTTTCGACTTGATGGTGGCGGCAGCGTGGTTGCCAAGTTGTCCGTTGCCGGCGCGGAGTTCTGGCTCAGCGACGAATCTCCCGAACATCACAACTATAGCCCTGAATCACTCGGCGGAATTACGGTGCGCATCATCATGACAGCGTCCGATCCCGATGCCGTTTTTGCCCGCGCCGTCAAGGCCGGGGCGAAGGAAGTTTATCCAGTCGGCGATGAGCACGGCTGGCGCATCGGACGCGTGGTCGATCCCTTCGGCCATCATTGGGAAATTGGACGCCCGCTCGAATAACCTAATCTGGCTGCAAAGAATCCAGTAGGTATAGAGGTTAAACGACGCACCAACGTTTGGTGACTCCAAACCCCGGGAACGGGAACAGCATCTGATCTTCGCAATCTAGCCTTGGAGCTTCAATCTCCAGACTCTGATTGCCAGGAGAGTTACCCGTTTTTCCACAGATGCATTTCAAGTGGCGCTGGCGAGTCACTTACCATCGGTTCCGGGATTTTTGCCGTCTGAGTCCCGCCGCGACCTTTCACATCAACAACCGGTTTCACATCCGGCTATGGCCGAGCCGGAGACACCAGCGGATCAAGACTCCGACATATGGTTCCAGAAGTGAGTAGTCACTATGGGTTGGGCCTGTGGGGCTGTGCAGGTAGAGCTATTTCTTCTTCCGAATCGAAAGCTGCGCAACATTCCGCAGCAGCATCGTGCGATCGCTGCTATGCGCATCATGGCAATCGACGCACGAACCTCTGACCGGAGGCATATGCTGGCGCAATGCCGCCCGTTCATCGTGGCAGGCCGAGCAAATCTTCTCTTTGGGCATCGAGAGGCGCACCGTCATCATGTCGCCTTGTGTTGCAGCGACGTGACACACCGCGCACGTCGTCTCCATCGCCGAGTGCACCGACTTCCCGGTCAGCTTATTCGCGTGGCACGACGAGCACTCCGCGTCTTTGGTCACAATTCCCGGGTGCTCAACCGCCCACGACGATCCCGTCAACAACAGGAAAGCCGTCAATATCCGAACTCGGGCCTGATGACGCATCGACGGGTAATTGTAGTAATCCACTTGCGCCCGAATCACTACTCAGAATCAACTACCCGATGCAACCGCATGTCACGTCATCATCGTTGCGGCCCACTGGCCGGCTCCGGCGGAGGCGGTGGCGTGTGGTCAATGCTGCTGCGATTCAACAGCGGTTCACCTCCAGCGCTTTCGCTCTTGACCAGTTCCGTTTTTACCTCGATCTTCTGATGCGCCTGCGGGTTGATTTGCGTCTCAAATGTCTGGTATCCGGGTAAAGCGATCTTGATCGTGTGCTGCCCCGGCGCTACCAGCATTCCTCGGCTGCCGCCCTCGAATTCGCCTACATGTCCCACGAACAATCCATCGAGAAAAACGGCCGCTCGTGACGGATTCACCGCGATCTTCACCTCCGCCGTAACAACTGGCATCGGTCCGGTGGCCGCATGCACCATCGCAACGCTCACAACCCGCTTCTCTCCAGGCTGCAACGCGACGCGCTGCACGAAATCCTGATAGCCGTCCTGCTTCACGGTAATCGTATGTTCTCCTGGCAGTAGCAGCACCTTCTTCGATCCCTTCAACTCCTTCAGATACCCCACATACTGGCCGTCAACCCAGACTCCCGATGTTTTCTCGACCTTCCCCTTGCCCTGAAAGATGATCTCTCCCATGACCTCGTTGTCGCCCGCAGACGCCATTGGAACGAGCAACAGACCTGCGAGCAGCATTACCATCCAGCGCGTGCATCTCCTTCCCAAAGTGATTGTCATAGACGTACCCCCACCGCACCATGAGCAGGAAGCTTGCCAAGGTGCTAAGTCATTGAATTCATATGAGATGGCATGAATTCGGGAGAACGAGAGAGGGATCGTATCGAGGAAATTCTTCGCCCAATGCTTCAAACTTTCAAGGCGCGAGCCGGCATAGTGGCCTTTACTTTGAAACTTGAAACTCTGAAACGTCGAGTGTCGAGTACCCCACTCTCCCTGACTTTGGGAGAAGTGGGATTTTACTTACCAGGAAAACTGCACCCTACCGAACCTTTACCCTATCCAGCGAAGTCGGGGTGCAATCATCCTGCGGAAGCTTCGCCGACCCCACTGGCTAT
>DATFQQ010000438.1:0-11839 GCA_035264195.1 Candidatus Sulfotelmatobacter sp. | reverse complement strand
GGCACGTGATTTGCGATATCGGGCGTGAAGAACGACGTCGTCACGCCCGGGACTTTTGCCAGTTCGCGTGCAATTCCATCCAGCCGCCGTTGCCACTCATTCGACAGCGCATCGTGATCTTCCTTCAGGTAGATCTCAAGCGCCTTCACCATTCCGATGATTTCTTCTTTCCCAACCTTCTGGCTACGTCCTAGAGTATCTTCGTGCGGACAATTGTTCAGTAAGGCATTAGCAACCAGATCTTTGCGACCAATCAGCATTCCCGCGCACTGCGGTCCTCGAATTGCTTTGCCACCGCTGAAGGTGATCAGGTCGTATCCCAAGTGGGCGTAGTCCCACAGATGTGACACCGGTGGAGTATCAGCCGCAGCATCGTTCATGCAAGGTATGTTGTATTGCTTTGCCAGCCTCACCCACTCGTCGACCTTGATCTGTCCTGCGGCATTCGCGAAGTTGCTGAAATGCATCATCGCCGTGCGATCGTTCACCGCTTGCCGCAGCTGATCGCGGGTCTCAATCTCAATCAGCTTTATACCTGTCGAACGCAGCTGATGATCGAACGGATTGCGATGTGTTTTTTGAATGATGACTTCAGACTTCATTCCCGTGAGATCGGGAAGTTGGCGAATCAGGGCCTCATTGTCGCCGGTAAGAATTCCCGCGAGCCCAGACTGAATCGCCGCCGCCGCGCCCGATGTCACCAGCGCGCTATATCCATCAGGAAGCTTCAACATCTCCGCGATGCGTTTCCCCGCCGCGACTTCGAGTTCCGGAATACTGACGAAATGGCGTCCGGCCATCGCCATCACCGCCTCAAGCTCAGGACGCAAAATCGAGCCCCCGAGCATAGTCATCGTTCCCTCGCAGTTGATGACCGTGGAGACGCCTAATTCGTCATAAGGATTTCCACTCTGCCCGAAGCCGGTGACTTCAGCAGCCTTCGCCGTCGTACGCGTAGCGGAAAAAAGCTTGCGTGGTGCAAACAGCGAGGCTGCCAATGCGCTCGCGGTACCGAGAAATCCGCGTCGATTCGAATCCAGTCTCATGACCCTTCTCCTTACAAACTATTTCTTCGCGACAGCCGCGATGCAGTTGATTTCAACCAGCGAATCTCCCGGCAAAGCGGCAACAGCCACCGTAGTACGCGACGGTCCACCATGCGGGAAGTATGTCGCAAACACCTTGTGCATCCCGTCCCAATTTTCAATCTTGGTCAAGAACACATTCGCTTGTAGAACGGTGTCCATTGTCCCGCCGCCAATCTCAACGTGCTTTTTGATCTTGTCCATCACATTGGTGGTGTGTGACTCAATGGTCCATTCTTTCTGATCGCGCGTGTCGTGCGCGCCTTGCCCCGCGACATAGATCAATCCGTTGTGAACCACCACGGGCATAATCACATCTTTTTCGCTGCCCGGCTTACCTTCGGAGTTTAGCTTCTTAATTCCGTTTTCCTGTGGAGGACTTCCGCTGGCCATTGCGCGCGTCGGGACAACAGCAGCCGAAACTCCCAACGCCGAAAGGACTGAGGCAAACCGCAATGCAAACATTCTGCGACTAGAGGCGAAATTCATCGATCCACTCCTTTTCAGTAAAAAGTTTGGAAATCACGGTAATGCAAAACTGAATACGTCACTTCCGGCGGCAATAGCCACATACTGCTTTCCGCCGACTGCATAGGTCATTGGAGAAGCGCTCGAATCCTGTCCAGTACTGAAGTGCCAGAGCGGTTTTCCTGTTTGTCCTTCGACCGCTTCAAACGATCCGGCGTCGTCTGCGAAGAAAAGTAATCCACCCGCCGTCGTCATCGTTCCGCCGGACGAATGTCCGTGTCCGCTTTGCGGGTATTTCCAGCCAAGCTCGCCGGTCGCCAGATCGTAAGCCAACAGATTCTTGTGAGAGGTTTCGCCGGGAATCCGTTTCACTCCAGTGGAATAATATTCTTTGCCTTCCTTAAATTGCTGGGTTGGCGCTGAGTAAAACGTCTGGCATTCCTCCAGCGCCAGGAAGTAAACCATGTGAGCAGCTGTGTTGTACGATGGAGCGTACCAGTTTGTCGCTCCCGCAAAACCTGGGCAAATCCGCGTCCCTTCAGGCGTAGGCCGCACATCGGTCCGAATCGGACGCCCCTGTTCGTCAATCCCCTTAGCCCAATTCAAATTTTCCACGAACGGAGTCGCCGACAAGAATTTTCCATTTGTACGGTCAAGCACATACAGAAAGCCATTTCGATTTGCCTCGACCACGAGCTTTCTCGGCTCGCCCTTGTAGACAGCATCGATCAACATCGGCGTCTCGACCGAGTCGTAATCGAACAAATCGTGCGGAGTAAATTGGAAGTACCACTTCAACTTGCCGGTATCCGCATCCAACGCGAGCAAACAATCCGTGTAAAGATCGTCGCCCGGACGAACATCATCGTTGAAATCGGGGGAAGGATTACTCGTACCCCAATAAATCAGATTCAACTCGGGATCGTAGGAGCCCGGCATCCACGTTGTGCCACCCCCACGCAGATACATTCTTCCCGGCCAACTCTCGGCGCCGAACTCTCCCGGACCCGGGATCGTCCAGAAGCGCCACGCCAACTGACCGGTCTGCGCATCATAGGCCGCAACGAACCCACGCACGCCATCATCTCCGCCAGAAGTCCCTACTAGAACCTTGTCCTTTACAACCAACGGAGCACTCGTGGCTCCGTAGTTCTTGTTCCAGTCCGCGTAGGCAACATCCCAGATCTGATTTCCCGAGCGCGCGTCCAGACAAAGCAAGTGCGCGTTATCGGTCTCCATGTACAGACGATCATGCCAAATTGCCATGCCGCGGTTGATGTGGCTCGACGCATCATCGATAAGCCCATCAGTGTTCGGACGCGCGTGATGCCAAATGACGCGGCCGGTAACTGCGTCCAGCGCATAGGCGTCATTCGAGGCTGTCAGGAACATCAGTCCGTTCACTACCAACGGGGTGGTCTCCAGCCTGTTCGTGTTCGGCGCGTGAAATACCCATTGCGCACGAAGTTGGCTAGCGTTTTCCGTGTTGATTTCTGAGAGACCGCTGTTACGAGTGCCAGAGTAGTCTCCGTTGTACGAAGTCCAATTCGCGGAAACAGGGTGCGTCAGCAAATCCTCAGGATGCACATCCAGCCTTCTGGCAGATGGCGCAACCGCGTCGCCTGCATTCGCCGTAATGCCGAATATTGATAGCATCAGAACTGCGGAGAGTGATGCGGCTCCGCACAGCCGAGCTCTATCTCGCCAAGTCCGCCTAGAACGAGATTTTTGCAAACCGGGTCTCCGTATTCCCACTCTTTTCGCCACTCGACGCCGCTGGAGGCTGATAACCAAGCTCCCGTGAAATCTGCAAACCCGCGCTCTGGATTAATGGCGCTAGCTGCCGAAGCCGTGTCACTGGCATCCTCACCACCGGAGCAGTGATACTCACGCTGGATTGCACGCTGCCGTTATGGTCCCAGATCGGCGCGGCCATGCAGCGAATGTGCATCTCGTGCTCTTCCAGATCACACGCGTAGCCGTTCTTACGAACGCGATAGAGCTCAGTCTTGAGTTCCTGCAGATTTCCTACTGTATTCGCCGTGAGTCGCTTGATCGCAATCTCGGGCAGAATCCGTTCCTGCTCCTCCTCCGGCATATACGCCAGCATGACTTTGCCGACAGCAGTGCAGTAGAGCGGAACGGCCGCACCAATTCGCGAGTGAATGCGCAGCGGTTCGGGTGAATCCAGCTTTTCAACATACACAGCGGACATTCCATGACGCACTGTCAGGTGAATGGTTTCTCGCGTCTGGTGATTCAGTTCCCGCAAGTACGGCAGGCTCAATCTGCGGATATCAAGCTGCCCAACCGCTGCCTGCCCGATCGCAAAACACGCAATCCCGAGGTGATAGGTGCCGTCTACATCGCAGCTCAGGAACCCTGCAGTCACCAGGTTCGCCAGAAAGCGATGGACCGTGCTCACCGGTAGACGGGAAAGTCCGGCCACCTGCTTTGCGGTAAGACCGCGAGAATATTGGCTGAAAAGATGGAGAAGGCGCAGCCCGCGTTGCAGGGCTGTAATGTCGTATGTGCGCTTTGGTCGAGCGGGCATCTTTGCCTCGCAAAATGAAAGTGCAAATTATCTGATGAAAGTGTGGACTTATGCAACCAGATTCTTTGACTACAGCCGCCCGAACTTCTTCACCGCCTCGACGATCGACTTCAACTGCTCGATCACCGGGTACATGGAGTGCTCTTTAAAGTCCATTTGTTGCGCCAGAGCAAGTACTGGCTGAGCCTGTGCTTTCGGTACAACCACCACTCCATCACTGTCTGCGACCACTATGTCTCCCGGATTTACGGGAACCCCGTTGCATACCAGCGGAATCTGGGAACCGGCGAAGCGGTAGTGATGAACTGAGGTGGAGGGGACGATTCCGGTGGCAAAAACCGGGAAGCTGATTTTGCGCAGGTAAGCGACATCTCGAACTCCGCCATCGATCACCGCCCCCGCGTAACCGCGCGCCGCCATGGCCGTTCCCATCAACCCACCCATCCCGGCGATATCTTCTCCATCCTCGACAACCATCACATACACAGAGTCCGTCCCTCCCTGATCGATGGCTTCCAGCATGCCACTTAGCGCGTTCGGATCCTTGTTACCCTCATCCTTCTTGAGTTGCACGGTCCGCGCAAACCCGGCGAACTTCGATACAAAGATCGGCTGCATGCGATGGCTCATGTACATCTTCTTTCCCATGATCTGCTCGATCGCATCGGATACGGAAGCTACTTCCACCCTGCGGAACTGTGAGACTAGGTCGCCGTCAGAAAGCTGTGACGCATTACCGGAAGATTGCGCTCGCGCAACTCCAACGCGTCCGGCAGCCACCCAGATCGCCCCAATCATTAGCACAGCGACACATCCAACGCGCAACGCCCGACTCTGCATTTTGTCCATTTTGTTTCTCCGAATTTTGTTTGTTCGCGGAATGTAACACCTGATTTATCGTCGCTGCAAACGTTGCGTAACGCAACAACACGTCACAGACCGTGGTTTGGGCTTTAGCGATGAGAATGGGCGGGTAAGACGCGATTGGGGATATTCGTAGTCTTGATCACTTGTATTTTCTCACGCGGGAGACCGCGTTTTTAACAGGTGAAAATAAGCTTCGCTCGCATTTGCGATCCGAAAGCAATCCGGTGGGCAGCACCTTCTCAACTTCCTAACGCAAATGCCGATAGATAGAAGTAGAAACGGCCCAGTTTGCTATGGCTGCCACCGACCAGTACATTGCCTCGATCGTCGAGAAATACCATGTTGAAGCTGAGGTTGGGTCTGCGGCGCATCGGGCAGCGGACGAACTGATTCCCAACATCAAGCGGTGGGGCAAGCAACATTTGCTGGGGATTACACTTTCCGGCGCGTATGCCAAGAACACCGCTGTGGGCGTGTCGTCAGATGCGGACGTGCTGGTAACGCTCAAACCGATTGCCGGCATTGAAATCAATAACCTCTTCTGGAAACTGTTCGAGTATCTGCTGCAGGAGAATTTGCAGCCTCGCGCCCGCACCGTATCGATGCAGGTCACAATCCACGGGCACAACGTGGATGTGATCCCCTCATATCGCGATCAAGGTACCTCGGTCGATATTCTTTACAACAAGAAATCGGGCAAAGAAGTACAGACCGAAGTGGCGCGTCACGTTCATCTGATCGCCAACTCAGGCCGGCAGCAGGAGATTTGCGCGTTCAAGATCTGGCGCGAACGCAACCGATTGGAATTTCCGTCGCTGTATCTTGAACTCACGGTGCTGCGGGCGCTGGGTTCGGAGAACTTCGGGAAACTGGCGGACAATGTCGAGGCCGTGCTGCGCTTTCTCGGCAACCGATTTGAAGGGGCAATCGTGCGCGATCCGGTCAACAGTGCCAACGTGGTCTCGAATGACCTTTCGGAGAAAGAAAAGAAGGCCATCGCGAAGGCCGCGCGCGACGCGTTGTATGAGGAGAACTGGAAAAAGTTTCTGTGGTAGGCGCCGCGCAGCGGCTGGAATCCGTCATTGTTAGTGCTTGAAAGGCATCACTGAGCGATGCCCTGATGCGAAACTACCGCACGGTTTAGTGCTACACATTCAGCTCTACGACTGTCGCTCCGCCTCCACCCTCGTTTTGCGGAGCCTCAACCACCGACGTGACATGCGGATGCTGTTGCAGCATCTGGCGGAGAGCTTTGCGCAAGATGCCCATGCCGCTTCCGTGAACCACACGAACGCGCGGCAGTCCGGCCAGGAAAGCGCGGTCGACAAACTTTTCGACCTCGCGCGAGGCGTCGTCCACCGTCTGGCCGATGACGTTGATTTCACTCGGCACGTTCGCGCCTTCGCTCTCAAGTTGGATAGAAACACCCTTGGCGCGCGCGGCCTTTACGGGAGTCTCGGCAACACGCGGGCTCGAGACTACTTCCGCGATGTCGTCATGAACGATCTTCATCTTCATAGCACCCATCTCGACTTCGAAATGCGTGTCGTCGATTTTGCGGACCACTTTCGCGGGACGTCCCGTCGACTTGAGCTTGACAGTATCGCCTGCAAGCACGTGCTTGACGACCTGCGGTTGCGCATGCGGATCGCCCTGGTCAGCGCCCGTGGAATGCGCTACGACCGTAGCGTCAAACTGCTCGCGGAACTCGCGGCGTAGTTTGGCAATGCGGCGCTCGGCATCTTTCGACAGTTTTTGCGCTGCGGCGCGATCCTGAATGGCGTTGACGGCCTCGCGCGCGTGGTACTCGAAATCGCGCAAAACGCTCTCGAGCTTCTTTTCCATCTCGCGGACTTTAGCCTGCTGGTCTTTCCTTCCCTCGACAGCCAAGCGCTGCTTTTCTCGTTCAACTTCTTTCTGTCCGCTTTGCAGGCGCAGACGCTCCGCTTCGGCTTCTCTGAGTTCTGCGTGCAGCTTGTCGAGGAACTGACCGACGTCTCGGGCCTGCGTGCCCAGCCGTGCCCGGGCGCTGGTGATAATCGAAGGATTCAGCCCCAAACGTTGCGCAATGTTGATGCCGGCCGAGGCTCCGGGTACACCGACTCTCAATTCGTAAGTTGGCTGAAGAGTCCGCTCATCGAAGCCGACGGCTGCATTCAGGACACCAGCGGTGTTGGCAGCATAAACCTTGAGCGAGGTGTGATGCGTCGAGATGATGGTCATGCATCCGACGTGGCCGAAGTGGCTGGCGATGGCGACGGCCAGCGCGGCCCCTTCCTCTGGATCCGTTGCGGAACCGAGCTCGTCGAGAAGAACAAGAGACTGCGCGGTTGCCGTGCGCGAGATGAAATCGATGTTGGTGACGTGCGCGGAGAAGGTCGAGAGATTCTGTTCGATCGATTGATAGTCGCCGATGTCGGCCAGCACGGCGTCGAATACCGGCATCTCCGCCCGATCAGCCGGAACCGGCAGGCCTGATTGCGCTATCAGGGCGAGCAGTCCCGCGGTTTTGAGCGTGACAGTTTTTCCGCCGGTGTTGGGGCCCGTGATGATGAGTTGGCGGCGGTTGCCTTCGAGTTCGACGGTTACCGGGACGACTTTCGCACCCTTTGCTTTGAGATTTCGTTCGAGCAGAGGGTGGCGAGCGTCGTGCAACAGAAGGCGGCTCTTGGCTTCTGGCTCTCGGCTCTCGGCTTCCCGAGAGGAATCGCTCGCTTGCGCTTCATTTCCCGTTAGCTTTACTTCGACGCAGTTGTAGTCTTCGGCGAAGTGCGCTTTGGCGAATTGGAGTTCTAGTTCAGCAAGTGTGTCTTGCGCCGCGGAAATTTGCTCGGCCTGCGTTCCGATGCGCTGTGTCATCTCGAGCAGAATGCGGTGAATTTCGGCGAGCTCTTCTTCGAGCAGGCGCACCAATTCGTTGTTCTGCTCGATCGTTTCCAGCGGCTCCACGAACACCGTCTGTCCGCTTGAGCTGGCGCCGTGCACCACGCCCTGCACGCGGCGTTTCTGCTCGACCTTGACCGGGATCACGAAGCGCTCGCCGCGGATGGTGATCAGCTCGTCCTGCACAGTGCCGCCTTCGGCCAGACGGCGCAGATAGCCGCGCAGCGATTCCTGAATCGCGCGCCGCTGTTTTTCCATGTCGCGGCGGATGCGGGAGAGTTCCGGCGAGGCCTTGTCCTCGAGCGTGCCATCGGGCTGGATCTTGTTGCGGAAGTAGCGCAGGAAGTCCGAGAAGTCAACAATCCGTGACGACAGGAAATGAACTTCACGCCACTCCGAGCGCATCGCCACCGGCGGATTCTGTGCGATCAGTCGCCATTCCGCCGCGCGATCGACAACGGCAACCACGTCGCGGATTTCCGTGGTCTCCAGCGCCGCACCCGTGATGCGTGACTTGGCCAGCAGTGAGCCGATGTCAGTGAGCGCGGAAAAATCGAAGCGTCCTCCCACGCGGCGGAATTCACGAATCTCGGTGGCGAGTTGTTGCTGGGTCTGAATCCAGTCGCGGTCGGTCGAGGGAGCTAGGGCAGCGATCCGGTCCTTACCCAGCGGGGAAGACGCAAATCCACGCAGAAGCTCGCGAAGGGAATCAAACTCGAGCACGCGCGCTGAGGTGTGGAGCACAGGCTGAGACATCGCAGTCTCATGTTACAGGACGCCTGCCAGAGAAGCGGTCAGGTGTTCAGGATCATGTGGGACAGCCGTCGGCTCATCGTCAAGGCAGATACACACTCGTCAGCCCAAATTCTTGTCAAGCCCCCAAACCGCCTCGATTTCCCATAACCTATTGTGCGCACTCGAAATATATTTTCCGAAATCGTGTTACATCTACCCTCTACAACTTGAGATAATAGAAATAGAGAGCAAAAAAAAGAAGCGCGGCCCATGTGGCCGCGTTTTTTGTTGCCTCCACTCTCAGAGCTTTTCAAGTGAAATGTCCCGGAATGTCCATCCGCCACGCGAAGGCGCGCGGCGAGTGGGCCGAACTACGCTTCATGACGCGTGCCACCGAACTCGGATTTCGCGTAGGCAATTTAGTGCTTGTCATCCTGAGAGAGCACGTTTTTTATGCGAACGAAGGACCTGAGCGTGCCGCGCGAACGCGTCGCGCATTTTGCGACGCATTACTCGCGCGTTTGGCGCGCATCCTTGTACGACGTCGCCACCGAGCATCACGGACGCTTTCTCCGCGTCCAGGTAAAGTGCACCATCTTCCACCGGGGCAACTCCTACAAATGTCACCTCGACTCCAACAGAGTCCCCTATTCGCCCCGCGACCTCGACTTCATCGCCGCGCTAGTCATTCCCACCGACACTTGGTACATCCTCCCCATCCGCGCCACCAACGGCCAGCCCGATATCCTCCTAAGCCCGCAAAGCCCCCGCGCCAAAAACGAAAAATACAAAGAAGCTTGGCACCTCCTGAAACGCTGAAGGGTTCGTGTGGCACGTGTGGCGCGGGCGCCCCGCCCGTGAGACAACTGGTTGTGTGAACAACCGTGGAAGAGCGGCGCTTATAGCGCCGCGTCACGCAGCCTGGAAAGACGTCACAAACGCAAAATCACGGTTTCAAATTGGGAACGGACAATGCGGCAGCTCCGAAGGAGCGAAAGAATGCAGCCCACAGCGCAAGCTGTGGGTACTAGCCAAAAGACGGAACCAGCCCCGGAGGGGCGAAAGAAACGGCATATACTCCTCCGATCTTACTTTGGCACTCAGGTGAATGAGCGGTCTTAAGAGAGCCTTCTTGCTTCTGTTTTCTATTTCACTTGTGATCAATCCCAAATGTACCGCTCATCGTACTCGATATGATTCTTCTTCAAAAACGCGACGAACTCTTCCTGGAATGAATGCTTCTTGTGGTGCTCGTGCTGATCTGCGATATATGCGCTGACTGCGGCGACGTTCGATTCGCTGACGCTGAAGACGCCGTATCCGGTCTGCCAAGCAAATCTCGGGGAGTGCTTCTCGCGGAGCCACCGCGAGGAATTTGTTTTGACCAGGCGCATGATTTCGGAGGCGGAGTGTGTCGGGCGCAAGCGGATGAGCATGTGGACATGATCGGGCTCTCCGTTGATGATCAGCGGGGTTCCGTGCATTTCTCGAACGATGCCTCCGAGGTAGGCGTGTAGGTCATCGCGGAATTCGGATTCAATCAGCGCACGCCGTTCCGCAGTCGAGAAAATGAAATGCAGCAAAATGTTTCCCGATGTATGCGACATTTTCTTTCGCCCCTCCGGGGCTGGGTGTAGTTTTTCGCGGCCTTACCCACGCCTCACGGCGTGGGCTGCATTCTTCCGCCGCTTCGCGGCTGCGCACGTGGTGAGCGCCAGCCTCAACTATTTTCAGTGTGCATCGCGCCGCGATCACACGAACGCCGGAGCCGATATCGATTCTGCGAAGGCCAAGAGTCCGGACGCGGTGATAGCCGTCACAAATGCAAAATCATGGTTTCAAATCGGGAACCGAGAACACGTCAGCTCCGAAGGAGCGAAAGAATGCAGCCCACAGCGCAAGCTGTGGGTGGTGGGCGAGAAGAAGGGGCCAGCCCCGGAGGGGGCGAAAGAAAAATTTGCCGCGTTTTCTTCCGCCCCTTTCGGGGTTCTTACATTCTCGGGGCATCAATCCCACGCCTCACGGCGTGGGCTGCATTCTTCCGCCGCTCCGCGGCTGCGTTCGTGGCGAGCGCCAGCCTCAAACATTTCCAGTGTGCGTCGGGTGCGATGACACGAACGCAGCAGCCAATATCGATTCTGCGAAGGCCAAGAGTTCGGACGCGGTGATAGACGTCACAAAGGCAAAATCACGGTTTCAAATTGGGAACCGAGAACGAAGCAGCTCCGAAGGAGCGAAAGAATGCAGCCCACAGCGCAAGCTGGTGGGTGTTCGCAAAGAAAATTAGAGCCAGCCCCGGAGGGGCGAAAGAAACGCGTCTTCGTTTGGCTGGCACATCTGCCAACACACTCATCTGTACCCTCCCGGTAAACATTTCCGCGAAAAAATCGATTAGGGCTTGCACTTTTTTGCGGGGCTTGCTATAAACAATGAACCGAGAGCAATTGTGTGGCTGGCTGGGCGCTTTTCTGCAACTCTCGTGGCGCGTCCGGCATCTAATGTTTTGACAGGGATTGGATCCCTGAATCGCCCCGGCCACGGGGCTTGATTCGGAAACACTGAGTAGGCTTCCGAAGGGTACCTTCAAGGCAAGGACCTCCAAAGTTAGTTCTTTTATCAACTTTTTGTCTTCCGCCCTCGCATGGCCTGAAAATGGCCCATGGAGCGAATATTGAGCTCTGCGAAGCGGAAGAGTGTATCGTTGCGCGCCGTAAGGAGCCCAGAAGTAATAGAAGCGCAAGGGGTTATGGTTTCACTTTGAAACTCTGAAGCCTTGCAACTTTGAAACTTGTCCCGGCTCTCCGTCCGCTGTCCCGGAATTCTCCCGTTGTGGAAATCGGGTGGAAATTCTGTGCAGGGCTTGCGTTGACGCGGGTTGTTGCGCACGGTATGTTTAAAAGGTTTCGAGGACAGTCGGATTTGCACTAGATGCAGGTCGGACTGGACTGAATTCGCGCCGCTCAGGCGGAACGTGATTCGGTCTTTGAAAATTCGGTTGAACGTGCCAGTCGTGAGAGAACGGATTCGGGCATAAGTCCGAAGCGATCTCACAAGATAGGCCACTCGGTTTTCGCAAGAAGACTTGAAGTGGTCGCCAACACATCCTTTTCGAGCGATGGAGTTGGCAGCCTACCTTCTACCCGTCGGTAGGCGAACAGGTTTCAAACGAGAGTTTGATCCTGGCTCAGAATCAACGCTGGCGGCGTGCCTAACACATGCAAGTCGAACGAGAAAGTGGAGCAATCCA
>DATFQQ010000437.1:0-10476 GCA_035264195.1 Candidatus Sulfotelmatobacter sp. | reverse complement strand
TTTCACGCAGATGCCTGAGATTTCTGTCGGCATCTCCCTCAGGTGCGACCCGTTCGTCTACCTGAACGACATGCACACCCTTCCACGGCACATCTTCGTGCGCCAGATCGCGAAGCATGATCCACGGGGTTTTACCACCGCTGACCGCCATCACGAAGGTGCCACGAGCTGCGACTGCCTCTCGCGCTTCCTTCGCGATAAGCTTGGCGGCTTCGAGGGCGACCGCATCAGCATCGGCGTAGACTTCAATTTTCATCAGGCCGCCTCGCTTGCAAATGCAAGTGCTTTCTTCTCGCCCGGATTGCTCCAGCCGCCATTTGGTGCCACTTGATCCACCTCGTCCGGGCCCCAGGTTCCAGGCACATATTGATGAATCGGAGTGTTCTTTTTCAGCACAGGCTCCACGATTCGCCATGCTTCCTCGACGTAATCTTCGCGCGCGAATAAGGTGCTATCCCCGGACATCGCTGCTCCGAGCACGCGTTCGTACGCATCCATCTCATCGGCACGTGGAGAATGGCTGGCCACCATCTCGCCAGGTTTGAGGGCGAGCCCTTCCGCGTCAGGAGCCAGGTTCATCATCCCCATCGCGATCGTGACCTCGGGACTCAACCGGAGGCGAAGGTGGTTTTCGACCAACTGGCTGTCGGGAATCAGTGTCGGTGGCTTGTGAAACTTCGCGACGATCTCGGTGCAAGTCGTCGGTAAGCACTTGCCGGCACGAATGTAGAATGGCACGCCTTTCCACCGCCAGGAATTGATTTCCAGTTTCAGGACGGCGAAGGTCTCGGTCTGCGAGTTCTTTGCAACGCCGTTTTCATCGCGATAGCCGCGGAACTGGCCACGTACTATGTTCCTCTCTTCGATGGGAGGAATTGCCCGCAACACTTTGGCTTTTTCGTCGCGGATTGATTCGCTATCGGAGCGGACGGGCGGCTCCATTGCCAGATTCGACAGCACCTGGAACAGATGGTTCTGGACCACGTCGCGGATCGTTCCAGTCTGATCGTAGAATCCTCCCCGGCCCTGCACCCCAAAGTCCTCTGCCATCGTGATCTCGACGCTTTCGATGTAATTGCGGTTCCAAAAAGATTCCACAAACGTGTTGGCGAAGCGGAACGCCAGCACGTTGTTCACAGCGCGCTTCCCGAGATAGTGGTCGATGCGGAAGACGTCGGCTTCATCGAACGTCCCCAGCAAGACTCGATTTAGTTCCTGCGCAGATGCGAGGTCATGGCCGAAAGGCTTTTCCACAATAACGCGAGCACCTCGTCCACAGTTTGAATCCGCCAAATGCTGGACAACGGTTTCAAACAGAACCGGTGGAATCGCCAGGTAATGCGCCGGCGATTTAGCATCCCTAAGCTCTTTGCGAAGCGCAGCGAAGGTTTCCGGATCCTGATAATCGCCGTCGACATATCGCAGCAGATTTATCAGTTTCTCAAAAGCTGCGGCATCGAGCCCGCCATGTTTCTCCAAGCTGTCTTTCGCCCGAGCTCGAAGTTGATCGAGATTCCATCCGGCTTTGGCCACGCCGACCACGGGAACGTTGAGGTGTCCTCGTTTCACCATGGCCTGCAAAGATGGGAAAATCTTCTTATAGGCGAGATCGCCCGTAGCGCCGAAAAAAACGAGTGCGTCTGAGTGGAAATCGTTCATGAATAGCTCTCCTTATTAGGCAGCCTCGGATTTTTCCTTTGGCTTTTCCAAATGTCCGCCGAATTCGAAGCGCATCGCGGACAGCAATTTGTCAGCGTAATCAGCTTCGCCCCGTGAGCTGAAACGCTCGTAGAGGGAAGCAGTGAGTACGGGGGTCGGGACCGCCTCGTCGATTGCGGCTTTGATCGTCCAGCGACCTTCGCCGGAATCCGAAACGCGGCCGGCAAACTTCGAAAGCCCAGGATCCTGAACTAAAGCGGTTGCAGTCAGATCCAAAAGCCACGATGCGATCACACTGCCACGTCGCCACACTTCGGCGATGTTCTTGAGGTCGAGGTCGTACTGGTAATGCTCCGGATCGCGTAAGGGCGTGGTCTCGGCATCAACTTTTTCAAGCCGCTTCCCGACGTTGGCCGAACGCAGCACAGACAGTCCCTCTGCGTAGGCCGCCATGATTCCATATTCGATTCCGTTGTGGACCATCTTGACGAAGTGGCCGGCGCCATTTGGGCCACAGTGCAGGTAGCCTTGCTCGGCGGTGCCATCGGACTTCTCACGTCCAGGCGTGCGTGATATGTCGCCGATTCCAGGGGCGAGCGTCGAGAAGATCGGATCGAGATGCTGGACGGTTTCTTTCTCGCCGCCAATCATCATGCAATAGCCGCGTTCGAGACCCCACACACCGCCGCTGGTCCCGACATCCACGTAGTGAATCCGTTTGGAGGCGAGTTTCTGGGCGCGCTGAATGTCATCAACGTAATAAGAGTTTCCGCCATCGATGAGGATGTCGCCTGCTTCGAGGTGTGGTAATAGATCGCTGATCGTCTGATCAACTACAGCTGCCGGAACCATGAGCCACAAGGCGCGTGGTTTCTCCAGTTTCTTCACCAGATCGATCAGAGAATCTACTCCAATCGCGTGATCCTTGACCAGATCGGCCACTGCTTGTCGCGACCTGTCGAATACAACGCATCTGTGTCCGTTCTTGATAAGCCGTCGCACCATATTGGCGCCCATCCTGCCCAGCCCTATCATTCCGAGTTCCATAAGCTCTCCTCTTCTAGGAATTCCGTTGATTCACTGCACTACCTGCATCACTGCGTCGCGCAACGATTTCATTGCAGCCCGCACGTTCTTTTCACCGCCAAATACTGACGTACCGGCGACCAAGACATTGGCTCCCGCCGCAACCGCCATTGGAGCGGTCACCTCATCAATTCCTCCGTCGGCTTCTAACTGACATTCGGGCTTCACCCGCTCGATCATCTGCGCGACTCGCCGGAGTTTGGGCAATGTTGATGCAAGAAAATGCTGATGCCCAAAACCCGGATTCACGGTCATGACCAGCACCTGATCGAGATCCGGAAGTATTTCTTCCAGAACCGCCGCGGGAGTGGCGGGGTTAATTGCCACTCCAGCGCGCTTTCCAAGGGACTTGATGCGTTGCACCGTGCGATGCAGATTGTTGTTACCTTCCCAATGAACGAGAAATGAATCCGATCCGGCCTCGGCAAACTCGTCGAGGAAAAAATCCGGGTTGGAAATCATCAAGTGAGTCTCGAGCGGCAGGCGCGTGACCCGGCGCAGCGACTGGACAATCGGCGCCCCAATGGCGATGTTTGGAACGAAGTGTCCGTCCATCACATCGACATGAATCTGATCCGCACCTGACCGCTCCGCTTCGGCCACTTGCTCGCCGAGGCGCGCAAAGTCTGCGGCAAGAATTGATGGGGCGAGTTTGACCAGATGGTTCCGCATCTTTTTCTCTATTCCCGCAGTGCTACTTGGCACTGCTCACGCTACGGTCTCAACGGCTTCAGGGCTGACCGTTTGACCATGGAACAGTCTCAAGCGCGAGCTGACAACCTGTTTCACGGAATCCACGACCGGCCGCAGAATCTTGTACGGCACAACTTCGTTCAGGTCTCGAGCCAGGCTTTTGTCCAGTGACTCCCTCCACGCAACACGCAATTCGGTATTGATGTGGATGATGTTGATTCCCGCAGCGATTGCCTTGCGAAAGTGTTCATCGTCGGTCCCTGACCCGCCGTGCAGAGTGAGAAAGACCCCGGCCGCTTTCTTGATTTGGGAAATTCTTTCGAGATCGAGATGCTTCTTCGCTTTTCCCTGCACCATGCTCTTCAGCATGCCGTGCATGTTGCCTACGGCCGGAGCGAGGTCGTCAATCCCGGTTGCCTCGACGAATTGTCGCGCCTCTTCCGGTGTACTGAGCTTTCCGCCCTGAGCGGTTTCTTTGATCTCGGAGCCGGTCCCAATGTCACCGATTTCCCCCTCTGCAAGGATTGCGGGATTGACGGCTTTGATTGCTTGAACTGCCTCCTTCGTGCGAGCCACATTCTCTTCAAAAGGCAACGCTGAAAAATCAATCGTCACGGCATCAAATCCAGCTTTCGCGGCTTCCAGGGCCTTCGCTAGCGAATGTGTATGGTCCGCGTTGAGAAAAAGCGGCACATCCGACTGCTCGCGCTCGCTTTTCACTAGCGCGGCAAGCTGGCGCGCACCAAAGAACTCCCGCTCTCCTTCGGATGCGCCGATGAGTACCGGAAGTCTGGTCTCAGCCGCAGCGGCGACCACAGCCTTCAACAAGACCTGGTCAGAGACATTGAAATGGCCAAGGCCGGCACCTTCTTTTTCCAGCCGTGTCAAAACATCGTGTAGCGTATCTTTGCTCGTGCTCCTGAGAGTTTCACTTGCCGTCATTGCTGCTCCTTAAGCTTGCGGTACCGCCGGATTAGAGTATTGGTTGAGCTGTCGTGATTGAGCACTGGCTCGGCCGGGTTCTCAAGTTCTGGAATGATGCGTTGCGCAAGAACTTTGCCGAGCTCCACCCCCCACTGATCGAACGAATCAATGTTCCAAACCACGCCTTGTGTGAACACGGAGTGCTCGTAAAGCGCGATAAGCTTGCCCAACGTCTCGGGGTTGAGTTGCTCCGCGAGGATCGTATTGGAGGGGCGATTGCCTTCGAAGACGCGATGCGGCACAAGCCAGTCCGGAGTGCCCTCCGCTTTCACCTGCTCTGGCGTCTTACCAAATGCCAAGGCTTCAGCTTGAGCGAAAATATTGGCAAGCAGCACGTCATGATGACGGCCTAGCGGATTGAGCGGCTTCCCAAATCCGATGAAGTCGCAAGGAATGAGGCGCGTGCCTTGATGGATCAGCTGATAGAAAGAGTGTTGGCCGTTGGTGCCAGGTTCACCCCAGTAGATGGGGCCTGTGTCTTTGCTGACTGCTTTCCCATCGAGTGTGACATGCTTCCCGTTGCTCTCCATGGTCAGCTGCTGCAAATACGCAGGAAACCGTTTCAGGTACTGTTCGTAAGGCAATACGGCGACCGTATCTGCGCCCAGGAAATCGTTGTTCCAAACCGCCAGCAGGCCCATAAGAACCGGCAGATTGGCCTCGAATGGAACTGTGCGGAAGTGCTCATCCATTTGATGGAAGCCACTCAGCATTGCGTGGAAATTCTCCGGACCGACCGCAATCATGGTCGAAAGGCCGATCGCCGAGTCCATGGAGTAGCGTCCGCCAACCCAATCCCAGAATCCGAACATGTTCGCCGTATCGATACCAAACTTCGAAACTTCCGCAGCATTGGTCGATACCGCGACAAAATGCTTCGCCACGGACTTTTCATCGCCGCCGAATCCCGCCACCGACCAGGCGCGAGCAGTCTGAGCATTGGTCATGGTCTCGAGCGTCGTGAATGTCTTTGACGAGACAATGAACAGCGTTTCCGCCGGATCGAGATCCTGTACCGCTTCTGCGAAGTCCGTTCCATCCACATTCGAGACAAAGCGAAAGGTCATCGAGCGTTCCGAATAGTGTTTGAGCGCCTCGTACGCCATGACCGGACCAAGGTCGGAGCCGCCAATACCGATGTTTATGACATTCCGAATGCGTTTTCCGGTGTGCCCTTTCCATTCGCCGCTGCGTACACGATTGGAGAACGCAGTCATCCGGTCCAGTACGGCGTGGACTTCGGGCACCACATCCTTCCCATCGACAATGATCGATTCGTCTTTCGGCGCACGCAGAGCCACGTGCAGCACTGCCCGCTTTTCGGTGATGTTGATCTTTTCACCGCTAAACATCGCGTCGATCCGCGCTCGCAAATCGGATTCTGCGGCAAGTTGAAGAAGGAGCTTGAGGGTCTTATCCGTAATACGATTCTTGGAGTAGTCGAGGTACAGACCCAGCGCCTCCACAGCCATGCGTTGTCCGCGCTTCGGGTCGTCTGCAAATAACAGCCGCAAGTGTTGCTTTGAAACTGCCTTGTAGTGCTCGGTCAGGCCCTTCCACGCGGATTGCTTGATCGCTTGTTTCTTTACCTGCGGTTGAGCGCTCGCTGCCATTTTGATCTCCTTTTCATGATTGCTAATGCCGTTTCGTCACACTAACTAAACAGGTGACAGAGAAGCTATTGCTCCTTCGCGGTTCTTGATTCTATTGAGGCTCTGCAGTCCGAATGTGGCGGCTCCTAGAAGCGCCGCGCGTGTTGTGATGACGTGAATCGGAATCCGCTCCATCAGATCTTTGAAGCGGCCTTTCCTGGAAAAAGTCTCCACGAACTGCGGTGTTTGCAACAGTGTCAAGACATGAAGAGCAATCCCGCCAGCCAAGTACACTCCGCCCGTGGCCAGCACCTTTAGTGCAAGATTCCCGGCCTCGCTTGCCAGTACTGAGACGAGTAACTCGACCGCCGCCAGGCACAATTCGCTTGGATGCTGCGGATCGAAAGCCGCCTCCACAATGGCTTTGGTGTGATCTTTGGCCGACGCAATCAACTGAGCGACTTCCGGCCGTTCCGGAATGTTTTCTTCATCACGCAGAAATTCGTAAATACTGGGAATACCGATGCCAGAGCAGACGCGCTCCACTCCAACGTGTCCGAAACGCGGAAGTAGATAACCCAGCAGACGAATCTGACGCTCGTCTGTCGGCGCGAAATCACAGTGTCCGCCTTCAGAACCGTGGGCGAGATACGCGGATCCATCCCAGGTCAGAAAAGACTCGCCTAGACCCGTGCCCGGAGCGATCACTGCAATCGGACCATTCGAAACCGGCTCTCCTTTATTAATCGTGATCACGTCCTCGGCGCGCAGGGCCGGAACTGCACGTGCGACCGCTTCGAGGTCGTTCATCAGGTGAGCGGCTTTCAGGTCCAGGTCATGTCCCAGCGTTTCTTCATCCAAGACCCACGGCAAGTTTGTGGTCTTCACATGACCATTGATTACAGGGCCTGCAACATCAAATGATGCGACATCAACCGACATCTTCACTTGAGCGAGAAATTCCGTGACAATTGCCTGCAGACTGGGATAGTCGGCGCTATGAACCTCCGTTTGAGCCAGGGGTGTGTGCGGCCCCGATTCCCCCGAGTAGATCGCCAAGTCTGTTTTCGTACCGCCGATGTCGCCCGCAATTAACATGCTCAACTCCCAGTCAGGTCTAAGCTCTTGCGTATCGCTCGCTGTTTGGTTTCGATCCACTCAACGCGTAGTACAAGATGTAGAGGTAGCAGATCACGGGAATGAAGAAAGCATGATGAATTCCGATGTGGTCAGCAATCACACCTTGGATCAAAGGAACGATTGCGCCGCCCACGATCGCCATATTCAGAATGCCCGATGCATTTCCCGTCAAAGGTCCGAGTTCAGCCACTCCCAGACTAAAAATTGTCGGGAACATAATGGAATTAAAAAAGCCGACAGCCAGGATGCTCCACATCGCGAAGTGCCCGTGCGTGAGCATCGACAGACCAACCAGCGATGAAGTACAAATCGCAAACACACCCAACAGGTGCCCGGCTCTGAACTTCCGCAATAGCCCGGCGCCGAGAAAGCGCCCGACCATCGCTCCTGCCCAGTAGAACGACACGTAGCCAGCCGCAGTCTTTGCCGAGAACCCGGCAATCTCTGGTTGGCCAAAATAATTCACTAGGAAACTTCCAATCGAGACTTCTGCCCCTACATAGGCAAAAATTGCGAGTGCGCCAAAAACGAGGTTTGGATGTTTCCAGACCGAATCGCCGTCCTTCGCGTCAGGGCGGTATTCCGCGTGTGGTATCGTGGGCAGTTTTGATGTCGCGATCAGCGCCGCCAAGAGCAGCAAGGCAATGCCAATCACCGTATACGGCATCTTTACAGACGCGGCTTCTTGCACCCGGTATAAATGCAACGCCGCCGGCGAAAGGACTTTCAGTTCTTCGATGGCCAGAGGGGCGGCGGCCAAGATCAGTAGTCCGCCGAGTTTCGGGGCGATGGTGGTGCCCAGTGAATTGAATGCCTGCGTCAGGTCTAAGCGGCTCGAAGCGGTTTCTGGTTTTCCGAGAACCACTACGTAAGGATTGGCCGCCACTTGCAAGCCGGTGATGCCAGTTGCAAGGACAATCAACGCTCCCAAGAACAGAGGAAACGAGGCGGAAGAAGCCGCGGGCACAAACAGGAATGCGCCCGCGGCCATACAAAGCAATCCGGCGACCATGGTTTTCTGGTAACCGATTGCATTCACGATCTTCGACCACGGAATAGAAAACAAAAAGTAGGCTGAAAAGAATGCAAACTGAATCAGCATGACCCGCGCATAGCTAAGATCGAAGATCGACTTCAGATGCGGAACCAGAATGTCATTCAAACAAGTAAGGAATCCCCACATGAAAAACAAAGTCGTCACGATTGCCAGAGGGCGCATGTAGTTCACGGCAGGTGTGTCCACCGTAGCAGTCGACGTTGAACGTAAATTTGTTATTTCGCGCGT
Organism: Candidatus Sulfotelmatobacter sp.; assembly: GCA_035264195.1. Taxonomy (GTDB): domain Bacteria; phylum Acidobacteriota; class Terriglobia; order Terriglobales; family Acidobacteriaceae; genus Sulfotelmatobacter. Next base: position 2,037 of record DATFQQ010000437.1, on the reverse strand, counting down.
TGCCATTCTTCGTCTCCTACCACCACGTTTCTGCTTGAACGCCGTAGGTAAAGCCATCGGTCCGATTCTGGAACGGGATTCCGCCCACGAAACCCCGCAGCCCGTCGGACCAGTTTCCGTATGTCAAGTAAGCCCGAAGCACTGGCCGGCTAAAGAACTTCCGTCCAGCGCCGATTTGCGGCGCTATCGTAAACTTGCGCAGCCAGCCGTCGTACAGCGGAGCAATTCGGCTGTGGGTGTGATCAAAACCGCCTTCAAACGCCAGGGACAGATACTTGTTGAAAAAAATCTCCGGACGAGCGCCGAATGATACCCATTGTTGCCACGGATGCACAGGGTTTCCATCCTTCGTTCGCTGGTAAATGAAGATCGGCATAATGGCGAATTTATCGTTGGGCTGTAACAAGACTTGCTCGTTAATCAATAGCTGAGCTTGGCTGTTAATGAACGGCGTGGGGTTTTCGACGACCGTTCCACTTCCGTTGGAACTGAAATTGCTCGCCGCACCGGTCCCGTACTGAATGCCGAGGTAATGGAACCCGCCGTGCCACTCGAGTTGTTGGAACTTGAATCCAAAGGCTTCACCGCTGCTCGTTGGAATTACCGTGCCGGCTTGGGTTGTACCGCCCTTGCTCGTTGCGAAATCAAACCAAGCACCGTAAGTGCCCCATGGGCCTTTCACGTCGTACAGGCGGACATCGACATTGCTCTTCGCGTAATTGCCGTTCCGAGTTGTGATATCCGGCCGCGCGCCGGCCAAGAACGCTACTGCCAATTTCGTGACACCCAGCCTAAGATCTTCAAAGCCTGCACCGTATCCGCTGAGATCGAGTGGGTAGAAATCGTTGATCTCAACATGCTGGCGCCGGTAGTAACGTTCTCCCGCCCAGAAGATCGCACCCGGTTGACTGTCGCCTAAGAAGTGGCCTCCCCGAACAAACGCCTCGCGCAATCTAAATTGGTCGTTTCCACCGGAGCTAACTTGGCCATTCACTACGCTCTGAGGGAAAGCGGCGTAGCTCGTCGAGTTGGACGTATTTGCTTCGACCATGACTTCAGTTTTGACCCAGGCTTCGCTCGGGTGCTCTTCGGGGTTCAGCCAGTTGTTTACAAAGATGAATTCTCCATACGTTTCCGCTTCGTTCCCTAATCGGTATTTCGCTTCTGCACCGGGCGCCTGAAATGCGACCTGTTGTCCACCTTCGCTATTTAGTCCATATCCAGACCGAAGGTAGCCGTGAAATTCGAAACCACCTACCTGCCGTTGCAAACCTTCGATTTTGTTTTCCGCCTCCTGCAATTCGTCGTACGTTGGCTGCAATGGCACTTGGCCCTGATAATTCGCTCCAACTTGACTGGAGTTTCCGGCTACTGCTTCTCGAGCAGCGCTCTGGGCTGCTAATTCTGCCGCGGAGACTGTGCTTTCTTTCGTCTTGTTCTGCGTTAGCTTCTGGTTTTCGATTTGCTGTTCGAGAGCAGCGATTCGCTGCTGCAAGTCTTTCGTGGTCTGTTCGTATTGTTGTTTCAGTTCCTGTACTTGCTGCTGCAGATCACGGTCTTCCTGGGCAGAAGCGCCTGAGTTCATAAGGACCACAACCGCGGCTATCGCAACCCCTGTCGAACTGAAAGCGCGGCGCATGCGTCGACTCTTCCGTCTCCTAAAGCCGCGCGATTCCGTCGCGCGGTACTGACTGTCCAGTGCAATCACCGTGCCGTTTCTCCGATTGCGTCGGTCAGTTCGTCCTGTGCTTGAGCGTATTCGAGTTGGGATTGCAGCAAAATCGTCTGGGCCTCCAACTCTTGTGCGGTAGCGGCATCGGCTTGCGAGCGCAGATAAGTGCCCTGTTGTAACTGCTGTGCCGAGACTCGGCGTGCCTCCTGGCGGGTTGCAAGCAGTTCCTGGGAGACCTCGACCATCTGCTGCGTGCGTTCCATTTTGTTATAGGCGGTTTGCACTCGTACTTCGACTTCGTCGCTAATGCGAGCCAAATTTTCTTTGGCTTGTGCCAACTGTGCGTCACGTTCGCGAAGTGTGGC
>DATFQQ010000436.1:0-2977 GCA_035264195.1 Candidatus Sulfotelmatobacter sp. | reverse complement strand
CTGGCGGTTGCCCGGTTGCGGCCCTGGCAACAGAGATTGCGCGGCGTCCACCCAAAGCTCGCGGTGACTTCCTGCGAGTTTTGATAAACCACATGGCACAGGTTGCGAAATACATACCCGGCGCAACGGAAGAGGAGCGCGAACGCAAAGCGCGGGTCCTTTTTTCTGGTATGGCAGGCACGCTAACCCTGGCTCGGGTAATCGTTGGTGAGCAGCAGCGACGACGGTTTTTGGACGATGCGAAAAAGTTCTACTTCGACGCCATTCGCCAATGACTTTTTTTTGGTGCCAATAAGATGATGAAGGTAATCTAAAGAAGGACGGATCTCATGAACTTCGTTGCTCTGAAAATGTTGGTCTCCGACCGGGCCAAATATTTCAGCCTGATCTTCGCCATTGCCTTCGCCTCGTTTCTTTTGGCCAATCAGATCTCCATTTTCATCGGCATCATGGCGCGGCCCTCGAGTCAGGTTCAGGACGTCGTGGATGCCGATATCTGGGTGATGGATCCCCAAACACTTTACGACGGTGAAGTGTACTCCCTGCGGGACTATGACCTCTATCGAGTCCGGAGTGTGCCTGGCGTGGAGTGGGCAGTTCCGCTCTACAAAGGGTTGGGCCGTGCGAAAGGTCCGGACGGAAAATTTCGCACCGTGATTCTCCTGGGTGTGAACGATGCAACGCTTGTGGGTGCGCCTCGCAAGATGCTGCTGGGGTCGATCTACGATTTAGATCGGCCGGACGCAGCCATCATTGACAATGCAGGATTCCAGTATTTCTTCCCCGGTGAACCTCTTCAAGTAGGCAAGACTCTTGAGATGAACGAGAGGCGAGTATTGATCGTCGGGATCAGCGACGCCTCGGCTCCGTTTCAAAGCTTCCCGGTGCTTCACACCCGGTACAGCCAGGCGCTCGGGTTTGTGGGCCGCGAGCGCAATCTACTCTCCTTCGTTCTCGCGAAGCCCGCCGCGGGAATGACCGTCGCAGAGGTTTGTCGACGAATTGAAGCAGCTACGGGACTGAAAGCAAGAAGCACCGCGGAGTTTTCGTGGGATGCATTCCTTTTTTACATACGTAACACCGGCATCCCCGTGAACTTCGGTATCACGGTGATGATTGCGCTCATCGTCGGCACTGTCATACCAGGACAGACCTTCTACATTTTCACCGTCGAGAATCTAAAGCAGTTTGGCGCCCTGAAGGCTATTGGTGTGACCAATCGGCGGATCGTTGGGATGATCTTGCTGCAAGCAATCGTTGTTGGCGGCACCGGTTATGCCCTCGGCATGGGCATTACCGCGGCCTTCTTTGCAAGAACGGTGAATTACCTGCCGACACGGGGGATCGTTTTCCCATGGCAGGTCATGGCGGGAATCGCAGTGGTCGTGCTCTTCGTAGTCGGACTGGCCAGCTTGATTAGCATCCGCCGCGTTCTCGTCCTCGAACCAGCAGTGGTTTTCAGGGGCTAAGCATGGCTACAGATGGCATAGCGGTATTCTCCCGTGACGTAACAAAAGTTTTTGGGCGTGGGGAAACGCAGGTTCATGCCCTGCGTGGCATCGATCTGAAAATCCGCTTGGGCGAACTCACGATGTTGGTCGGGCCGAGCGGCAGCGGAAAGACAACTTTGCTCAGCGTGATCACAGGCCTGCTTGATGCCACATCGGGTGAGCTCGTCGTCTTGGGTCAACGACCTGCGGAGCTTTCTCAGGAAGAGCTCATTCTCTTTCGACGAAAGAATCTGGGTTTTGTTTTTCAGCAATACAATTTGATTCCCGCTTTGACCGCTGTCGAAAACGTAGCCGTGTCCTTGCTGGCCGGTGGAGTGAAAAGGCGGCAGGCAGTTGCGCGGGGCGAAGAGTTCCTGGAGATTTTGGGCGTAGCCCACCGGGCCCACGCATTACCCTCTGAGCTCTCGGGCGGGGAGCAACAGCGGGTGGCGTTGGCCAGGGCGCTGATTCACGAGCCGCGCTTGATCGTTGGCGATGAGCCGACTTCGGCCCTTGACGGACGGACCGGGCACGCCGTCATGGAGCTGTTACGCGCGACAGCGGTTCGCCCCGACCGCGCCGTCATTATCGTGACCCATGACGCGCGCATTTTCGATTTCGCCGACCAGATCGCCCATATGGATGATGGCCGGATTGTGTCCCTGGAGGAAAATCAAAAGAACGGGGCCCTAACAAACGTTTTTGCTACGGCTTCTGCGGCGTCGTAACGTCTTCTCGATGACAGGAGGCTAAGAACATGAAGAAACCCGTACCCTTGATTGCGGCCGTCGCGTTTGTGTTTGCTGTGGGCGCTGTGGTCGCCATGAAGCCGGTCCGCCATGCGGAACCCCCGCCATCTCCTCCTCCGGCCGCGACGTTTGAGTCATCCGTTGGAGCCGTTGGCTTGGTCGAAGCCAACACCGAAAACATTGACGTAAGTTGTGCCGTCTCGGGAGCGGTTACACAAATATACGTGAAGGCAGGTGACCGTGTTCAACAAGGACAGAAGCTCTTTTCAGTAGATGACCGCGATCTGCAGGCGGATCTAGTCGTAAAGCGGGCGGCGCTCGATAATGCCCGCGCTCAGTTGGCCAAACTCAAGGCGCAGCCACGTCCCGAAGAATTGCCACCTCTAGAAGCAAAAGTAACGGAGGCGCAAGCCCTCCTGGCGGACGCCGAGGTCCAGGTCGATCTCATTGAAAGCCTGTTCGCGGTGGACAGCCAGGCCGTGGCCATGGAGGACGTGCTTCGGCGACGGGAGAATCACAAGGCCGCGCAGGCTCGTCTCGCGCAAGCGGAGAAGAACCTCGCTCTGACTAAAGCTGGAGCCTGGGGGCCTGACCTGGTGATTGCCCGCAGTCAGGTTGTACAGGCGGAGGCAGCCGTCCACCAGGACGAAGTCAATATCGAGCGGCTGACGACACGTGCCCCACTCGAGGGCACCATTCTCCAAAACAAAGTCCGACTCGGACAATACGCACTCTGTG
>DATFQQ010000435.1:0-3090 GCA_035264195.1 Candidatus Sulfotelmatobacter sp. | reverse complement strand
GCATCTCAGTGCCAGATTCACCTTAGGGGATTGCATGGATGGCAGAACCGAAGTGTGGGAGCTATCTTGCGATAAGCTTGTAACGATTTTTCCACGATTGCCCCAATCTCCCTCTGGTTGGGGCGTTTTTCCTTGATGGTTGAAGGTTTGGAACTATGAAGCTTTGAAAATTTTGGGCGCACGTATGAGGCTTTGAGAATTTCTGGCGCACGTTGGCACTTGCCTGTCAAAGGCTGGGGCATAGAGTCGTAGAAGGGAGTGATCGGAAATGAAGTGGCTAGAACCTCTTGAGCGGTATATTGAAGCGACCGTTGTCATATGGCTCCTGGATACTGTTTTCAAGTTCAAGTGGTTCGGTCTAAAACCCCCGTCTGGGTCGATGACTCTTGGGGCTGACTGGGCGACTTTTGAACATAGACGGCGAAGTCGCGCCGAACAACATGGGTAAACTCACGCCCCGAACCACCCGACAGCCGCCTGAGTCGGCTGGACGTGTACCGGAAAGCCCGTTCGCACGCAAAGCCTAACTGTTACACTTCCGAGCCCTGCAATTCTACCCAAGAAAAAGGCCCGCACTCTAGCTCATTGACCCACCTCGATTATGACTTTGCCGAACATCTGGCTGTTTTCCATAGCTAGATGGGCTAGAGGTGACTGTATGGGCTTGTATCTGCAAGGGTAATGCGAATCTCCAAACCACGGATACAGGCCCATCCAAGCAAGAACTCCGTGTGTTTTCGGCCAGCCTGCGAAACCCGGTACAAAGGCAGGGAGTAATCAGGATTCAAGGACGATGAACGCTAGTTGCGCGGGTGTACTTCGAAAGAAGGAAATCCATGTCATCTCCGACGCCGTAGCCGAAGTCATGGCTGATGGTACGGACACGATCTAACCGGGAGACCAGGTCATCTCGGTGGTCGGGTGATAGTGCATTGGCGAACTTGAGGGCCTGCTCGAACATGCGCACCAGGGCATTGAAGTATCCCTCATCGTCGCTGTAAATGTCGCTGGAGAATCCTGCGGCCTGCTCGCAGTAGAAAACCATCAACTCGGCCACTCCCTCGGGGTCACCAACTGCCTTCTTGTAGTCGGAGATGGCTTGCTTGGCTTGGGAGACAGAGGTGTCCTGATTGCGGAGAACGTCAGGCCAAAGCCACCGATCAATGATTTTCTTGTACGGTTCCAGCACATCTCCGCCCAAACCAAAGCGGGTATGGAGAAACACCTGATTGTCCTTGTGCGCACTGTAGAGACTCCGGATCAAGTCGAGTAATCCTGCCCGGTCAAAATCGGCAAGTTTTGCTTTGACATCGGTCCAAGTGGGGTGCAATTTTGATTGCAGTTTGGTGTTTCCGGCCATAAGTGATTCATCCTAACTCTACGCGGAATCGGAAAGGGATACGATCCGCTCCAGCGTCTCGCGATAGTTCCACGGCATCCACTCCGCGGGCTTGGTCGCCACTTCGTGGGCGTGGCGCTGCAACTCGGTCAGGTAGTCGAAGGAGTTGGCGCCGCACAACTGACAAGTGTGAATCAAGCTCATGAACAAGTCGCCCACCTGCGCCCCGTTCAGCGTGCGATAGAACAAAGCATTCTTGCGGTGGAGAACGGCCCTCTTCAATGCCCTTTCGACGATGTTGTTGTCCAACGGCGCTCCGGATTGCCGGAGAAACAGCGTCAAAGGCCGCCAATGTCGCAGTAAGTACGTGATTGCCTTGCCCAGCCCCGAGTTCGGCTCCGTCTTGCGCTCGGCGAACTGCGCTTCCAGCCAGTGATGGAGTTGCTCCATCACCGGGCTGCTGTGTTCCTGATGAAACTGCAGGCGCTCGGCAGGCGTCAAACTGCGCTCTCGCGCCTCGGCATCGTGGCCATATACCTGGCCGAGCATCTCCAATACATAGCGACATTGGTCGGGAAAGTTCGCCGCTACTTCCACGAACTGTCTTCTTCCGTGGGCCAGGCAGTTCGCCAACAGAATCTCCACCCCCGCAGCCATCTTCGGAACATTGCGCGAGAGCGCGTCACACATCTGAATGGGTGAGCTCGCGAGCTTGATCCGCTGCTGCAACACATCGGCGAGGTTCTCGCCGGCATGCTGGGGTCCGGTGAAGTACAACGCAATCTTCCAGCCTGGGCCGGCGGACACAATGCCGCTGGTGAATACGCCCGTGCGCTCGTCCGACGGTTCGCGCGCAAGACGTAGCACCCGCATGCTCGTGTCGTCGTTGTGTACCACTTCACCCTGCGCTGCCTGTCTGATTAACTCGTCGCGCGCCGGTTTGAGTAACTCCGCCGCTTCTTCGACCACCTCCCATTGCGTCGCCGCCGGTAACGGAATCCCCAGCTGATCTTGCAGTTGTTCCAACCGATAGAACGGGGTTCCGCTGCCGTACTTGAGTTGCGCGATCATCGCGGCCGCCGTCTCGTCGTATTTTTCCGGACCTACTCCTTCCGGTTCTTGTGCGGTAAACACCTGTCCGCATGCACCGCAGCGTAGCCGTTCGAGCGAGTAGACAGTGGCGGCCAGCGGCGCCTGTCCAACCAACCGCACCAGCACTTTCGGATCTTTCTGCCCATATACGTTGCCTTTTCCGCACTCCGGGCAGCGATCCCCATGCTTCAACTGTGAGTGCGCAATCGCAATCTTCCGCGAACTGACAAACGCCCCAGCACCATTGCGTCCATGTCCGGGGGAGGGAGAAGGGTTCTCCGGCTGAGTCTCGCCACCAGTTTCCGCACCTTCCATTGTTTCCAACACAGCGCTGGTCCTCTCCGTGTTGCGCGGCCGCACCAGCATCGCCGCTAGCGCATGCAATGCCTCCTTGAGCTTCTCGTAATCGTCCTCGCTCAACCGTGCTTGCCGCGCTCCCTCCAGCACCCGGTCCAGTTCGTCCAGATTCACATCCACCCGTCGTCTGGCGGTTTTCATCCTCGCCCCATGAGCAGTTCGCGAAACTGCTTCGCCAACGGATATCCCAGAACCTGTTTGATCGACCGGTTCGGCACGTAGCTATTGCATTGTTTACCACGTCCCGTCGTCTTGCCCAGCACCACCCAGTTGGCCGCTCGGTAACAGGATCCGCGGAATCG
>DATFQQ010000434.1:0-8556 GCA_035264195.1 Candidatus Sulfotelmatobacter sp. | reverse complement strand
CGAAGCCGGAAACGTGTTGCGCAAGTGGGTACGCGAAGTGCTTGGCAATCCCAACACCTGGAGCAATCCTGACTATCCGCTCGTGGTAAACAACAGCTGGGGTGGCGGTATGGATGTGAACGAAGACATCGCGACCCGGATGATTCGCGATGCTGCCAGCCTGGGTATGGAAATGTTCCATGTCGATGCGGGCTGGTTTCGGACTGTAGGCGATTGGTATCCCAGCCCGCACAAGTTCCCCCATGGACTTGCTCCAATCGCAGACGAAGCGCACCAGCAGGGACTAAAATTTGGCCTTTGGGTAGATTGGACGCAAGCAGGTCTGTCGACCGAACCCGGCGCACTGAATGCGCGCGACCCCAAGGTTCGCGATTGGATGGTCACTGATATTCCACGGGATTGGCAACCGGAACCATTCAAAGGACAGACGATCGATATCGGAGTCCCCGGGGCGAAGCTTTGGGCGCAGCACGAAGTGGAACGTATCGTCTCGAGCTATCACCTCGACATGCTGGAACACGATGGCTATCTGGTGGCTCACGGCTGCGACCGAACCGACCATCCTCACGCCGCTCCGGATCCGCTCAATAAATGTACTTACAAATCCTCGGGAGCGTATTGGGTCGACAGTTCGAATTCGACCGACGTGAGCTATCACGCAGTCCGCGCCTACTACGACATCCATTCGAAACTACGCAAGGATCATCCGGAATTGTTATTGGAGATCTGCAACGACGGCGGTCGTATGGTCGACTTCGGCAGCGCCGCACACGGAGACTATTTCTCCATCACCGATAGCTACGATCCGCTCTCGAACCGGCGCGCCTTCTACGACGCCAGCCACGTCCTGCCGGCAGCGATGCTTGAGAGCTACGTCGAGAAATGGCCCACACCGCGCCTCGACAATTTTCGATATATGCTCCGCAGCGGCATGATGGGATGGCTGACGATCATGATCGACACAAATAACTGGACGGCCGAGCAACATGCGGAGGCCAAGCGCGAAATCACGCTGTACAAGCAAACCCTTCGGCCGCTGATTCGCGACGCCAATCTCTATCATGTCTCGCCACGCCCAGACAGCGTTCACTGGGATGGTATCGAGTACTGGAATCCATCCTCGAAACAGGGAGCGCTCTATGCATTCCGCGGTACTTCTCCGCGGGAAGAAACACATTGGTTCCGCCTGCAGGGCCTGGATCTGGCAACAAACTATCATTTGCACTTCTATGACGGAAGCAGCCCCGATCGCAGGGCATCAGGTCAAGAGCTCATGAACAAAGGCGTCAAGCTAACGCTTGCATTCCCGCTGAGTTCCGAAATTGTTCTGTTCGAACCGCAAGAGTGACGATGCCGGATTGCCGCCTGTCCAGCCTTCTCGACTTCGGCTCACAGCTCGTCGGCCTGCGTCTCGAGTGCGTCCGAATTGCGAGTAAACAGCAACTCCCCTTTGGCTACGTTCGGTCCTCCTCAAACTACTCGCGCTCAATCGGTCCTGCAATGCGTGGCTTGATCGCCACCGTCTTCATCGGTTGCACATTCTCCACCGCCGAGATCTGCGCGTCGACAACGCAACGAAAACCCACCGCTCCCGAGCGATCCATGCTGGGAGACATCAGCAACAATTTTCCGTGCTGGTTCAACTTGTACGCCTGGGGAAAATACCAGATGGATCCTTGCGGTTGATAATAGCTTCCCCCTCGCAGAATCGCTGCTCGCGTGTGCTCATCCATAAATTCTTCCGTCCATTGCCAGACATTTCCCACCATGTCCATGACTCCGAATGGGCTCGCCCCACTGGCGTGAGCATCAACGGGATCCGGACCGCGCATTGAATGTGATTTGTCCGGCCTCGGTACGGCCTGATCATTCCACTCGTTGCCCCACGGATAAAGACGGCCGTCGTTACTCTGCGCTGCATATTGCCACTCCCATTCATGAGGCAGTCTCGTTCCAGCCCAACTCGCATAGGCTCGGGCATCCTCCTGCGAAACCCAGGTGACGGGGCGATTCTCCCATCCAGTCGGATACGTCCCATTTGCCCAATCACGAAGAAAATTCAAATCATCTTTCGGACGGTAGTGCGTCGCATCCAGAAACTTTTTGAACTCGGCATTCGTCACCGGATACTTGTCGATGTAGAAGGAATTGATGTGCACGAGATGTTCATGAAATCTGCGCGGAGAGTCCTCCCATGGATACTGCACATCCACTCCAATGTCATTGGATCCTTCGATCTCGATTCCCCCGACTCGGTATAAAAACTCGGCTTCTGGAATCTTGATCATTCCCGTTGGAGTTTGGGACGCAGGTTTCGTTGCGGCGATCGGAACAATCTGTTGCGGCAAAAATATCCACTCGTGTGAATAACTCGACAGCGGCTTGGCGCTGACCGTCTTCATCTTCGCCATCAGCGTGGTCATCCCAACGTCGGGCGCGGTGCGGGTACCAAGGATCGCACCATATCCTTTCGCCTCCACAGGGAAGGACAGAACAGCCCGTCCGCCTGATCGCATCTGCACCTTGAGTTCAACACCGTGATAGAGGTCCCAGTAATGCATAGCGGGGTCGGAGGGAACCTCCATTTGATCTCCCTCCACGTCATACTCATTCCGGTTTACCATGGTCCAAACCGTGTTTCCACCTAGCGGCCATCGACTGGCAAAAACTCCGTATCGCAGCATGGGAAAAAGAGGCTCCCAATCTCTGCTGACAAGAAACGGAGCCACTGCCCTTTCAATCATCGCTACGCGCCGTGTCGACTCTGCGTCGTGAGGGGTGATTCCGTTCCAAATGCCCCAGATGTTCTCCCAACTCTCCCACCCGACACCGTTGAAAAACGCGAATTGCAGATCATCAACCTTGCTGCGGTTCCATCGATCGGAGATGTTAACCATGTGACGGGGCTCCAACCACTTGTATTTATCGACCAGGGGCGTGAAAGGAAATTCGTATTGCCCCCACGTCATCACGTTCCAGGCAAGTGCTTCGTCGGCCGGACCAATTTCCGGCTCAAACGCCAGAGGATGGCCTATCTTGTCCGCCGCCAGAGAAAATGCGAGTGGAACTCCGTCTTGTGTATCGCCATTGATGCCATCGGCTCCCACCTCTGACATCAACTGCGCAATCGCTTCAGGCCACGCCATCCCTGGGTCGCGAGTTCCCTGATCCCACATCATCATCGGAAACAGCACTCGCACACCACGCCGATGAAAATCGGTAATCATCTGCTTTACTCCGGCGACCCCTCCCGGCATGCTGCGAATCATGTCGTGCTGATTGCGGTTATCGATACCCATATTCGGATAAGTGGGCCAAATCAGCACCGCGTCGATGCCCCCATAGCGCTTCTCCAAATCATCTACGTATCGGTCAACGGTGTACTTCCCAGAGACAGGATCATAAAAGTAGCGATCGTGCACCATCATTTGAGGCTGCATGAAACTCGACTGGGTCCACTTCAGCGGTGGAATGTCGTACCGGGCGCCGGCGTATCCGATACGAATTCGCCGCTCGTTGCGCCAGTGCGTGATGTCCGCCAGCCACGCTTCATGCTCATTCTCACTACAGGGTTGAGTGCCGTCCTCCCATAGCCCTTTCATCGTCAGACACTCAGGCACGGGAATCTGCTGATCTTTTGGTGAGAACTTTGAATCTTGGGCCGATGCAACTGTAGCAACCGCTACCACAACAGCCAGCAGTGCGGATTTCACAGGCGCTCCTTAACGTAGAGATTTTCGCGGCTGAATATAAAACGTTTCTAACCCGCCGTCCACCTGGCGACGGAGGCGAATCAAAAAGACAGAAGCGATTCACACTCCAGAGTCCGGAGAACCCACGGAGTCCCCAGTCATTCTCGAACGCAAATCAGCGCGCAGTGCCCTTATGGTGCGGATCGTCCCAGGTTCAGGTCTGGAGTCCTGGCACGGCACCGAGCAGAAGACCGCTCTTATGAAGCTCTACGATCAAGACCAGGGCTGGTAGTGAACGAGAAAGTTCTGATTTCTCTGTACGGCCTCAGACGCAGCGAGGCCGCATGTGCGGCAAAATTGGTCCTGGGAAAATCGATCGAAGTGGCAGCGCAGGAGATGTTCATCAGTGAGCACGCTGCACGAACTCACCTGAAACGAATCTTCATGAAGACCGATACGCACCGGCAGCCGGAACTCGTCCTGCGGCTCCTGATGATCCTTCTGTAAGTACGGTACAGTGAAGAGCTTTACGGTTCCTTACCTGACACTAGCGACGCTTCGCTGCTCCCGAGTGTCGGCTGTGAGGCAAATCCTTGTGGGCAAAATTAATCGGTGCGCTATGCTTCTCGGGCTCGCGCGTGCTCTGGCCTGGAGCCGCAGATGCCGCACTTTTCACGCTCCCGGATTTCACCGTATTGGCACGTTCCAGCTGATTCAATTCCTTGTTCGGAGACGCTGCGGCGCCGCCCGAACGCTTTCCAAGCACTTCAGGCACGACTGACGACGGAACCGAACGCGGTTTCTGGTCCACATTCCGAACGCGACTCGCCGTCCTTTCGTGCGAACTGTAATGCGTGGAGCTATGGCTCTGGTAATGCGTCGTCTTCGATTGAGCCGATGCAGAAGGGAGAACGACGAAAAAGTAGAGAAGGAAGATCGTGGCCAACGCTGCGAGTTCTTGGTAGGTCATTCTGATCACTCGTGTGCTGTGGTGAAGCCTGCTCGGCATGGCTCAACTCCGAGACGGGCGGCGGGAAACTCCCATAGCATACCTCGGAATTATGCCTAAATTGTTAAATTCCGTCAGATTCTGCATAGCAAAATCTGGGCGCCCCGTTCCCGTATTCTCCTCCTACCTGCCTGACTGAGGAGAAACAGATGAACAAATCAAGCGCAGTTATTTAGATTCAGTAACTTAGCTTGCGAATACGATTCACCTCACAGTTACCGAACTGAGGTGAATTGAGGTGGATTGTGCCGGGCACCTAGCCGCTTATTTTAACCGGGCCGTCACCACGGCGGACTTTTAGGGAGTTACCATCAGCTTGAGTGTCGGCGATTGAACGAGTTTGTGAATGCCCCCAAAAAATCCCGCTCTGCGATACGGACTAATGGGATGCGCGATCTGCGGTAGGCCTCTACGTCTTGTGGCTGCCAAGAGTGAGAACGGCGGCTTACCGATCCATGAGGAATGCTACCTACTTAGGTTGAAACTGAAGCAGGCCACCATGCCCCAAAATCAAGCGAGACGCCCCTAACAATTACCCTACTGAGGTGAATTGAGGCGAATTGTGAACCGCATCACGCTTTCGTGTGGTATCACTCCGCCACTCTCTCAAATTTTCCGCACTTCGTCACCGAGGAATCAGATAAGCGTGCAATTGTTGTTGTTCGTGATTGTCGTCCTTCTTTTCGTTACTTTTTGGGAACTGTGCAAGATTAACAGCCACCTCAAAAAGACTCTTTCCATCTCAGCAAGAATGTTACAGGAAGGGCAAGTCCAATGAGGCGGTTACTGCGAAGCCTGCTGGAAGCAAGATGAAGGCGAAGATATTGCCGAGTACGCTGTCATGTTGGCCGTCATCTTGGTGTTAGTCGTTGGGACCGTTCGGCTAGTTGGCTCAAACGCGAACAACGCATTTTCCAATGTCGCAAGTGGGCTCCAGTGAGGCTTAGAGATCGCGGGCTAAGCATTATGCTCTCCAAATCCCAATGAATAACTTAAGGTGTTAATACGATCCGCCTCACAACTGTGAACTGAATTGAGGATCCACTATTTCAGCGCCGCCAAAAAATGGGTCTTTTCGCACTACAAGACCACTCACGCCTGCTCTTCCTAGAATTGCTCGGCATCTTCCACCACTGCGCGCAGGTTCTTGCGCAAGTGAAGGCCCGCGGGCTGGCATCACCCGATCTCGGGGAGACGCTCGCTGTGACACTCCATGTTCATCTGAACCAATGCATTCGCGAGCGCAAGGAATTGGTATGAAGAGTTGGCGCGGTATCGGTACAAGAATCCTGGCGAGTGGGAATGGCTGGCCTAAAGGGGGATCGCACGGAAAATGAAAAGGCCCCGCCAGAGAGAGCACGGGGCATTATTCGGGAAAGTCAAACAGTCGCAGAGTACTTCGCTTTGGATAAGGAAACCTAATTAATATTTTTTCAGATTTGTAGCTTATTCTTGACGCCCTTCGCTCGCCTCACTAGCATCCTCACAATTGCGTTATGTGGCCACCTTTGCTCAATAGGAGGCGGCCACGGCGTTCCAAACTGACGAGAAAAGAGGGCCGAACATACCCTTGGGGGGACTCGGCTCTCTTCATTTAGACAAATCGAGCCAAGAGTTCCTGGGATGAAACACTGGCAAGATATTCTTGTGATCTTGTTCCTTGTGGCATTAGTGATCTGGTTTATTCGGCTTTGGTGACCTCCTTGGCGCGCTTCTCCGACACGGATCGTAAGCCTTCATGCCTGCCATTATTTTGCTAGTTTGCTGCTCGGGCCTAAAGTGCCATACTTACGGATGAAGACAACCCGCTACTGGAGGGTCGCCGCTAAATCTTCCAGGAGTTGGGGATACTCCTTAGCCGAAACCAACTGCGACCCTCCAGATAGATCTCGGGCTCCGCGTCCAAAGTAGGTTTTGTCATCATCCTGTAATAATCGGTATTCGTACCTTCGAGGCCTGCCTTCTTCCGGTCTCGGAGTAGACTGCGTCCCGTTGAGCAACCAAACGAATTTGGCCTGGCGAGGGAACAGCAGCTTCGTCAGGCCATTTTTCATTCCGTAACTTGTGTTGCTTCAGCTTCGCCGGTGACACTTTAAGCGCTAGATCTTGGCCCTTTTGGCGCTGGCTACGAATCGGCGGCCCTCCAAGCCCAACAAAACCAGAGTAAAATTGTCGCAATTCTCAAGAACTTGGGAGATCGCCAATGCAGGGTCTTCCACGTACTCCTAGCTGCGCCAGTACTCGCAACGGGGGTGGCGCGGCTTTACTTTAGGAGCATTCTGAGTGTAATCGCCTTCCATGAGAAGGCCGGTCGGAGTCAAGGGAATTCTGGGTTCATAGTGAGTTCTTGGTTCTTTTTCGCTGACGAAGCTTCTTCTTCCGCCGAGTAGCCGCTGTCGCCATGCTTCCATCCGCACTCTCGAGGAGCGATCTCGTCGCTCGGTGCATGTTGGGCGTTCTCCATTCAGCCGGTGCTGCTATCTGTTTGGCGACCTGTCGTTCACTCAAGAGTGGAACGTGGCCCAGGCGATTAACGCAGTCACCGGAACTCGGCTTTGGCTTTTTTGTCTTTCGCTTCCGGGAACGATTTTGATTTGGTTTTGCGTTGGCTTCTTACGCGGCTGCCGCAACCGTCAGTCGGCTGCTGTTATGGAATGGCTCGTACACTTCTCCGCTCACCCACAGATGATGCAGCAACACCGCCAGCTTTCTTGCCGTGGCCACGATGGCTTGCTTCTTAGCGTTTCTTCCGCCATGGCGCCGAAAACTTCCTGCAAGGCTTTCTTAGTTTGGAACGGGTGCGAGGAGAAGATACGCGTCAAGGATAAGCACAAAATGTCGCCAAATATTAACTAGACTTCCCTCGGGAGGGCGGATACCATGCGGGCGCTTTACTGATTATAGACTCTCCACAAAGCCCCGTCCCCACAGGCGGGGCCTTTTTATTTGCAAAGCAAAAACGGTTCAACGAGTCCCCTGCCATTTCGTTAAGGTATCAGGACCTACATCATGTTGAACGGAAGAAGTTTACTCCAGAAAAATGGGCATACGGAGCGCCAATGCGCCAGAGTCCTAAATCATTAGGGCTCCTCCGGGTTTTTAAAAAGCGGTCCGGCAGCCTTGAAACGCACGGAGATGAATCTTTAACAAATCTTCAACAATTCTGTCGTGAACAAAGGTCTTCACTTGGCGAGTGCTCGCAATCACGAGTAATCAGGATCGACCGCAATTCCCCAATACTCCAGCAGCCACTCAGGTATGTAGTGTCTGTTCCGGTTTGTCTCGCACCACCTGCGTAGCTCCCATGAAGCAAGACATGTGTCCTTGGTCAGTCCGAGTGCCCGCATCTGGACTTCGAACTCGGTGTCAGTCTTGCGGCTCGGTTGTGCATAGCCACCGAATGCCCACTCCGAACTGGGAGAACGCGTCACGAGCGAAATGATACAAGATAATCGGCAAGAGGAAAACGCGTCCTAGGGCTTGCAGCTTCGACACGGCCCGCGATAGTTGGACTTTGTCGCATTTTCGTTGTTACCCTTCTTGGAATGAGGAAACCTCTAGACGCTCAGCTCCCCAATCGCGATGTGCCCAAGAATTCTTGAAAAGCGCTTCAGTCGGACGGGAAAAATTCGGCGTGGCGAGAGCACGACCACAACCACAACCACAACCACAGCACCAGCTTGCGTTGCGCCTGCGATTGTCATCAGCCAATGGGCCCGAACTGCAGGACGCTGTCCGCGAACGGCTCGGTGATGCGACCAAATTTCGGTCCCCGTCGAACGGCTGTCACTCGGTGCACTGATCTTTCAGGAAAGGGGCCGTCAGCAAATCAAATCCCCACTTTTGATGTCGGGA
>DATFQQ010000433.1:0-67304 GCA_035264195.1 Candidatus Sulfotelmatobacter sp. | reverse complement strand
AGGTTTCCCGGGCATCCCCATCAAGCTCTGGGCGCCAGAGATCTCCCTGACTCTGATCGAGTCAAATCACAAGAAGGCGACCTTCCTCCGCGAAGTCACGCATGCTCTTACATTGACGAACATCAATATACAAAATGCCCGCGCCGAATCCCTCACCGACAAGAGATTTGACGTCGTCACCCTCCGTGCAGTCGAACACTTCGGCTCGACCCTGCCAATCGCAGCCAGCCTCCTCAACCCAAACGGACGCCTCGCACTCCTCATCGGCTCGTCTCAACTGCCCACAGCCCAAGCAATCCTTCCGTCGTTGAACTGGGGTGAGCTCACCGTTGTTCCGACATCCAACTCGCGGATCTTGCTAGTAGGTTCGGTCCAAGGCTGACTGGATCATAGGAATCAACCTAGTAATAAGTGGAATGGAAGTGGCAAGAGAACCAGATTTTAACATTGGCAGAACCGAATATTAAGCATTCTACGCTCAAGAGTGGGAAGTTATAGCGATAACCGTACAAATCCTGGGACAGATGGTGGCATGTTTTCCACAGTGTTCCTGCAGGAACACTTCTACGATATTGAATCTCTCGGCTAGAAGGCTGCGGAGAAAACTGCTCCTGTGTTCCTGCAGGAACGCTTTGTTGTCTTGCCTTCATTCGTCCAATCCTAAAGGCTTCCCGCTTTCACTCCCCTATAGGTGGAAGTGTCTCTCTGGCTACGTTCCAACAGCTGATCGGTGATCGAAGACCAGGCGGAGCAAATTGCCCTATCCGCTCGGGCGTGTAAGATCACCGGGGCACCATCCCAGCCCCCGTGCAACGGGCCCAAATGTTCTCAACGACGATCATGCCGCTAGCGTTAGGCGCTCTCTATCCTGACGGCCGGACGGATATCCATTCGACCGTTCCAAGAGAAGTGTTCCTGCAGGAACATTGTGCCCTGCTGGTCGCGGGACCTGCAGGAACATTGGGAACCTGTTTTGCACACGAATTCACTCGCTTGCACAGCACTTCTTCATTGAATTGAAAAGCGAAGCGGATTATTCTGCGAGTGCTCTGCTTCTCCTTACAATTCAATGGGACGTGTAATCGCTGTTGCCAATCAGAAAGGTGGCGTCGGCAAGACTACGACTGCCATCAACTTGGCGGCCTCGTTCGCGGCCGCCGAAGTGAACACGCTGCTGGTCGATTGCGATCCGCAATCGAATGCCACCAGCGGCTTGGGGTTCGTCAAAGATCCTGAGCGTGTTAGCTCATACCACCTCTTAATGGGTGCCGCCACAGGCGAAGAGGCGCTGATCACTACACAGCTCGAGCAGCTATGGATCATTCCATCGCACAAGGACCTGATCGGCGCGAATCTTGAGCTCGTCAATGCTGATGGCCGTGAGTTCAGGATGCGCGAGGCGCTCGCGCCTTTGCGTGATCGCTTTCAGTTCATCGTGCTGGACTGTCCACCAGCACTCGACCTGCTTACGTTGAATGCGCTTGTGGCCGCTGACACTGTGCTCATTCCGATGCAAGGCGAATACTTTGCGCTGGAAGGTATCAGCGAGCTGCTTGACACGATCGAGCGTATCCGCGAGGGTCTCAATCCTGAGTTGGGGATTGAGGGCGTGGTGCTGACCATGTTTGATGAGCGCACCAACTTGTCGCAGCAGGTGAAGACTGAGCTCACCAACTTTTTTGGCGAGAAGCTATGCAAGACGACTGTGCCGCGCAACATTCGCCTGGCTGAGGCGCCGAGCCATGGCAAGCCGGCCCTGATGTACGATCCGCGGTCGAAGGGCGCGGAGAGTTACATTCGGTTGGCGAAGGAGCTGATTGAGAGGGCTTCGGGCTCTGGGCTTCCGGCTTCGGCCGAGCTCACCACGGGGGGCACAGAGGAACACAGGGGTGATGCTGAGGTGGAGGAGATTGCTGCGGGCGCGGAGATGAATAAGAGTGCATAGTATATCGATATATGTCTATATAATAGATTGATAGGCATCGATATATGTGGCTGGCAGTGTAAGAATGACTCTCTGTTGGCGGTGGTGCCGTTCGTAGGGATCCTTCGACTGCGTTGCCGCACGGCTTTGCGCGCGGCAACTTCGCTCAGGATGACAAATTTGAGTTGGCGCTTACAGATCGACATCACGTTGGCTTCTAAATAAATGACATGGCCTTTAAATGGAGACGAGATCGGGAAAAAGAGACTATGACCACTTCGACTGCGGGAAATTTGGCGGAGCATGCGGAGAAAGAGAAGGTTGAGAAACGGCGGGCGCTTGGGCGTGGGCTGGAATCGTTGTTGCCTCGGCCGCGGGTTGTGGCGGGCACGGCTGTAGCTCCTGGGCAGGGTGCTGGCGCTGTCGGTGGACAGCAGATTCCTCCCCTTCGGCAGGCTCAGGGTCGGAATGACAATGTCCCTCTCGCAATAAGAGTGACCACGGGGGCTGAAGCCCCCTTGCAAAAGGAACCTCCTGACGCGGCCCTTAAGGGCCGCGCTTCCACGGTGCTCGAAAGCAGCGTACGCGCTGAAATGCCTCAGACTACAACTCACGCCGCGACTCAGCCGAGTGTCAGTGCCGGTTCCGAAGTCGAGACGGGGGCGGGGACTCCGGCGGCACATATTGGTGCCGGGCAGGCGATGGCGGCTGTGGCTACATTGCCTGAGGGTTCACCTTACGAACTGGCCTATGCCGATCCTTTGGGGGATTTGGCTGGACGTCCCGCTACTGATCCGCGCGGAGGTCAGCCTGCTTATGACTCTTCTGCGGGCGGAGGCCCGATCGAGATTAATGCCGCGGCCGAGACCCGCGTTCCCGCCAACCTTGTCATCAATCTGCCAATCCATGATGTCGATAAGAATCCGTTTCAGACGCGGTACGTGGATGACGACGAAGCTCTTGAGGAGCTGGCGGAATCGATTAAGGCGAATGGAGTGGTGCAGCCGATCGTGGTGCGTCCGTCGGAGGAGAGTGGGCGCTACACCCTGATCCTGGGTGAACGCCGTTTGCATGCGTCGAGGAAGGCTGGGAAGACACACATCCCGGCGTTGGTGCGAAGGGTTTCGGAGCAGCAGGCGGCGGAGATGACGATTGTCGAGAACCTGCAGCGCGAGGATTTGAGTCCGCTGGAGCAGGCGGAGGCCTTCCGTGTTCTCAGTAATCAGTTCAGCATGACGCAGCAGCAGATCGCGGAGCGGGTAGGACTCTCGCGCGTGTCGGTCGCGAACTATATGCGCCTGCTGAAGCTGCCGCGGGAAGTCATGCAGATGCTGGCCGAGAAGCGTCTAAACTTCGCCCAGGCCCGGGAGCTTCTGAAGCTAGGAGACGACGATCGCATCGCGGAAGCCGCGCTCTACGCGGTGAAGAAGGGCATGAACATCGAGCAGATCGAAATGTTGGTGCTGAGGATGGATGGCCTGCTCGATCCATTGCCCGACATGCCGGGAGTAAAGAAGAGGGAGAAGACCGGCGGGGCGCGGTGGGTAGATCCGAATGTTCGCGCTGCGCAGTTGGACCTGGAGCGGCTGCTAGGCATGCGTGTGCGAATCCGCGATCGAAAGGGTAAGGGAAAGATTGTGATCGAGTATTCGACGGTGGATGATTACGAACGAGTGGTGGAGATGTTGAGGGCAAAGAGGTAGCGCTCCGATCCGCCCGTACACGGAGTGGTATTCGCAGTTGGGCGCTACCCTCAACGCGTAGGAAAATTCTGTGAGGTGTGCGTGCAGTTATGGGGGTAGGGATCCTTCGACTCCGCCACCGCCCTCGCTACGCTCAGCGGTGACTCCGCTCAGGAAGACAAACCGTCAATTCCATATGGCGGCTACTCCATTAGACTCCGAGCGCCATTCTGTATCGGGAATCAACTTTGATACGGGGTGGAACAGCAGTTCGATTTTCGAGGACTCTTAGCGGATGTGCGCGTGGGTTGCTGAGGTCTGAATTGTGGGGTGTGGTGGGAAATTGAGTTGTTGAGTCTAGAAGGGTGTTAACCATCCTGGTTCATGCCGATTCACCTGATCTAGAACCTTACTTGTGTTCGAAGTTTTTGACGAACTCCGGGACGGAGGACTCTACTGAGAGAGTCTTCCCAGAGTTATCGGGCAAGGTTACGTAGACGGCGCGGGGATACGTTTGCTCCTGCTTCCAGTTGTAACGATACGAATATACCTTCCCACCGAAGAACTGCTGGCGATACAGGAAGCGCCTGTCAAACCAGTTGTGAACCAGGATTTGTCCTTTCTCATCCGTAACCCAAGTCATGAGGATCCCGGAATAATCGAAGTGGCGCTCGCGGCCTGAAGATAAAACGGCCGAACTTAGCATTCCTTCGGCGTTGTACTCGTAGCGTGCCCAATGGCCAGCGTCGTCTTCGGCGCGGGTGATGCGCGCGGAGTTGTCGTAAGTAAACCGGATCCAATGTCCGTGGGGAGTCGTGATCTGTTTCAAGTTGCGCTGGGGATCGCGGTCCAGTTTCAAGGCATTGCCTTTCGAATCGTGTATCTCGTAGGGTGCACCTTGAGCCAGATTCCGCGCATTGTAGGACTCGGGAAAGAGAATCTCGGAGCCGTCGGCAAGTTTCATAGTCCAGCCGTGACCTTCCCAGCGGGTAGTGGCTTTGTAGAAACGGGTAGAAGTCTCCGTATGTTGGAAGACTGAGTCGGCGTAACCGGTGCCTTTGGAGATGCGATCGAAATACAGGAAGTCTGCGTCTTCGAGAACGATGGTCTGGTATGTGTAAGGATTGCGGGTGCCGATTGGAGCAATGTCGTAGGGGTGATTGCAATTGCGTCCGAAGGCATGAACTGGGTTTTGATCGACCCATTCATTGGAGACGTAAGTTCGAGTAAGGGGAACCTGGAACACGTCATCGAGGAAAAGGTCAGTTTCGCGAAGCACGAAGTTTCCATAGCGAAGATCGGCTTGGAATTGGTCGACTGGAAGGCTATGCGAGGTCGGCATATCGCAATTGCCTAGCTGGGCCACGACGCCGGCATCCGAGACTGCCGCTGAGACACAGGGGAATTCGCCGTTGAAGCGCGGTTCGGCGGCAAATGCCCTAGTGTATTCGGGTACGACTGCCGACTGCGTATGGACGTCTACGTAGGCATCGGGATCATAATCAATGACGCGGCCGGAAACGAGGTCGACTTTCTTGTGTTCCTTGGCAAAATCGACCTCGAAGGTGGTGAAGACCCAGGGGCCATGGCTGTGTCCGCCTACAACGTGAGCAATGGCGCTGGTGTTGGAGCCACGGACCGGGATCGTGAGGTGCATTTCGCTCCATCCCGTTTCGTCCTGAGCAACGCTCCCACTAAGTCCGGGCTGGATGGTGATAGGAGTGCCCAGAAGGCGGATGACATCTGGGTTGGAACTCATGCGAGTGATGGCATCTTTGGCGGCCGTGGCCCGCGCTGTTGCGCGCGATCGAAGGAAAAGGAAACCTAAGGCGACGGTGAGGAGTAGACAGGCAAGCAGCAGAGCAAACAGAACGGTCTTGCGATGCGAGACTGGGATGTCCTTGGAGTGTCCGCAGAGAGGGCAGACTCCCCCCTTTTCGTGGGCGTCTTGAAGAGAGGCTTGGAGAACCTCGTCAACCGCATTGTTGACTTGCTCATCGGAGGGATCGAGTACGACTCCGCAGCCACGACAGTTCATGGTGAATCCTCTGGCATATCAAGATTCAGTCATTCTTTTACAGGGAGTATGCTTGTGAGCCCGAGGGAAGTACGAGAAGAATATCCTTAGACATGAGGCCCGTAAAGGGGAATTGCGGAACGCCCGGCACCGATAAGTCTTCACTGAGAACCCCGTGTTTCGCAAGGTATCGATTTTCCTGGCACAGGCTACGACCCAGGATGCCAGCACTCAGCGTGGTCTAGAGGTTGTGGGATCCCCGGATTAGAACCCCTCGCGATGCTGCAGTGGCGGCGTAACCGGAAGAGGTTGATGATTATCGGATTTTGCGGCTAGTAAAATAGATCTACCATGACCAGCTATCCCGAGATTTCTAATAGCGCGGAAGTTTGTGCGGGCGTCAAACGTTTGGGTTACGGTGCGAAGCAGACCGTTCGGCTTTACGGAGAGGAATTTGAAGTGATTTCGGATCCGTTCCCCGAGGCGGGTGGTATCGCCGTGACAGCGAGGATGAAGAAGAACGACAGCATCCGGGTTGTGCAGTTGCCGTCGACGGTGTTACAGAGCGTGAAGGGCACTTGGCGCCGGGCGGCCTGAACTACGGCAATAATGTGAGTGAGAATCCGTGACGCCGACCGGGAGACTCTCAGTTTCCCCCAGATCAAATTCCGCCCTATGGCAGATGCGTTTGGAATAGCCCCTTCTAAGACCGCGCTGGCGGCGGGTACCGTAGGATCCTTCAGCGCGCGCTAAGCTTGCTCTTCAGGATGACAAGTCCGTTTTGGACTTTGTACACCACGGGGGCGTCAAGCGCGAGCTTCGCTCGCGAGACGGACCCCTTCGACTTCGCTCAGAACAAGCTGCGTCCGCCCCCTATGCGTGTGCTGGATTTGGCCTGGAAACTTAGCGGCGGGACGGACTGGGAAGGATTGTAGGCTGAAGTCTGGTCGAGCCGGTCGCAAAGAGCGTTAAAAAAATCGAGGAGCTTTTAGGATCTGCTCCTTCGAGGCTTTTTGGACCAGCTCGTGCCAGTCTGCGGATGGGGGAGGACGTCAGCCCGCACAGATCCTTCTCTACTCCGCCCGCGGCTCGTATGAGGAACGCTTACTGTCAAAAGCGTCTCGCGGATTATGGCAAAGAGCAAGCGCCAAAATACGCCAATGACTATTTATCGTTCCTTGAGACCTAAGAACGAAGAGTGTGGTCATTCCAGCACCTTCGCGCTGGAATCCCTACTTAAGCGGACCGCCCCTTGGCGCGTGCTTCCCTCGCGCCTCAGAATGACAGGGGTGAGTGGAGCGGCATTGGACACTAAGGTCGATCGGCGTATAGTGTGCAGCCGTGACGTTGATGCGACGAGGGCTTTTGCCACATTGAGGACTGATTATGCCGGGTGAATTTTCGAGACGGGACTTCTTGCAGACTTCGGGGGCGGCGCTGGCAGCGGCGGGGAGTAGTTCATTGGCGAATCACTCCAACGCGATCGACGAGCCATTTGCTGCGCGGCAGGAGCGGCGGCGGAAGGAGCTTTGGGGATTGCTCGGCGATTTGCCTTGGAATCATCGACCTGAGCCTCCGCGACTCGTTAGCAGAGAAGATCATGACGGATACGTTCTAGAGCGACTGGTGCTCGACTTGAATGGGCAGGAGCCAGTCCCGGCGGTTTTGCTGATTCCGAAGAAACGTGCGGAGCGGGCTCCGGGGCTGCTCTTTATTCATTGGCACGCCGGGATGTACGACTTGGGCAAGGAGCAACTGGTTCGCGGAGTGAAGGCGCAGCCGGCCTATGCTCCGGTGCTCGCGGAAAAAGGAATCGTGACGCTGGCGATCGATAGCTGGTGTTTTGGCGAGCGCAAGCATGAGCGGGACGGCGGGCAGGGCGAGCAGGACGCGTTCAAGCTGATGTTGTGGCGCGGGCAGGTGCTCTACGGAATGATGATGTTCGATGAGTTTCGGGCGATGGATTACCTGGCGGGGCGTCCGGAGGTGGATGCGTCGAGACTGGGCGCTTTTGGCATGTCGATGGGGTCGACGAAGGCTTGGTGGCTGGCGGCGCTCGATCCGCGGGTGAAGGTTTGCATGGATGTGTGTTGCTTGACGGATTATGAAGAGTTGATCCGAACGCACGCGCTGAAGGACCATGGCATCTACTATTACGTGCCGGCGCTGCTGAAACATTTTCAAACTGCCGACATTAATGAGCTGATTGTGCCGCGGGCGCACCTGAGCGTGAATGGGAGAAGGGATCCGCTGACTCCGCCGGCGGGCGTGGAGAAGATTCGGGATCGGTTGATGCCTTTGTATCGCGAATATGGGAAGGAAGAGGATTGCCGGATCGAGTTGTTCGATTGCGAGCACGTGGAGCTGCCGGAGATGCGGAAGGTGATTTTGGAGTGGATGGATCGGGAGTTGGTGGGGTAAGACCACCGGGCGAAGGTTTCCTTCTCGTTTTTGGGATTGATGCCGGCAGGAAGTAGCGCTCTTTCACGGTGCTGTCGGTCATGCCATCGGGTCGGGATCGGGAGAGGGACAGGACATCAGATTCCTCGCGGCTTCGCCACTCGGAATGACAAGGCCTATCTTCAGATCCACATCTTCAGATCCGAGGTCTAGATTCAGAATTCCCTCCGTTCGAAATGGATCATGACGTTTTGAAATCGGTCGCGGAGCAGATGATGACTTCGGGAGAGGTCAGCGTGGGCGGGAAAACTTTGCGCGCGACGCGGACTGGCTCGCGGCGGTTTCGGACGGTGCGGTTTGTGATGGACGGAGTGGAGTATCAGGCGATTGAGCAGAATCCGGAGAAGCCGAGCCGGTGGGGGCAGTTGGCGCGAGATGGGCATCGGGTGGTGCAGGTGCGGGATTTGGTTTCCGGGAAGTATGTGGCGGCGGTGGTGGATGGGAAAGTGACGGAGTACGGGCGCCGGTAGCTGTGGATGTGCTTTTTTTGATATTCCCAGTCTGCGAGGTGTAGGCCGCCTTTCAGGCTCTAACTTCAGGTCAGGAATTGCTGTGTACGATTCCGCGTTGTCATCCTGATGGCGCCGTTTTTTTGGCGCCGGAGGACCTATGCAACTCTGCCTGCAGTACTCATCCAGCCGGGGCCTGCATAGGTCCTCCGGCCTGCAAAAAGCGCAGGCCATCAGGAGGACAACGCGGAATCGTACATAGGAATTCCTAAATCCCCACTTCTCGTGCAAAAGGCGCGCGAGAAATGGAGCCCCCATCTCATTTCAGATTCGTCAATTACTCGACAACAGGTTCACGATCTCGCGCTCGAAGACTGAGGCGTCGGTGGCGCCCATGTGCTTGGAGCGGATCCGGCCTTGGCGGTCGATCAGGAAGGCGATGGGCAGGCCGAGGACTCCGCCGTAGAGTTCACCGATCTGCGCATTGCCCATCATGACCGGGTAGTTGATTTTGAATTCGCGCACGAAGGCGGGGACGGGGTCGGGAGTGTCGTCCATGGAGACGCCGATGATTTGTAGTCCTTGAGGGCCGTATTTGTTTTGGAGGTCGACGAAGAATGGCGTCTCAACACGGCAGGGTTCGCACCACGTGGCCCAGAAATCGAGCAGTACGACCTTGCCGCGGTAGTCGGAGAGCGTGAGCGGCTCGCCGGAGAGTTGCTTGAGCGTGAAATCGGGAGCGGGGCGCAGGGTGGCGGATGAAATTGGGCTCGCGGTCCGGCGACTGTAGATGTAGGCGCCGGCGATCCCGATCAGGATTAAGAGTCCGATGATGAGCTTGTTTCTCACGTTGGAGTCTTCTGAGTGGGGCTCCCCTTCGCTTCGCTCAGGGTCGCCGGGCGGACGAATGCGTCCGCCCCTACACGTTTCCTATTCTCCTTTGGCTACCGGGTATCCCTTGTCGACCCAATCAGTACCGAAGTTGTTGGCGATATAGAGCGACTTCACGTTGGTGAAGCCCATCGCATGCAGGGCGTCGTCGGCTGGCTTCATGTTGGGGCAGTGAGTCCAGGGGCAGCATCCGCAATAGATGACGATGAATTTGTTGCGCGGCAGGGGCTCGACACGGGCGCGGAGGCGCTGAAGATTCGCTTGGTCGGAGGCGGGGCCGATGTATTCGGAACCGGGAATGTGGGCTTGGGAGTAGAGGACGTGGGATCCGACGTGGATGAGGAGCGGCTTTTCTCCTTTGGAGGACTGCAGGATTTTGACTAGCTCGTCGGGATTGATGAGGTGCGAATTGGAGATCTGGCTGGCCTGGAAGGCCAGGGCGGTGGAGATTAGTAGTAGGAGCGAGATGAGGGCGAGTTTTGTGCGGGGCATGAGTCGTTCTCCTGGAACAAGTTAGTTTAGTTCAGGCGGGCTCGCGGGCTGAAGCACCGCTCTTCCACGGTGCGTTGAATGGGCAAAATTCCCGGGATTCTCTGGGCTTCGTTTGACGGGTATCGCGGGTGGGGCGCCCGCGCCACATGCAGGATCTATCGGAGGTTAGTCAAAATCCACTTCTCGCGCAAAGTACGCGCGAGAAATGGGCACCCATTTTCATGTAGATGCGGGTAGAACTTTGGTTATGTTACCGGTGTGCCACCCACGGGGGGGCCATTTTCAAGGGGCCGGGGTTGCGGCAAACTGGTGTCGTTATGACGAACGAAACGACAAGACGAAAAGACACGATGAAGGTGGAGAAGCTGTCGTTGCTCGTTCTGACGCTCTGCATTGTGGTGCTGGTTTACGTGCTGGTCGCGAAACCCTTCTAAGCGGAAATCCTCGACAGACAATCTTCTCTTCGCGCTGTATGCTCTAGGCGTTTGAGCCGGCCGCATATTCGTGGCCTAGTTTTCGTAAGGTTTTTCGGCGCGCGCTTCGCCCGCGCCTCAGGATGACAACTGACCTCGGGGAGAGTTCCGTGTTCCGTGACTCGAAGATTGTTTTGATCTTGTGGTTTTTTCTTGCAGGTATTCCGCTCTGCGCACAGCAGAAAGCTGAACGCCCGATTTCGCTGCATCCGCAGAATCCGCACTACTTCTTATATAAGGATCGGGCCGTCGCGCTCGTGGGGAGCGGCGAGCACTACGGCGCGGTGTTTAATGGGGACTTCGATTACCACAAGTATCTGGCGGCGACCGAGGCCGATGGGCTGAATTACACGCGGTTGTTTGGCGGGTCGTATGTCGAGGTTCCGGGGAAGTCGTTTGGGATTTTGCGGAATGATCTGGCGCCGGCGGAGGGGCGGTTTCTGGCGCCGTGGGTGCGGAGTTCGGAGCCTGGGTATGCCGGCGGCGGTAACAAGTTTGATCTGGAAAAGTGGAATCCGCAGTATTTTTCGCGGCTGCACGATTTTCTGGCGGAGGCTTCGCAGCGCGGGATCATTGTTGAGATCACGCTGTTTTCTTCGCAGTATGGGGAGATGCAGTGGAAGGTGTCTCCGTTCAAGCGTGAGAACAATGTGAATGCGACCGACGAGATCGATTGGAAGAAGCTGAACACGCTGGAGAACGGCAACATTCTGGCGCAGCAGGAGCGGTATGCGCGAAAGCTGGTGCGGGAGGCGAACGCGTATCCGAATGTGATTTTCGAGATTGCGAATGAGCCGTGGTCGGATCGTCCCGTGCTGGCGGATGTGATGAATCCGTATTTGTTCACCGGGAGGGATCAGTATCCGAATTCGATCGATCTCCCGGATGAAGCGACCATGGCGTGGCAGGCGCGCGTGGCGGAGTGGATCACGAGCGAAGAGTCATCGCTCGCCAACAAGCACTTGATCGCGCAGGACTGCTGCAACTTCCGATATGCGGTGAAGGATGTGCTGCCTGGGGTGAGCATCGTCAATTTTCATTATGCGTATCCGGAAGCGGCGACGCTGAATTACGGATTGGGTAAGGCGTTGTCGTATGACGAAACGGGATTTCTCGGGCGCGATGATGAGGCTTATGCGCGTCAGGCGTGGAACTTCATGTTGTCGGGTGGAGGGGTGTTCGATCATCTCGACTATTCGTTCAGTGTGGGACATGAGGATGGGACGGACCTGGAGAAGAATGGGCCGGGCGGAGGGACTCCCGAGCTGCGGAAGCGGTTGCGGATTTTGAGTGAATTTCTGAGAGGGCTGCCGCTCGTGGACATTCGTCCGGATTGTTCGCTCGTGAAGCATGCTGGGGGAGTGATGACCCACACGCTGTCGTCGCCGCGCGGGGAATACGCGACGTATGTGGATGGCAAGGGGCCGACGCAGATCACGTTGAATCTGCCTGCTGGGTCGTACGAGGTGTCTTGGGTGGATGTGACGACTGGTCAGTCACTCGGATCTTCGACGCTCGAGGGCGGAGGCGATCGTTTGATGAAGAGTCCGGCGTTTCGGAATGGGATTGCGTTGAGGGTGCGGAGACGGGACACTTCTCAGTAACAAGGTCGAAGGATCCCTACCCATTTGACGCTTACGCCTGGGCCGCTGATCGCGACAACGTCACCACAATCGCCTTCGATGTGGGCGTATTACTACGCAAGGCCACGCTGTCGATGGGCACCAGCACATTCGCCTCAGGAAAATATGTCGCTGCGCATCGGCGCGGAATTTCATACGGAACAGCAACAAATCGCGGAGCCTGCCGCAACTCCTCTTTTCCTCCGTTGCGAAAGTGGCTGGTAATGTCGAGTTGATCACCAGCCTTCCAGCCCTGCCCCTTCATGTCCTCCGGATTCAAAAGCAGTACGCGTCGCCCGTTGTAGATTCCGCGATAGCGGTCATCGAGCCCGTAGATCGTGGTGTTGTATTGATCGTGGCTGCGTATTGTCGTTAAGAGGAATTGTCCGGGATCCAGTCGAACCGGATCAAGTTGCGATACTGTGAAGTTCGCCTTCCCTGTCTTGGTCTTGTAATCGTTATCACGCGCAGCATTCGGCAGATAGAACCCGCCTTTCTGTCGCACCCGGCGATTCATGTCCTCGCAGCCCGGCACATGCGCAGCAATCAGATCGCGGATCCGGTCGTAGTCCTCCACCAGTTCCATCCACTTCACTCGGCTGCGGTCTCCTAATGTTGCCACCGCAAGGCCTGCCACGATCATCGGCTCGCTCAAAAGTTGTTCTGATGGTGGCTCCAGATTCCCGCGGGACGTGTGAACAATCCCCATCGAATTCTCAACACTCACAAGCTGTGCACCAGAAGCCTGGTGATCGCGATCCGTACGCCCGAGACAGGGAAGAATCAACGCCTTCTTCCCGGTAATCACATGCGCCCGATTCAGCTTCGTCGAAACGTGCACAGTGAGCCTGCATCGCGACAGAGCCTCGGCCGTGTATTCCGTGTCTGACGTCGCCGAAAGGAAATTTCCTCCCATAGCGAAGAATACTTTCGCATCTCCTCGATGCATCGCCTTAATCGACTCAACAACGTCCCAGCCAACTTTGCGCGGAGGTTCAAATCCAAATGTATCTCGCAACTTATCAAGGAAACTATCGGGCATGCGTCCCGAAATCCCCATCGTGCGGTCGCCCTGCACGTTCGAATGTCCTCGTACTGGACACACGCCCGCCCCGCGGCGCCCAATATGGCCTCCAAGCAACATCAGGTTGACGATCTCCTGGATCGTCGCTACCGCCTGCCGTTGCTGCGTCAATCCCATCGCCCAGCAGGCAATCACTGCCTTCGAGTGCATGATGATTTCCGCGATCTCGTGTATCTGCGATCGCAAAATGCCACTCTGCTCTACGATGTCATTCCATGAGACAGCCGCCATCTCGTCTCGAAACTGCTCGAACCCCGTTGTCTTCTCTCGGATGAACTTGTGGTTGATGACCTGCCCGTTGGTCTTTGCATCCTCTTCAAGCAGCTCCTTGCAAAGCCCCTTAAGAAGAGCGTGGTCCCCGCTAAGGCGGACTTGCACGAAATGGCTCGCGATTTTCGTGCCCGAACCGAGAACGTCCAGCACATTCTTCGGATGCTTGAAGCGCGCCAGCCCCGCTTCCGTCAACGGGTTCACGCTGATGATCGTCGCACCGCGCTTCGCCGCCTTCTGCAGCGTCGCCAGCATCCTCGGATGATTTGTCCCGGGATTTTGACCGATGATCAGGATCGTATCCGCGTAATCGAAATCTTCGAGTTTGACCGTTCCTTTTCCAACCCCAATCACTTCTCGCAGCGCCAATCCAGAAGATTCGTGGCACAGATTGGAACAGTCGGGCATATTGTTCGTCCCAAACTGCCGCACGAATAATTGATAGAGGAATGCCGCTTCGTTGCTGGTCCGGCCCGACGTATAAAAGATCGCCTCATCGGGACTGCTCAGCGCATTCAACTCCTCCGCGATCATCGCGAACGCCGCATCCCATGCAATCGCCTCATAATGATTGCTGCCCGCGCGCAGCACCATCGGATGCGTCAACCTTCCTTGGTGTCCCAGCCAATAATCCGACTGCTTCGAAAGTTCGCTGACGCTCCACTGCTCAAAAAACTCCGGCGTACAGCGCTTCGACGTGGCTTCTTCGGCAATGGCCTTAACGCCGTTCTCGCAGTACTCATTCAGAGAACGTTCCTGATCCGGATCAGGCCAGGCACATCCCGGACAATCGGTTCCGTCAAATTGGTTCAAGTGCGAGAGCGCCGCGACGCCTCGGACAATCCCGGGCTCTTTGATCGTGAACTCCGCAGCTTTCAGGACAGATGTCAAACCAGCAGCAACCTGCGCTGGCTTCGTGGTCCGAATCCCGTCAACTTCAACTGGCGGCTGCGCATGCCGCAATGCGCTTCGGCTGGACTCGTCTTCAGAGACTTCGAGGTCAGGCACAACTTTGGTTTCACCCACAGTCCCCTCCCCAATTGCCACTAGTCTACGCCGAATGAAAACAGTGGTTGTAGCGCCGATGCCATTGGGATTAAAGTAGGCCATTAAATCGTATTAATAGGCCCCGGGTCACCGAATCATTTCTGGAGGTGCGCTTGAAAGAATCCTCGTCTCAGCTCTCTTCCGTCAGTGCGCCCACTCGGCGCGAATTCCTTGCAAAGAGTGCGACCGCGGTCGCAGGCTTCTCCATTCTTCCGCGTCACGTCCTGGGCGGTGCCGGATTCGTTCCTCCCAGCGATAAGGTGAACATCGCCTTCATCGGCGTAGGCGCACAAGGCCTGCGCGTAATGTTGCGTTTCTTGCGCGAACCTGATGTTCAGGGCGTCGCAGTCTGCGACGTCAATAAGGGCGCCGCGGGATATCCCCAGTGGCAAGTACACGAATTCTGCAACTCAGTTCGCAAGTTGCTAGGCGTCAATACCGGATGGGACTGGCTCAGCCCAGATGATCCTCTAGTCCTGACCCACTCGCTCAAAGTCACCAGCGGCGTCGCCGGACGCGAGCCTTGCCAGAAAATTGTCGAGGGCTACTATGGAAGCCAGCAACGCTCGGGAAACTACCACGGCTGTGCCGCCTATAACGACTTCCGCGAACTCCTCGACACGCACAAAGATCTCGATGCGGTCGTGGTGTGCACCACCGACAATCTGCACGCCGCCATCTCAGCTGCTGCCATGCAAAAGCGGAAACACGTCTTCTGCCAGAAGCCGCTAACGCACACCATCTACGAAGCCCGCAGGATTGCCGAGATCGCCCGCGAAACCGGAGTCGCCACGCAAATCGCCGTCGCCAACCAGGCTTCGGAAGATACTCGCTTGCTTTGCGAATGGATCTGGAGCGGCGCCATCGGCCCGGTTCGCGAGGTCATCAATTGGTCGAGTCGTCCCTTCTGGCCGCAGGGCGTCGAACGCCCGAAAGAAACTCAACCTGTGCCCGAAGGCCTCGATTGGGATCTCTGGCTCGGCCCCGCGCCCCAACGTCCCTTCAACCAGGCATATCTCCCGTTCTCCTGGCGCGGGTGGACCGACTTCGGTTGTGGCGCACTCGGTGACATGGGTTCGTACAGCTACGACACCATCTTCCGCGTCTTGAAGCTCGAGGCGCCGACCAGCGTCGAAGCCAGTTCCACTGATCGATATGATGAAACGTATCCGACCGCATCGATCATCCACTACGATTTCGCAGCTCGTGGCGAGATGCCTCGGGTGAAATTCACCTGGTACGACGGCGGCCTCAAGCCGCCACGGCCGGAAGAATTAGAACCGGGCCGTCCATTCAAAGGCACAGGCGATGA
Organism: Candidatus Sulfotelmatobacter sp.; assembly: GCA_035264195.1. Lineage (GTDB taxonomy): Bacteria > Acidobacteriota > Terriglobia > Terriglobales > Acidobacteriaceae > Sulfotelmatobacter. Next base: position 51,581 of record DATFQQ010000433.1, on the reverse strand, counting down.
AGATGAGGGGCTTCTCTTCGTCGGCGATACCGGAAAGATTCTCTGCGGATTCAACGGCCGCGGCCCCATGTTGATTCCTCAATCGAAGATGAATAGCTATCAACAGCCGCCAAAAACCCTGCCTCGTTCCCCTGGTAATGAGCGCGAATGGCTCGATGCATGCAAAGGCGGCAAAACAAAACCCGGAGGTAACTTCGAATTCGAAGGCATGGTCACCGAGACACTTCTCCTCGGCAACGTCGCCGTCTGCACCGGAGAAAAGTTCTCCTGGGACCGCGCCAACTTGAAGGCAAATAATTCCGATTTAGGCCAAAAGTACATCCGTCCGGAACGCCGTGCCGGGTGGGAACTGTAATCCGTCATCAGCATTCACGAGGAGGCCCCAATGTCCACGATTACAAGAAGAGAATTCGGCAAACTCGCCGCCACACAAGCTGCCGCGCTTGGCCTGATTTCTGCTGGGGTGATGAAGCTACATGCCAACCCACTCGGCATGCCTATCGGATGTCAAACCTGGCCGGTCCGCGATTCGATCGGGAAAGATTTCCCCGGTACGTTGAAAGATTTGGCTGCCGCCGGATTTCAATCCATCGAAATGTGCTCGCCCGCCGGATACACCGAATTTGGCTTCGGCACCCTCGTGAAATACAAAGGATCCGAACTGAAGAAAATCGTTCAAGATGCCGGCCTCACTTGCGTCAGCTGTCACTTCAGCATGGACGAACTTCGCAAAAACCAGGAAGAGCGCATCGCCTGGGCAAAAGACCTCGGCTTAACCCAGATGCTGGTTGCCAGTCTCGGCGGACCAAAGACGCCTACCATCGACGAAGTGAAACGGGCTGCTGACGAATACAACAAGATGGGAGAGAACGCAGCCAAAGCAGGCATCCAGCAAGGCCTGCATAATGAAGACTTCGAGCTTTCCACCGTCGACGGAAAACGCACTTACGACATCTTGTTTGGCCTGCTCGATCCCAAGCTGGTAAAGTTCCAGTTCCAAGTTTCCACAGTCAGCCGGGGTTACGATGCGGCGGAATATTTCACAAAATATCCAGGCCGCTTTGTCTCGATGCACGTGCAGGGCTGGGCCGCAGACGCAAAGAAAATCGTTCCAGTCGGACAAGATTCTCTCGATTGGAAGAAGATCTTCGCCGCAGCAAAAGTCGGCGGGATCAAGAATTATTTCGTAGAGATGAAGTTGGAGATGATGCAGGCGAGCGTTCCTTACCTCCGCAACCTGCAGGTTTAAGACCCAGCGGCTTGCTAGTCGTATGCAGGTGCCAATAAACAAGGCCCAGCGCCAAGCTGGGCCTTACGAGAGCTGTTGGTCTCATAATTGGCATGGCGCGACCACCCAGAGAATGTCGTGCTGAGCGGAGCCGGAGCGGAGCGAAGCGGAACTCCGGCGGAGTCGAAGCATCCCTACCTTAGAACTACTCTCGCGGCAAAGGATGCCTCGCTTCGTTCCACCAATTAGTGCGCCATCCCGCCGCCTGACTTGCAGGTTTTCGAAACGTGCTTTACGGAACTCACCTGCAGGGTCTGCGATGATCCCGCACCCGCACTGGCGCTCTCGCCTGCACCAGAGCTAGGCGTCCCCGTTATCTTCACTTCATGTCCTACATGCTCGCTGAGCTTCGCGGTATCTCCTGTCAGCTGGTAGCTCGTTCCATTTTTGTCGGTGATAGTGAAATTCCCGTTGGAACCGCTCAAACATCCTTCAACGGTCATCTGGCTGCCAGCCGATTGTCCCGCTCGACTGGATGCGGCACCGCTCTGATCCTGCGCGATCGCCCAAGTCAAGCCGAGCAGCATGATCGAGAGAACCAAGAATATTTGTCTCATGTGAAAACCTCCTTTAGCTTTCGTGTCGATGAATCAATCTCGGGTTGGAGGGCAGAACAGACCCGAAAAGACATGCCTCGACACCCGCATTGTCTGTTTTTCTGGCAGGAACACCAATACAGCTGTTGCCCGAGACGATCCCAGTGATTCGCTGCAGTCTCGCCTAGTAGATTGCCTCAGCTGTAGACCCTGTCTTGAATCTGAAGCGTCTTCGTCCCCGTTGCTCCTTCGCAAAGAAGCATAGGTGGTGATACGAAAAAGAAATCACCAAGCCGAAGGGGCACCAGAACAAGACCCACACAGACTTCGTGGGATCGTGCCTGGAATTCCGATCGCCATCCCACGCTCAATCCTTTCCCGTACAATCGCCTCCAATGCCGGTCTCTCCATCTCGTGCCGCCGCCTTCGACATCCTCCTGCGTGTTGAGCGCGAGAACTCCTACGCGTGCGAACTGCTCCATTCCACTGCCTACGACAAACTCTCGCGCCCTGATCACGCCCTGGCCACCGAACTAGTCATGGGAGTCCTCCGCTGGCGTTCGCGCCTCGACGATGAAATCGCCGGCGCTGTGTCTCAACCGCTGAAGAAACTAGACCTGGAAGTGCTCACCGCAATCCGTCTCGCCGTCTATCAATTCCGTTTTCTCGATCGCATCCCGCAGCGTGCCGCTCTCCATGAAAGCGTCGAACTGGTAAAGCGCGCCCGCAAACGCTCCGCCGCCCCATTCGTGAATGCAGTGCTCAGAAAGGCATCCCTCAGTGAACCACCGTGTGCCCCTGTGCCCTCTGTGGTGAATTCTTTATCGCCGGAAGAAATAGCGAAAGCATGGTCCCATCCGCAATGGCTGGTACAACGATGGGCGAACGACTACGCGGAAGAAGCAATAGAAAAAATCTGCCGCTATAACCAATCCACTCCTAAAACGACTGTTCGTCTACGCGACCTGAATGCTGAAAGAGAACTCACCACGGAAGGAGTCTCCTTCGCGCCAGGAGCATTCCTTTCCTCCGCCCGCCGCCTCGAGTCCGGAGACATCACTTGCACCAAAGCCTTCCGTGAACGCCGAGTCATCATTCAAGACGAAGCTTCCCAACTAGTAGCCGCGCTAGTCGGCCGCGTCGAGAAGAAAGATGCCCGCATCCTCGACTGTTGCGCCGCCCCCGGAGGCAAAACTCTTTCCATCTCCGACAACAATCCGTCGGCAGCCATCACAGCCGTTGAGATTCATCCGCACCGCGCGCGTCTCATGCAGAAACTTTTAGGAAGAAACGATTCCCCCCGAATTAAGATCCTAGCCGCTGACGCGACCAATCTGCCCGTCTCCGTGAAATTCGATCGCATCCTCGTCGACGTCCCGTGCTCTGGCACGGGCACGCTCGCCCGCAACCCCGAAATCAAATGGCGTCTCAAGCCCGAGGACCTTCCGGAACTGCACGATCGCCAACTCGCAATCTTGCGCTCTGCCCTGGCGCACCTCGCGCGCGGCGGACGCCTCGTCTATTCCACGTGTTCGCTTGAAAGGGAAGAAAATGAAAATGTGATCGAGCAACTCCTCGCCGAAAACGCTTCGGTCCGACTGGCAGATTGCCGTGCGGAACTCGACCGCCTGGAAGCCACCGGAGATCTGATCTGGCCGAAACCCGCGTCGCTAATCCGCGGCCCCTACCTCCGCACCAACCCAGGCGTCCACCCCTCCGATGGCTTCTTCGCCGCAGTCCTAGAAACAATGTAGGGGCGGACGCATTCGTCCGCCCCGCGAGCAAAGCTCGCGTATCACGCTAGACCAGTACGAACGCGGAAGCCCACCACGAATTCTCCAGTGGAAGAGCGGCGCTTCAGCGCCGAGTCGTGGCCCTAATACTCGAGCGGCTTTAGCCGCTCCTCACCGCACCTCAAAGCTCACCGCCGTCCCCGCCACAACCTTCTGCCCAGCCGCCGGCACTTGAGAAAGAATAATGCTGGCCGGCGTCGCCTGCACGGGTGGCCCTGGAGGCGTCGGCACCCCCGGCTGCTGAGCAGTCGTTTGGTCCGCTGGAAGCTCCGCAATCGCCGCCACATTCACATTCCCCAACCGGAACCCCGCATCCTGCAGCGTCCTGCTCACGCTCCCAAGCGGCTGTCCCACAAAACTAGGCATGACAAACGCCTGCGGCGGAGCTTCCGCCGTCACCAGCAAGCTGATCTTTGGCGCGATCACCTGGGTTGCGTTCGCCGTTGGATTTTGCGCCAGCACCTGATCCGCCGGAATCTCCGCCATGGGCATCGAGGCCATCGACGCCACATCGAGCCCGCGCCGTCGAATATTCAATTCCGCTGCATGCTCGCTCTGCCCAGTCACATCCGGAACAGTCACCCGCGTCGGCCCTAAACTTTGCGCTACCCGTACTTGCCACCCACGCCGCACTTTTGTCCCAGGCAGTGGAAGCTGCGACATAATTCGCCCTTCCGGCACCTGCGGACTGTAGTACTGCCGCTCGATGAAGATCTGTAATCCGAGTCCAGAGACGCTCCGCTCTGCCTCGTTAGGCGTCAACCCAACCAGCGCGGGAATAGCCACTTCCTGCCCGTGAATGGCAAGCCGCATGGCCGTCAGCCCGGAAATCATCGCCACGATCACCAGCACCAGCGCCAGTACCGCAAATCGGAAGAAGGTTTTCATCTTTTCAACGAATTATAGTGCCGCACTCGTTGCCGGTCCCGTACCAGTATTGTGTAGCCGCGAAGCGGCGAAAGAATGCAGCCCCACAGCCTGCCCTGAGCGGAGTCGAAGGGGCGCAAGCCGTGGGTGTCTACTACCCTTTTGACCAACGAGCTCCGTAGGAGCGAAAGAAACTGAAATTCGGGAACGGCGAATTGCCTGTACGACCGCGTTGCGTGCCACTTGGTTTCCTCCGGCATCACAAAATGCCACCTCAAATTCCGCGTCCGGCAACGATTTCACGCAATCCAATAACCAAGTAACCTTCTATCCCTGAGGTGCGCGATGTCCCGTCCGCTGGAGTATCATATGTGTGTGCGCAGTTGCTTTTCGCCAACGGCGTTCCTTCTCGCTCTGTTCGGGGCATTCCTGTTCGCAACCGGTCTTCAGGCACAAATCAATGCACCACCGACATCCGTGACCTCTCCTGGATTCGGTGGACGCGCGATTAACGGCACTCCGCCCAGCGTCACATCTCTCGGCCCTCGCGGATTTGCTCCCAATGCGAGTGTCCCGTTCCGCCAGCCCTTTAACGTACCCCGCGACGGCCACCACCGGCATCGTAGCAATGGCACCAATTTCGTACCGTTTCTCTACGCATACCCGGTCCCGTATGCCGTCGACTCCAGCGATTACACCGACGCGCCTGAGGCGCCTGAAGATGATGCGAATTATCAGGGCGGACCCACGGTCTTTGATCGCCGAGGTTCCGGTGCTCGCTCTTATGTTCCGCCTGTAGAGAACCCTCCCGCGGCTCATCCCGACGTTGAATCGGACCCGGTGGCGTCCGACCCTCCGCCAGATGCGCCACCCACCGTTCTTGTCTTTAAAGACGGACACCAACTCGACGTCTCTAACTATGCCATCGTCGGGAGTACGCTGTTCGATTTAACGCCCGGTCACGCCCGTCGCATCGCACTGGCTGATCTCAACCTTGACCGCACTCGCCAGCAAAACGAAGAGAACGGAATCGTCTTCCAATTGCCTGTGGGCGCGCTGCCGGACTGATCATGCGACGCGTCGTAGCCCTCGCTCTTCTGCTCGGCGCTCCAGCGTCATTGGCCGCGCAGCGAATGGGTTTCGCGCCCCGCTTCCACGGTCGCTCCTCAGGTTTTCACGGCGAGCACTTCCGTCATTTCGGAACTGCTCGCGGCTACTATCCTCTAGGCTTCTTTGATCCCTACTACGCCGATTATCTCGACACTGGATATCCCGTTGCTTCCCAGCCTCCAGTCATCGTCGTACAACCGCAGGTTGCCTCGGCCCCGGAGCCACCCGCCGCTCCCATGCAGCCGCTCATGATCGAACTTCAGGGTGACCGCTATGTTCAGGTGAGCGGCGACCAGTCGTCCCAGTCGCAGATGATCGATTCTCCCTCTCCGGCAAAGCTAGTGACCCGCACGAACGATCCGATCTCCTCCGGCTCAAATTCGCCCGCAATCCTGATTTTCCGCGATGGCCATCGCGAAGAAGTTACCGGATACACCATCGCTGACGGGCGCCTCTACGTCACATCCAACTACTCGACGAACGGATTCTGGATTCAGAGCATCGAACTCTCCACACTGAACGTGCCCGAAACCATCGCCGCCAACAGCGGTGGCCCCCATCCATTCCGAATCCCATCCTCCCCCATCGAAGTAATCGTCGGCCCGTAGTCGGTTGAAAAAATATCGCGACCGCTTTTCATTCCCAAGCGCGAAAGCGCAGAGGAATCTGCTTGTCTCGGCCACGTCAGCACCGCGTAAGTCTTGCGGCGCATCAATAATCTGTTCCCAAACCCGTTGACTCTCCGAACTCCCACGCCCCGAAACCACTCAAAAACATGTTATAATTAACCAAGTTCCCAGGGCAGATAACATCCTGTAAATGCAAGCATTTACGCCAATTCAAGGCGACAAAACTGCCCGGGCGCCGACTAGAATTCAGCGAGAAGCTAGCGGCTAGAAGCCAGAAGCTCAACTATGCCTGACGACCAGAATCCAGAACTCCCATTGACACCTCCGCCCGATGGCAACGGCCACGGCGCGCTGAACATTCAACCCGTCAACATTGAAGAGGAGATGCGCCGGTCGTATCTCGACTATTCAATGTCGGTCATCATCGGCCGCGCCCTCCCCGACGTCCGCGACGGCCTAAAGCCCGTCCACCGCCGCATACTTTTTACCATGCAGCAGATGGGGCTGTATCCGAATCGGGCCACGCGCAAATGCGCCCGCATCGTCGGAGACGTCATGGGAAAGTACCACCCGCACGGCAACCTCGCCGTGTATGACGCTCTCGTGCGCCTGGCGCAGGACTGGTCGTTGCGCTATCCACTGATTTTTGGTCAGGGAAATTTCGGCTCCGTCGATGGAGATCCTCCGGCAGCCGACCGTTACACCGAGGCCAAGCTGGCGCAAGTTTCCACGCCGCTGCTCGAAGATTTAGATAAAGAGACCGTCGACTTCCACGACAACTACGACGGCAGTGAAGTCGAGCCCGATGTTCTCCCAGCGCGCATTCCGAACTTGCTGATCAACGGCTCCGACGGAATCGCTGTCGGCATGGCCACGAAAATTCCGCCGCATAACTTGACGGAAATCGTCGACGCCACCATCACACTCGTCAACAATCCGAACGCGCAGCTCGCGGAAATTTTGAAGTTCGTGCAGGGACCCGACTTCCCGACCGCCGGCATCATTCACGGGCGCTCAGGAATTTTCGAAGCCTACCGCACTGGCCGCGGACGCTTCATGATGCGTGCCAAGGCTGCGATCGAGAACATCACCAAAGACCGCCAGGCCATCATCGTCACCGAAATTCCCTATCAGGTGAACAAGGCGAACTTGATCAAGCGCATCGCGGCGCTGGTCAACGACAAAGAAATCGAAGACATCTCCGACGTTCGTGACGAGAGCGACCGCGAGGGTATGCGCATCGTTGTCGAACTCAAGCGCGGTGTCGAACCCCAGATCGTTCTGAACCAGCTCTTCAAGCACACGGAGATGCAGCAAGGGTTCTCGATGATCCTGCTCGCGGTGGTCAACGGACAGCCGCGCGAGATGGGCCTAATCCAGGCCATCAAGTACTTCATCGAGCACCGTGTCGACGTCGTCCGCCGCCGCACCGCCTACCTGCTCGCTAAAGCGAAAGACCGCGAGCACATCCTCGAAGGCTACCTGAAGGCTCTCGATCACCTCGACAACGTCATCACCATCATTCGCGGCAGCGCCAATCGGCCCGACGCCCGCGAGAACTTGGTCCAGTACTTTGGCGGCAAGAAGATCGACATCAACATCACCGGACGCGCTCCGAAAGTCGATCCCGAGAAGCCCTTCACTGCGAAGCAAGCCGACGCGATCCTCGAACTACAACTGCATCGCCTGACCAAACTCTCGATCGACGAAATTTCGAATGAGTTGAAGGAAGTCCGCGACAACATCGCCGAGTACGAATCAATTCTCGGCTCCGAAAAGAAACTGCGCTCGGTCATCATCAAAGAGCTCGAAGAAGTGAAGAAGCTCTACGGCGATGACCGTCGCACTCGCATCGAAGACGAAGCCGCCGAAATCGTCCTCGAAGATCTCATCGCCGACGAGCAGGTCGCCGTCACGGTCAGCCACTCCGGCTATCTGAAGCGCACGCCGATCTCGACCTACCGCATGCAGCGCCGCGGAGGCACGGGGCGCACCGGCATGAAGACGCGTGATGAGGATTTCGTCGAGCATCTCTTCATTGTTTCGACGCACGCCTACATTCTGATCTTTACCAATACGGGCCGCGTTTACTGGCTGAAGGTCTACGAAATCCCTGACGTCAGCGCCGCCGGCAAGGGCAAACACATTGGCAACCTCGTTGGGCTGCAGCCTGGCGAAACGCTGAAGACGGTCGTCGCTGTGCGCAACCTGGAGGAGGAAAACAAATACGTCTTCTTCGCCACGCGTAACGGACTCGTCAAGAAATCCGAGGTGCGCGAGTTCATGCACGTGCGCTCGAACGGCATCATGGCCATCGGCATCGAGCAGGGAGACGAACTCGTCGCCGCCCGTATCACCGACGGGCAGCAGATCGTCTTTCTCGCCAGCCACGAAGGCATGGCCGTGCGCTTCGACGAAAGCCACGTCCGCCCGATGGGCCGCGCCGCATATGGCGTCTGGGGCATCGACCTGGAAAAGGGCGACTACGTCATAGGCATGGCGACCACGACAAAGCCGGGAGCACCTGCTCCAGCAAAAGAGAAAGTTGAAGGCGAACCCGAAGTCGTCGACGTAACCGTGAAAGGCGACCTGATTCTCTCCGTCACCGAAAACGGATTCGGCAAGCGCACGCCCGCCGACGAATACCGCCTCACCAACCGCGGAGGCAAAGGCGTGATCAACCTCAAAACCACGGAGCGTGTGGGCAAAGTTGTCAGCATCGCTCAGGTCGACGAGAAGTCCGAGGTCATGCTGATCAGCCACTACGGCAAAATCATCCGCATGGACTCAACCACAATCCGGGAATCCGGAAGAAATGCCCAAGGCGTCCGCCTCCTGAACATGGAACCAGGCGACAAGGTAGCGGCAGCGGTGGTGATCGCACCGGAAGAAGAGGGAAACGGAAACGGCGGCACGTTGATTCAGTAGCCTCCAAATCTGGAACAAGATGGATGCTCCATTTCTCGCGCGGTGTATGCGCAAGAAATGGGGCTTTTTGTTTCCAAGGCCCGTCCGCTGACTTTCGACGCTGATCCCACAGCTAAAGTGAATGCATAACCTTCTTGGCGCTCATCGGCCTGCCGTGTAGAATGCGTCCGCTTTGGTTCGCAAGCAGCAAACTGCCACAAAGGAGGGCGTTATGAGACGTTCACTGTTGACGGTAGGGATTGTTATAGCGATGGTTGCGGCGTGGTCCATCGGACGGCTTCAGGCGCAAGGGGACAAAGTCATCTATGTTTCCTCGAGCCATGCAACGTACAGCCCCATGCAGGCGAGTAACCCGAGTGTCACCACTTCTGCGCTTTGGGGAGACTCTAACGCGGGCGCGCACGGCACGTTCACCAAGTTCGTCCCGGGCTACGATGCAGGGATGCACTCCCACACCAACGATGTCTGGATTGTCGGGATCAAGGGCGCCTATCTATACAAAGATGACGCAGGCGAGAAGCGCGTGGGCCCCGGCGACTTCCTGCGAGTTCCGGGCGGCCACAAACACTGGAGCGGCGGAGATAAGAAAGAGGGCGCCGTTTTCTACGAAGAGTCTTCGGGCAAGTTCGATTTTGTTCCCGCAAAGTAGTGCCGGGCTGTGGAGGAGCGGACCACCTTCGTCCGCCCTCGTGATGCGAAGGGCGGGTGCGACGCTGCCGATACCATGTGCTGTTCGCTCTCGGCTTCCGTGATACCCGCCCTTCGCAAAGAACGCGAAGAGCGGGGCACCCGCTTTGGTTGGCGCTGCACGCCTAGATCGAAGGCCGGGCCACCCGCCCTAGATAGAGCCTCTTCGTGTCCCTTCAAACTTGCAACATAGATGCTGCCAGGAGGGGAAAGCCTGCGAATAGCGGAGATCGCCATAGCGTACGCCGCAGCATCTTCGCCCGCGCGACCTTGGGCACATTTAGACAGAATGTCATCTATTTGTCTAATAATTGCTTTTTGATCCAGTGTCATAGCGACGACTGTCCCTTTCCCCCTATCAAAAGATAGCGAACGTCCCGCACGCTGTCACCAATTCCCCGTCATCAAGTTTCCGAACTTCTCCGATTTTGGCCTCTTTGGGCGTAGCATTCCACGCCTGCGCAAAAGAACGTCCAGCGGAACTTGACGAGGGCTGCTTTGACACGATGTCGCGTTGCCTCCGGGACCTTTCTTCGCTCTCACGCAGGGCCGGTAGTGCTTGCGGGAAATTCCCCACTTCTCGCGCAAAAAGCGCGCGAGAAATGGGGCACCCGAGCGGGGGCGCCGCGAACCTCAGCGGCTAAAGCCGGTCTGATCTTGAAGCCTCAACGCGGCGCTTAAAGCGCCGCTCTTCCACTTGCACCTAGCGTCTACATTGGGCGGGTGGCTCATCCGATCTTTCACCTACACCTAGCGTCCGCACTGCAGGAGATCACTCCTGCTTCTGGTGAGGATGTTCCAATTCTCCCGATACCCTTCCCAGCAGTAGCAAGCCTTCTTCTTCGGCGTGGCCAGCGGACACAGCATGGCTATCCATTTTCTGTGCTTTCCTAGCAGCAACGCGGCAGGGATCAGATACCAGACATTTTCCGGGATCACATACGCGGCGAAGACGTCGATCTCCTTGAGCGAGTAGTCACACTTTCTGTTGTGGTTGGGATGGAACTGGCAGAGGTATCCGGCGCCGGAGCGCATGGTGGTGGATTTCACTTGTACGCGGAGATAATTGCCTTTGTGTTCGATGCCGACGTCGTAGGCCTTTGTGTCTCCCCAGGGCTTGCTGACGGCGAAGCGGTGCTGGGCTGCCGCGGCCATGAATTGGAGCTCGACCCATTCGCCGCGCTCTTTGAACGTCTTGAATTTCTCCCAATACTTCACGCTTGTCTGACATCCTTCGTTTCCTGAGCCCAGAAAGACTGCGGAGCTTTGCTCCGCCGGACGGCCGAGGCGGCCGTCCCCACACGAGCCCGAAAACACAAAAGGCGCGACCATGGGCCGCGCCTTCTTCGATGAATTTTGCTCTATATATCCAGAATATCAAGCGGAGAGGGGTAAATGTAACATCAGCTCCGGCTTTATATTTGACCTGATTTCAAACAGTTAATCCCAATCGTGTAGTTTCTGCCTATTGACAAGATTTCGGAGAATTGACCGTGTTTGGAGGAACGGACCCAAGGATTGCGGGTGGATTCTCTCGAGTGGTCGGCACGGTGATGCTGGACGCGACAGTGGCTTCCTCTGTCGTCGCTGCCGCGACTCGTCGGAATGACAAAAGCTATTTCGTTTCGTGGCTGCCCCCATTGATAAATGCAGGCCAGAGCTCGGGTGGCCCCGAGTCTGGTCCGCTGCCAAAAATTTAGAGAGAGCTGAGGAATACCAGAAGCTTGTTCTTCTGCTGCTGGCTAAGTGCGTTGAATTGGCTGACCGAGCCCGCGGCCTCTCCGGCATGGCGCTGGATCGCTTTCTGCAGTGACTCGGATTTTAAGTCGTGCATGAAGCGGGCTTTGGTACGGAGGCCCCACAGTACCTGCGTGCGGAGCTTTTGCTGTGTGTCCTGCGGTCCGCCTTGGACGATGCCATCACCAGTTCCGATATCGTGCAGCAGGAAATCGCTGTACGGATGGATGACCTTGTTGCCGACTGCGTCGGACACCGTGTACATGCCGCCATTGAGAACGGTGCCCGGAGCAACGGTGGACATCTTATCGACGTGGCAAATACTGCACTGAACTTGCTCGAACAATGATTCGCCCTCGCTGACCTCTTTCGTTCCTACCAGATTCAGGTCGCGCGGCGGCGTTTGTGTCCCTCGGATGAATTGGGTGAAGTGGTCGATTCCGAAAAGACCGATGTTGTCTTGTTTATCTTCCGGGTCGGTTGTCGTTTTGCAGAGGGTAGTCGCGTCCGTCGGGCGCAAGCTGTTGGAGATCCCCATCTCGTTGGAATAGGCGTCCGCCGCAAACGATAACAGGCTGCCGTGCTGATCCTTCCAGCCAAAGCGACCCACACGTGTGGTTCCTGGCGCTTCGAGGATGTTCACCATGACGGTTTCGCCGTGGATCTGGCCGTTGGTCAGGATGGGTTGCTGCGCGGCGATATTGATGAGGGTCTGGTCGTCGACGGCCTCGACAAATCCATCTCCGAGGACGTTCAGTGCCGAGCGCAAGGCGCGGATATTCTCGGCTTGCGGCAAATGTTCTTGCGCCTGCGGACAAATCGCACGGTCGTTCACAATCGAACGTCCGGCGATCGTGTCGTGGCCGTCATTGATCGTGATGGTGGGATTGACGAAGTTCCCGTTTGCGTCGAGGTGTCCGGCGCGAAGCTCGGTGGTTTGCGATGGGCCGCCGGTCACGGGATTCTGGTGGCAGTCTGCACAAGAGGTGGCGTTGTAGACCGGGCCTAGTCCGGTGTCGTTGCCATCGCGTCCTTCGAACTTGGCCTGGTCGAGCGCAAAGGTATCGTTGGGCGGTTCAGGTATGCCGTTGCTCACACTTTGCGAGCCCGGGTTTTGCGCAAGCAGTGGAGTTGCAAACGCGGCAGGCGCTTCTGTTAGCCGCGGGTTTGACGCTGCACGCACAGACCGTTGTACAAGCCTGGCAAATCCCAGGCTCACGATCGCGAGATACAGAATCAGCAGAATGTTCTTCCTCTTCATACGATCGATTCCCTCCGAATGTGTTGGCTGGAACACCCGACGACGGGTGTGATTGAGGAGTGGCAGTCGTCGCAGAGGGGACCGCTCCGACTGCCGAATGAAACGTTCGGAGTTACACACTCCTCGGGCGCTAACTAACCAACGAGAAAAATATTCTGTGGAAAATGAGGTGCGCTGAAGGGGGGAACAAATAACAGGGCGCGACAGCTGGGGTTCCCTGTCACCCGCCTCTTGCGGGTTCTACTAAACAAAACAGGCCGTTTTACCGATGAGTATAAGGACAATTGCTGCCGAATCAAGATTTTGGTTGTGCGGGAGGTCCTGCAAAACATCCTGGCAGAAATACTGAAGTTGGCGGTAATGATATGGTCTGCAGCACAGAGCCTATCGACGACTCCCGAGAGCAGTGTCCTTTTGTAACAAAGGTCAATCCCGTTTCTGAAGATGCAGACCATCGATCAACGCCAGAAGCGGGACCGCAGGGTAGCAAGGCACCTCCCTATAAACAGGTATTGCTGGCCCTTGGCTTCGCGATATCGTTCCTGATCCTCGACGGATCATCGACCGCGTCGAAACAATGGGAAGGAGCCCCGCCATGGTATTTGCCCGCGGGGCTCAGCATGGCCCTTCTATTGGGCTCGAGCAGGTGGTCGGTTCCTCTCGTCCTGACCTGCAGTCTAATTGCCGGGTCCGTTAACTACCATCGCCCGATGTTTTCCTGGTGCGGTATACCGGGCTGTGTCGGCATATATCTCGGCTATATTGCGGGCGCAAAGGTACTCAAGCGGTGCTGGCCATGCGACCTGCGGCGGGGGACCCTGCGCGATGTCATGCGATACCTACTCGTTTGTTTCGGCGGATCGATCGTTAGCGCGTTGGCGGGCATCCTGACACTGTGGGCCGATGGCATGATTCGCACAAGCGAGATCCTCCGTACCACTGCAGAATGGTGGATCAGTGATGCACTGGCACTGGTCGCTTTTGGCCCCTTTCTGGTGATTTATGTGAGCCCGCTCGTGAACCGCTGGTGTGAGGACAGTAATCATTTGCCTCGAGGTAAATGGATAAACAGCGCTTCTCCCGTCGAAATCATCGAAGCTAGTGCGCAGGCTGGGCTGGTCGCATTGGCCATTTGGTTTGCTTTCGCGTATCCGCCGGCTGTTTCGTATCAACCTCGTTATCTGCTCTTTATACCGCTTATGTGGGTGGCGGTTCGCCGGGGTCTGCCGGGAGCGGTTCTGACTACGTTCTCCATTGGCGTCGGAATGATGATCGCAGCGTGGGTCAGTCGTTCCCATTTTGATGCGCTTCCTCCTTTGCAACTGGCTACTCTGGTCCTAGGACTGACTGGACTAGCTCTGGGAGCCGTGGTCACCGAAAGACATCGAGGTGAACAATGCCTGCGCGAATCAGAAAGCCGGTATCGGCTTCTCTTCGAGCGCAACCTGGCCGGTGTGTTTCGTACCACACTCAGCGGAAGGATTTTGGAGTGTAACCCGGCTGCCGCAAAGCTGTTTGGGTACGAATCGCCAGAGCAGGTTCTGGGTATTCGTACGATTGATCTCTACGATGAAGCCATCGATAGGGGAGTATTTCTGGCGAGACTCAAGCGGGAGAAAGTGATTACCAACTACGAGATCAGGTTCCGCCGAAAAAATGGCGATCCGGTGTGGACCATGTTGAATGCGAGTCTGGTAGAGAGCAAACCTCCTTTGGAGGACACGATAGAGGGAACCTTGGTCGACATGACCGAGCGTAAGCTCGCCGAGGAACGTGTCCAATCGCTAGCGTATTACGATGCGTTAACCAACCTGCCGAATCGGATGTTGTTGAGCGATCGCTTGTCCCAAGCCTTGGCCACGGCTCGACGGCAAACTGACAAGGTCGCAGTCCTGTTTGTTGATCTTGACCGTTTCAAAACAATCAATGATTCACTGGGCCACAACATCGGTGACCTATTGCTCCAGGAAGTTTCCCTGCGCTTGAAGGCTTGCACTCGGGCGCAGGACACGATCGCTCGTATCGGAGGAGATGAGTTTCTCATCGTATTAACTGCGGTAAAGGATATCCAGGGCGCCTCCATTGCCGAACGGTTCATGGATGCCATCCTGCAAGAATTCACGATTGAAGGACACTCCCTGTGCATTGGATGCAGCATCGGAATCAGTATGTTTCCGGATCATGGCAATGACGCAGAAACACTTATCAAACATGCTGATGCTGCCATGTACAGCGCGAAAGAAAATGGACGAAATAATTTCCAGTGTTTCGCCGATGGCATGAGTGAACAGTCTTTGGAGCGCTTACAACTCGAGAGTGCCTTGCGCCTGGCTATGGGAAAGAAAGAACTGTTCCTGATGTACCAGCCCCAGATCAGTGTCGCCAGCGGCGACATTATTGGGATGGAAGCGCTCCTGCGCTGGCGACATCCGGAGCTGGGCCTTGTACCTCCAGACCGCTTTATCCGGATCGCCGAAATGAGCGGCATCATTTTGCCGATCGGTGAATGGGTGATCCGGAGAGCTTGCTTCCAGGCTCGAAAGTGGCATGACGAGGGCCTCCCTGCGGTTCCCGTGGCGGTCAATGTTTCCGCTGTGCAGTTTCGGCATGAGGGCTTTTGCAGGCAGGTAAGAGCGGTATTGGATGAGGCTGGTCTTGCGGCGAATCGCCTTGAAATGCAGTTAACGGAAAGTGTTTTGCTGGCGAATGAAGATCACATGCTGGCAATTCTTCGGGAACTAAAAGCTATGGGCGTCGGCCTCGCGATCGATGACTTTGGCACCGGATACTCGAATCTCAGCTATCTCAAACGATTCCCTGTCAGCAAATTGAAGATTGATCGCTCCTTTATTCGGGACGTCGCGATAGATTCGGATGATGCCGCAATCACCACTGCAATCATCAATATGGCGAAGAGCCTCAACCTGAGCGTGATCGCGGAGGGTGTCGAGAACGAGGGCCAAATGTCGTTCTTAAGAAAGCACCAGTGCAGCGGAATCCAGGGCTACTATTTCAGCAAGCCGCTCTTGCCCGAAGACATTACTCGTAAACTGTTTCAAGGGCGTGCAGCAAAGGCGGGCGTCTGAGGCACACAGCCGCCCCGCCATCTCAAAGCACTCAATGTTTCACTCTGGCCCAGAGTGGTGACGCGTTTCTGGCTCAACGGAGTGTTCGCAACCGACTTCTAAACGATTCGATGGGAATTGACTGGTTCGCCGCAATCGCCTTTCGTCTTGCTTGCGTTGCATTTGCCACTGCCCCCGGAGTATCGTTTTCCCTCGGAACTGGACTCACTATGACGACTGGTATCTTCCGCCGCGCACAATTCACTGCCATCATCCCGCTCTCGGCTCTACTCCTTACGGCAGCCGACAACCTCCCAGCGCCACCCGTTGCGAAGAAAGTCCCGCACACGACTGAGGTCAACGGACGCACGCTCACCGACAATTATTCCTGGCTGCGCGACAAACCGAATCCCGAGGTCCGTGCCTATCTCGAGGCTGAGAACGCCTACACCGATGCGGTGATGAAGCCGACTGAGCCTTTCCAGAAAAAGCTCTATGACGAGATGCTCAGCCGCGTGAAGGAAACCGACGTTGAAGTCCCGTACCGTGAAGGCGACTACTACTATTACACGCGTACCGAGGCCGGCAAACAGTACGCCATTCGCTGCCGCAAGAAAGCCGGCATGGACGCGCCCGAAGAAGTTTTGCTCGACCAAAACGAACTCGCCAAGGGACAGGCCTTCATGTCGGTCGCTGCGTATGCGGTCAGCCCTGACGGCAACCTGCTTGCCTACAGTTACGACAACACGGGATTCCGCCAATACAATCTGGCGGTAAAAGATCTTCGTACCGGCAAAACGCTCGCTGATCGCGCGGAGCGCGTTGGCTCGGTCGTCTGGGCCGCTGACAATCAGACCATCTTCTACACCCAGGAAGACGCCGTCTCGAAGCGCCAATATCGCCTCTATCGGCATACCGCCGGAGCATCTGCCCCCGACACGCTCGTCTACGAAGAGCCCGACGAGAAGTTCCAGGTTGAAGCTTACAAGGCTCTGAGCGATGCCTACATCTTCCTGGTTTCTGGCAGCCACACCACCACGGAAGCACGCTACATCTCAGCGAAGCAGCCCGATGCCGACTGGAAGATTCTTGAGCCGCGCAAGCAGGGAGTTGAATACTACCCCGACCACAACGGAGATTCTTTCTACATCCGCGTCAACGATACCGGGCGCAATTTCCGGCTTGTCACTGCTCCCGTCACTGATCCGGGCAGCGCCAACTGGCACGAAGTCATGGCGCAGAATCCGGCGATCATGCTCGATGAGATGCAGCTCTTCAAGAACTTCTGCGTCCTGTTCGAGCGCGAGAGCGGCCTGCCGCAAATTCGCGTCATCGATCTTCGCAACGGACAGTCGAAGCGCATCGCTTTCCCCGAGCCTGCTTACGCTGCCTATTCCTACACCAATCGAGTCTACGACACGACGGATTTTCGCTATGGATACCAGTCGCCGATCACTCCCGCGTCGGTCTTTTCCTACGATATGGAGAAGGGAACTTCGGCGCTGCTTAAACAGAAGGAAGTTCCCGGCGGTTACGACCGCAACAAGTATCAGGTGGAACAGATCTACGCTGTCGCCTCTGATGGCGTAAGAATCCCAGTCTCTGTCCTTCATCTCAAAGGCGCGAAGTTCGACGGCACCGGGCCGCTCTATCTCTATGGATACGGCTCTTACGGCATCTCGATCGACATGTTCTTCAGCTCAAACATCTTCAGCATGGTCGATCGCGGAGTGGTCGTAGCCGTCGCGCACATCCGCGGCGGCGGGGAAATGGGCAAGGCGTGGCACGACGCCGGCCGCATGATGAAAAAAAGAACCACATTCACGGATTTCATCGCCTGCGCTGAGGATTTGGTCAAGCGTGGTTACGGATCAAAGGACCGCCTCGTCATCGAGGGTCGCAGCGCCGGAGGCCTCCTTATGGGTGCCGTTCTCAACTTGCGTCCAGACCTGTTTCACGCAGCATTGGTTGGAGTTCCCTTCGTCGACGTGATCAACACTATGCTCGACGAAACCTTGCCGCTCACAGTCGGCGAATTCGAGGAGTGGGGCAATCCGAAGGAGAAGGCCGCGTTCGACTACATGATCACCTACTCGCCCTATGACAACGTTGCAGCGAAGGCGTATCCCAACATGCTGGTGAAGACGTCGTTCAACGACAGCCAGGTGATGTACTGGGAGCCGGCGAAATATGTGGCGAAGATGCGCGCTACGCGCACCGACCACAACACGATGATCCTGAAAACAAACTTAAGCCCAGCAGGCCACGGAGGTGCCTCGGGCCGCTACGACCGCCTGAAAGAAGCGGCTTTCGACTACTCCTGGATCCTCACTCAAATGGGCATCAATAACTGAGCTCACCATTGTTCGTGGAAGGGCGGCCGTCTTCGTCTGGCAATCGTAGTAAGCGAAAATGCAGTTCAGGCGCTTAAAGCGCACTTTACAACAGTGCCAGCGCATGCCGACGCATTTACGCGGGGATGTGACTTCGCCGACCAGACGTGTAAGGGATTCAAAGAAACGGCTCGTGAGCAGACCACCCCTTAACGCGCTCTCTTAAAGAATCCAGTTCTGACGAGAAACAAGTGATCCCGGCCCTCGCGGGTGCGAAGGCCGGGGATAGGTTTAAGCCGCCACAGCCGCAGCGCCCTTGAAGAACGTCAGCAAGTCGGCGTTGATCTGGTCCGCGTGGGTCGTCGGCATTCCGTGCGGAAAGCCCGGATACGTTATGAGTGTGCCGTCTTTCACAACCTTCACCGACTTTGCTCCACTCGCTTCAAAGGGACAGATTTGATCATCCAAGCCATGCATCACCAGCACCGGAACGTCAATGCTCTTGAGATCCTCAAAGAAGTCCGTCTCCGATAGCGCCTTGACGCAGTCGTACTGAGCCTTGATCCCGCCCATCATACCCTGCCTCCACCAGTTGTCTCGAATGCCCTGCGAGATCTTTGCCCCGGGGCGGTTGAAGCCGTAGAACGGTATCGTTATGTCCTGATAGAACTGGGAACGATGGAATGCGGTCCCGTCGCGAAGCTGGTCGAAGACCTCCATGGGAAGGCCGTCTGGATTCTTTTCCGATTTCACCAGGAGCGGGGGAACGGAGCTGATAAGGACCGCTTTGGCGACACGCCCTTTGCCGTGCTTTGCGACATAGCGCGTCACCTCGCCGCCGCCGGTAGAGTGGCCGATGTGAATCGCATTCTTGAGGTCAAGGACTTTCACAAGTTCGGCGACGTCGGCAGCGTAGGTGTCCATGTCGTTGCCGGTCGCTGTCTGAGTTGAGCGGCCGTGGCCGCGGCGATCATGAGCAATCACCCGGTAGCCGTGCCCCACAAAGAACATCATTTGCGCATCCCAGTCGTCGGCGGACAGCGGCCAACCGTGATGGAAAAATAGAGGCTGGCCTGTTCCCCAGTCCTTGTAGTAAATCTGCGTACCGTCTTTTACTGTAATTGACCCCATGTCTATCTCCTGTAGTTGTGAAGTCGGCTGACGTACGGCCATGGTGGATCGGCACTTGCGAGAAGGCCGACTGCGCTATGGCCAATGAAGGACCACGGCGACACTTCCAGGAAAGAGGTTGCCGGATTCATCCGTCTTCCTGGACCGGACGGACTGAAGTGTGGAGTATTAGATTTGGTCTCCGGCTCGCACTGCCTGAAACCAACGGAGGGACGCTTTCTCGTGGTTAAGTATACGCCCGCGCGCTACTTCATTGAATGGTTGACGAAGAAGGCTAGAACGGCGAAAAGCTGGGATTGTTTCGTGCAGTGATCTGGCAGCATTGGGAGAGTCATTGCCGAAGCAATCGAAGTGGCTATTCAAACCAGGAACATTGCTCGACGCAGTGCACCCTTTTCAAAATCAAATCACTCCTGCTCTCAACCTGCGCAAGAAATCCTCGCCCTCGCTCTTCGCCTGCTCCAAGACCTTCGCCTGCCCCCGATACTCCAGTGCCACTTCCTGCAGCATCAACTCCACCGCATCCTTCGGCTTGAATCCCTGCGAAATTAACTTGCGAATGCGCGAGGAAAACCCCTCATCGACCACCGGCGCCAGCCGCGCCAAATGCTCGCTGCATTTGTGCTCTCGAAACTTCGACGCCGCCAACCGGTCAAAGGCGGTCTTGGCATCGGCATCCGTCAGCAACGTGGGCACGGGATAGTTCCACTCGCACTGCGAACACGTCCACCCCTGAAACGTGCGATGCGACGTCCAGAGAAGCTCCCGCGCAGTCTTGTCGTGAAGCTTCTGATGATCCGCACTCCCAAATTCCATGAGCTCCGCACTCCCGCACCGAGTAACCCCGTGGCCCATGAGTCCTATGATAGATCGTAGTCGTCCGACAACCTCCTGCAACGTGCCTAGAACGGTTCGCGGGTCAGGCAAGAGGTTTCGTTTCGTACCCTATCGTTCAGTGTTCCATGTGGTGAATGATCTTGATCCTTCTCTCAAAACAAAACCCGCCTCTCGCGAAGCGGGTTTTTGGGGTTCGACAAAACTGAAGGCTAGTGCGTATACGGCCCCGGATAGTTCGTCCCGTCCGCGCACCCTTTCTGCCCGCTGGAATTCGCGTATCCAGTGTTGTGGTCGTAATCATAGTTCGACCAGTTTCCCTGGATCTTCCACTCCTGGCTGCCAAAAAGCACATACGGTCCGCCGAACGTCCAGGCGCACTTGTCGCCATTCTCAGCGCCCGAGTTGTCGTACCATGCATTCCCGTTCGGATCCGATCGCGTCTCTGACAATTCATGTCCAGAGACGTTCGCGTCTGCAGCCAATCCTTCAGACTGTCCGCTGACGGTGCTCCCCGGATTGCAGCCCGAATCGCCGTCTGGCTTAAAGAAGAAGCCAAACTCGATCGGCGTTCCGCCGCATGAACCCCAGCTGTGATACGCGCAGTAATTCGCTCCACCTCGAGCCTTGTCGACGTAAACGGGATAGTACGCATTCGCCACGGGCTTGGGCACCACCTTGCAAACCTCAGATAGCACCGCTGACGTACTTATATGCTTCGGTACCGAGGTTCCATCCACAACGTGGCCCTGATATGTGATCGAACTGCCCACCTGATGTCCGCTGCTGTCGGTGAATTCATCGACGGTGGCGGCATAGCTCGTTCCGCCAACACCGCTGTACCACTTGTCCATCCCGGTGATCTCGTCGCCGGTGTAGCTCGGCCAGCTAGACCCCCACCAGATCGCTTTCACGGTGGTCGACGGCAGAATCGGCCCGCCGTGATACGTCATGTCTGGATTGCCGCTGGCTGGATTCTGACGCGCGTATCCCGCCGACCAGTGCGGCCCCAAAATGGGAGGTTCCTTCTTGTTCGGGTTCTTGTTAACGTCCTGTGCCATCAGCGACAGCGCACACAGCACTACACTAGGCAGCAAAAGCCATCTCATATCTCTCTTCTCCTGTTTACGCTTTACCCGGAATGTGAAGCAAAAAGTGGCGCGATTGTCGTTCGATTCTTCCCACAAAGTCAATGAGGAAATCTCTGTAGCGATAAATGGAAACTGAAGACTGATGGCGCGGGCCTCGGTTCTTGCAACATGTCTAAGGCGATTCGGCGGAAGTTAGGATTCTTCCCGGCTCGTAACAAGGCTGCTATTCTCGGCGTTCTCGGAAAGTCGAGGAACTGCGACTCGCGACGTGAGCAGGCGGAGAACAAGAATGCATGCGAGTAGCACAAGAAGATGAAGCGCCTCGAGCGAATCGGAGAAAGGATCGCCGTTGTGAGCGTGCGTGCGAATCGCTCCCACCATGATCACCATGAGACCGACGCCAGCCGGAACCCTTGTCCTGGAGATCAGGAGACCCAACGCTCCCAGTGTTTCGGCAACCATGACGCCGTACAGGAACCAGACGGCATAGCCGGACTGGATAAAGAACTGCTTCATATCCGCAAGGTGTGCCAACTTGCCGACCTCAGTGCACAGGAACGACAGTGACACCGAGAAGCAGAGACCGTTCAAAACAGCAGGGGCGGTGATGAAAGCGTGCAACGCAGGCTTGCTGGCTGCGCCGTTCGGGCCGAGCACCAAGTTCAGCAAAACCAGAAACGCAGAGCTGATGCCGACGCCGATCACGATCCAACCCCGGAAGAGCAAGGGCCGAAGCCAGCGAGAAAATTCGCTACTCTGCGGGACTAGACCAGTGACGCCAAGAAGAATGTAAATCAGAGTCGCAAGGCTGACGACAACAGAGAGGAGATAGAAGCCGCGCGCCATCCCTTGCGCGCGCGAGATTGACGCATTCCAAATGATGCAGAGGAAAACCAGCATCGTCGCTGCGAGGGTTAGAAGCAGAAATGCGGAAGTTTCACCCAAGGCCATCCTCTGGCAAAAATAGACGCTGGCGATGTGCCGTCGGCTGCCGACGAAATGCATCCGCCCCTACACAGAATCTCGAACTCACCTGGCAAAGAAATAATCGAAGGATTTCACTGCGGTGAACTCATCATCGCGGATATCGAACACGGTATAAAGCTTGGTCACGTGCAGCACGTCGTGTACTTTCTGCGAAAGATTCAGCAGCTTCAATTCCCCGCCGGCGTTGCGCACAGTGGTAAAGCATCCCACCAACTCGCCCACTCCCGAGCTGTCGATGTAGTCCACCTCCGCGAGGTTGAGAATGACTCTCTTCTTGCCTTCAGACACCAGGCCGCGCACCGCATCACGCAACTGATGGATCTCTTCTCCCAAGACGATCCTTCCGTTAACATCCAGAATCGTCACATGACCAACTTCGCGCGTATCGATCGTGAGCGCCATGAACGCGAGCCGCCGCCCCGCTGGCCGGAATAGTAGTTGCTCGAAAACAGCAAGTCAATGCCGCACCAGGCAACGAAACCGGAAAGCCTGGAATCCGACCGGATAAAGTCACGAGGAGGTACGCTTCATGACTGCAATCCGATGGATCTCTCTTTCCGCACTCATCCTATCGGCATCGTTCCTCCCGGCCCAGTGCGCCAACGATCGGCGCCAGAACAAGAACGCCGGCATTCTGATTACCGACTTCACGATTACCGGCACGCAAACCATCAGCGCGACCGAGCTCGCCCGCATCACCAGCGACATGATCGGCGCCTGCTACGACGAGGACTCCGAAGAAATGGAAGAGCGCCTGCGCGCCGCCTTTCAGGACCGCGGATACTTCAGAGTCGAAGTGAAGAGCCTTCGCATCAAGCCGCGTGACCCGCTTGGCGTGCCAAAACCAGTGACGCTCGAAGGCGACATTTCCGAGGGTCCTCAATACAGGCTTGCTGATGTGTCATTTGTGAACAGTCATGCCTTCCCGGCCGCAAAACTTCGCGAGCAGTTTCCACTGAAGAAGGGTGCATTGATGGAACGGGGAAAGATCGCCAGCGGCTTAGAAAGTCTCCGCAAGCTCTATGGCACTCGCGGCTACCTCGATTACGTCGCAATCCCTGAAACCCAATTTGGCTCAAACGCGACGGTGAATTTAGCCGTTACGATTGAAGAAGGCCCGCAGTACCATATAGGCAAACTCGATATCGTCGCCGACAAAGAGGTTGCGGGCAGGCTACGGATGGAATGGAAGTTGGCCGAAGGGGACGTTTACGACTACACGTACATTGACGAGTACCTGACCGCTGCCCGGGAGCTGTTGCCATCCAACTTCAGCCGAGCGAATGTCCAGACTTGGCAAAATTGTCCTGAAGGTCTGGTACAGGTGCGAATGATGGTCGATCCCGCTCAAGAAAAGTCCTCCTCCGAAATGAAAAGTGTGCCGTGTGACAGTGAGAGACCTTTGAAGTGACCCTCGCCGTCGCGACTTTCGCTGTGACGATGTGGCTGGGACGAGCAGATTCCTCACCGCTTCGCAGTTCGGAATGACAAAGATGTCGCCGGAGAAGGTGGAAGACCGAATTTATGAGTGGGCCCCACGTGCCGGCTGTCCTAATTCGAGTGCCGGCAAGGGAGCCTGGTCGCGAATCTCTTGAATTGGGGAGGTAATAATCGGCGTTGCGTACATCGGATGTCGGAACTCCAGATGCATGCCGCGGCCCACAAACTGCAATTTCAGCATCGAGCCGCCCCACGTGGAACCCGAGATCGCCACCTGCACCGGCTCCGGACAGAATTCCGGGTGCCCCGAGATCAGAGCGTCATTCCCACCTAGCAGCACCGCCTTATAGCAATGATGCATGGTCTGAATTTCCAACACGGTCGACGGTGGCAGGTCATTCAAAAACACTCCGCCCTCAATCTCCGACTGAATAATCCCGCGGTTCACTTCGTCGGCAAGATTAGGGTGTGGGTTGAACATGTAGCTAAATGGCGGAGTCGACCCTAAGCCTATCGGGTTTCCCAGCCTCGAACAAGAGCCCCTTAGGTCGAAGCCCCTACCTAAAGAGCACGCCCTTTAGAGGTACCAACCCACGCCGAGGTTGCAGAGATTAAGGAGCCATGTAGAGGCAGACGAAGCGCCGGATTTGCGGCAAGGCTGGGTTGTCATTCCGACCCTCAGCGAAGGCGA
Source organism: Candidatus Sulfotelmatobacter sp. (assembly GCA_035264195.1). GTDB lineage: Bacteria > Acidobacteriota > Terriglobia > Terriglobales > Acidobacteriaceae > Sulfotelmatobacter. Next base: position 27,173 of record DATFQQ010000433.1, on the reverse strand, counting down.
AGGGGAGGAATCCGCTTTCTGCCGGCAGCTGATCCCAACATGCAAACAGCAGATTCCTCGCGGCGAAAAGCCGCCGCTACGGAATGACAAAAGACAGCCGCGTCGGAACGTCATTGGAAACAGGACCTTTAGCTCCGTGGTCTCCCCGTACCCGATTCGATGCCCTGCTCAAAGTATCAGCCGTCCCCTGTTAGAATATGAGAAGAAGGGGTTCTATTCGCGCATGCCAGTTCCCGTATCCCAGATGTGGACCGTTGCGAGCTATGTCATCGGTCAAAAGCTCGCCGGACGCAAGCAGTATCCGCTCGTCCTCATGCTCGAGCCTCTGTTCCGCTGTAACCTGGCCTGCGCCGGATGCGGCAAGATTCAATACCCCGCCCACATCCTGAAGAAGGACCTGAGCCCCGAAGAGTGCTTCCGCGCCGTCGACGAATGTGGAGCCCCGATGGTCTCGATCCCTGGCGGCGAGCCGCTGATGCATCCGGAGATCGACAAGATTGTCCAAGGCCTGGTCGCCCGCAAGAAATACATCTATCTCTGCACTAATGCGCTGCTGCTGAAAGAGAAAATTGACCTCTTCAAGCCGAGCAAGTATTTGACGTTCTCCGTTCACCTCGATGGGCAACGCGAAGAGCACGATCTCGCCGTTTGCCGCGAAGGCGGATACGACATCGCCGTAGATGGCGTCAAAGAAGCGCTCCGCCGCGGCTTCCGTGTCACTACGAACACGACTCTTTTCGACGGTGCCAACCCGAAATCGGTTCGTGCTTTCTTCGACGAAATGATGGACCTCGGCGTCGAAGGAATGATGCTCTCTCCGGGTTACTCTTACGATAAAGCCCCGGACCAAAAACATTTTCTCGGACGCGCTCGCACTCGGCGCATGTTCCGCGCGATCCTGTCGAATCGCAAGAAGAAGTGGCAGTTCAATTTGTCACCACTCTTCTTGGAATTTCTGATGGGCAAGCGCACTTACCCGTGCACGCCGTGGGGTATGCCCACATACAACGTGTTTGGCTGGCAGAAGCCGTGCTACCTGCTGCAAGACGGGTACGCCGAGAGCTTCAAAGAGTTGATCGAGACCACCGAGTGGCAGAATTACGGTACAGAATCGGGCAATCCGGCCTGCGCCAATTGCATGGTTCACAGCGGATATGAGGCGAGCGCCGTCAACGCGACATTCAGCTCGCTAGGCGGATTTCTGGCCACAGTGAAAGCGTATATGTTCACGGGATACCACGACCAAGAAGCCCTGCGCATGCTGGAAGAACCGCAGGCGCCGATTCACCCGCTGATCCAGATTGAACCGAGCCAGGGCACGTCTCATCTGCAGGAAACACGAGCGTAGAAGTTCATGCGCCGTGTCAACCTGATGGCCTGCGCTTTTTGCAGGCCGGAGGACTTATGCAGTCTCCGGCCGCGTGAGCAATGCAGGCAGGGTTGCATGGGTCCTCCGGCGCCAAAAAACGGCGCCATCAGGATGACAGAGCGGAATGGTACACAGCAATTCCTAAATCGAACTAGTAAATGAAGAACTGAAGTTCTCAGCGTTCTCTGCGGCGGTTCTCAGCGCCCTCAGCGGTCCAAGCTCTTAGAACATATGACGGGAAAAGAAGCAGGCCACCAAGATCAACATCCGCCACACGTCCAGAATCCGGACGCGCTCGAAGTCGCCCCTGGCGTAGAACACGAAAAACTGGAAGGTTGGATTCCCACCGTAGCCAACGAAGAAGACCTCCGCCAGGCTCTCGAAAAAGCCTTCGACTATCGCGGCGACATCACCATCACTCGCAAAGACGGATCCAAAATCGAAGGCTACCTCTTCGACCGCCGCACCGGCAAAACTCTGCAAGACTCACTCGTCCGCCTCTACCCAAAAAACTCCGACGAAAAGATCTCCATCCCCTACTCCGACATCGCGGCCCTCGCCTTCACCGGACGCGACACCGCCGCCGGCAAATCCTGGGAAGCCTGGATGAAAAAATACGCTGAGAAAAAAGCCAGCGGCGAAAAAGACCTCAGCCTCTATTCGGAATCGCTGGAAGAATAGTCGGCGATAGCCGAGATTCGGCTTTGAACACCGCTTCGAAGGCGAACAGAAAGCGCAGACTCCACCACGGCATTTGGCAGAGGCTCTATCCGACTGAGCATAGGGGTTAGCTCCAATGGCGCAATAGTCACGGAACCCACAGTTTTGCCAAGTTTATAGTCAAAGTGAAATCCTGTTCGAGCTTCGCCGATTTGGCTGAGAATATGCGGCCTATTCCCGACCAACTGTGCCGCAACGCCGTCCCTGAGAGCGTCCATCAGGGGCCAAAACTCTCTGAACGCAGAGCAAAATATCCGTCGAAGTTTGCTGTATGCGTGACGGACTCGTGGTCGAATCCAGCGGTGTTGCCGCTCCCGGTCACGCCGCGTCCTTCGTTGAACCGTTTCATTACGTTCGTGGGAGTGTAGTTTTTAAGGAACGAGCTCTGCGTTTCAAAGGGAGAGAACATACTGGACTACACTCACTATCCGGGGTGCAGTCGTGGTTGTTGTTGAAAGAAACTTGACTTCGCTCAAATTCCCGGCAGGTTTTTGAGCGCAATGACCTGGTAATAAATGTTCTCGCGTATCTTCGATTCAATGGTGAACGGGCATGTAGCGCAAGCTGCCGTCTCGCACCCGGCTTCGCTCTGCCTGCCGAATGGCCGATGCTCAAGGTGGGAGTCGTCGGATTTCTTGCCGCGTTATGGTAAGGAGCGCAAAGTAGTATTGAACAGATAACGATCTTGAAAGTCGGTTTGGTCTCCAGCCTTTTTCCCTTGCACGGGTAGAATCCGCCCGGCCAAAGGCTTGTTCCATTTAAAGGCCAGTGAAGCGATATCGGAGAAGATGCGTTGGATTTGCTCGATGGATATGTCGCCTGGAAGTGGAACGGTGTCCAGACCCGTTGCGCAAACGGCGGAGTAGGCGAGGAGAGAATCTACGTCGTAGGTAGACTCGGCCCACCTCTGGGCAAGAAGCCTGTCTTCCAGGACGGGTAACATTAGCCCGGAGTAGCCTATTTGCGGGACAGGAACTGCTTTTTCAGCGGTTGTAATGATGCGGGCCGCGGTAAGGGTTCCGCTGGAGCCGAAGCGGGCTCCAGTAAAGGCTTCGATGGCACCTGCGATCGACACATCGCCAAGCGCTGTTGCTGTGGGATCTAAACCGAGATACGTCCAGCCTGTCGCAGCTGCGACTTTGTTCCCAACCGAGTCGGCTACTTTAGCGTGCACCGTTAAAGCAGTCGTTAGATCAGAGATCGCAAGTTCAACGTTGCCCTTGTCTTTTGCAAACACGTCGCGAACGACGTTGGCGGTTTCGAATCCGAAGGCAAATTGGCGTCCATTGCCATTGTGATAGGAGCCAGGATAAAAGGGCGTGTAAGGCTTCAGCATCGCAGTTACGGCAAAGTTGAAATTGCCCTGACTACGCGGGCTGTTTTCCTCTACGTACTTAACAAGCTCCGCGGAACGGCGTATCGACTTCCAATGGATGCCGCCGTCGTCCGCAATGATCGTGCTGGCGTTGAGGTGAGGTAAGGTCACGAGCACGCGTTCCAGCAGGTGCATGGTTGAGGGATCGTCGGAGTCGTGCAACAAGGCAGGGCCAATGTTCGGAATAAACTTCTGCGTTGCAGAAAGATCGTCGAGATTTGTCAAAAAGGCGAGGGCCTGTTCTTCCGAGAGTCCGCTAACGAGCTGGGCGAGAGGCTGAGTCGTAATGCGAATGGTTTCGACCTCGTAGCCGGCCGATTTGAATTCCGATTCGGCGCGTCGAAGGACGACAACCGTGTCTTCAATTTGCTTTTGAAAATTCGCGCGGTCGATTCGAACGAAGGCAGTGATGGCGCGAACTTTTGGATTGGAGCTTTCCGGGGTAGCCTGTGACAGAACACAGATAGAGTGGAGCAATAGCAGTGCGAGCGCGATGCGCTTCATTTTGACCTCACTCGACATTCGCGCAGAAGTGTAGCAAACCGGATTGATGGACTCCGTTGGTTTTTTCTTCATCTGTTCCGAGTCGTCCTCTCAAAGCGATGAGAGCCGGCAAGTCGCGCGCTGAACTGCGGTTCAGTTTGCGATCGTGATCCGCGGGTTCGATGCCGGCAGGACTTCACCGATTTCGACTGCGGGGACTCCAGCTTCTTTCAGTGCTTGCGTCAGAGATTTACCATTTGGAGTGCAAATGAAGAGGCCTCCGGCCGTTTGGGGGTCATAGAGGATGGTGCGGAGGTCTTCGGGGACATCGGCATCATAAGCGACCATGCATTCGGCGAAGGCACGGTTGTTGTTGAGGCCTCCGGGGATGTGGCCGGCGTGGATGCAGTCGAGGGCGCCCGCGAGAATAGGAATTCGGCTGGCGTGGATTTTCATGGAGACATCAGAGGCCAGGAGGATTTCTCGTGCGTGGCCGATGAGGCCGAAGCCGGTGATGTCGGTCATGGCGTGAACTTGGAATCGGGCTCTCGGCTCTCGGCTTTCGGCTTCCAGCTGGGTCGGTGGTGCGGAACGGGAATGCGCTGTCGAGCTTTGCTCGACCGGACGGGGGCCGTCCGCCCCCACGTGAACTGTGCCGATTTCGAGTCGGGAAGCTCCCAACGCTTCGCTTCGCTCAGCGGGGCGGACGAATGCGTCCGCCCCTACATGGGCCGTGATAACTTCCGCGGCTTTTTTGTTCAGCGTTGTCATTGAAGCTGTCGCCGCATCGATCCAGGCTTGTTCCGCTTTTCCTTTCTTGATCGCTGTGGAGATCACTCCTGTGCCTAGAGCTTTGGTCAGGATGAGCTTGTCTCCCGGCTTGGCGCCTTGGTTCTGTAGGACTCTTTGCGGATGGACAATACCGGTGACCGAGTAGCCGAATTTTGTTTCCTCGTCGCGGATGCTGTGGCCGCCGATTACGGTGCAGCCAGCTTCGATCATCTTTGACAGGCCGCCGGCCAGGATGCGCTCGAGAATTTCCAGGTCAGCTTTATCTGGGAAGCAGACGAGAGCGAGCGCGGTGAGCGGGCGCCCTCCCATGGCATAGACATCGCTGAGCGAATTCGTCGCGGCGATCTGGCCGAAGGTATACGGATCGTCGACGATCGGGGTGAAGAAGTCGACCGTCTGCACGAGCGCCTGATCGGGAGTGAGTTGATACACCCCGGCGTCGTCGGCGTGGTCGAAGCCGACAAGGACATTCGGATCGTGCTGCCGGGCTAATTTCCCAAGCACCTTGTCCAGCGCCGCTGGACTCAGCTTGGACGCTCAACCCGCGGCTTTCACGGACTCCGTCAGGCGGAATGGCTTTCCTTCTGGCACGGGATCATTTTACGCGGAGACGGGATCACAGGGGCTAAAGCCCCGATCTGATTTGCCGACCTCAACGCGGCGCTGGAAGCGCCGCTCTTCCACGGTCGCTCCCCACGATGGAGATAGCGCACGGATGTTTAGTTACTGCGTCAAGTTCGACCTCAGTCCGTCAATTCTATTGTTGTCTGTGGAAGTCGAACTTCGAGGTCGTGCCCGCGTCTTTGTTCTCGAAGGCGACGTGGATGGTTTTGCCGTCTGGGTCGGCAGTCAAGTGTGAGGTGCTGACGATCTTGTCTTTGCGTTTGTGAGTCAGCAGAACTTCGTTGGGGGCAAGTAATTTCGCAGCGACCATGGTGTGGCCGGGATCATCTTCGACTGGATAGAATCTGCCGTCGAATTTCGCATTGAACTTTTCTCCTAACGGAGTCTCTCCGCTGAATGCTTCCGGCGTGCATTTGTAGGTGATGCTTAACCCGTTGCTGGAGCGGTGAATCAGGTACGCATGCCAAGTGCCGGAAATCAGGTGAGAGTCTGCCGGTCCTTTATTGACTCTTCGACACATCGTTTCGACGGTGACAGTTTGAGCTTCGGTGGTGTCTTTTACTACCTGCGTCAAAGTGTCTCCGTCGGGTGAAATCGCGTCGAACTCGGTGAGCATGGTCTTGCCGGCCTTCTTGGCGATGATTTCTATGGCGTGGGAGTCGAGGGCCTGCACGTTGATGGTGTCCCAGTAGTCGGCCTCGGGGACCTTGTGATCGAGACCGTCGGCCTTGACGTCCATGTTCACGATGCATCCAGAGCAGTGAAACGTTCCGCCTGCGAGCACAAATTCGATGGGATTTTCAGGAAGCGGAGGATCGAGGATCCAGGTGCCGTCGAACGGGCTTTGGGCAAATGCGAGCGCCGGGACGGCAAACAGAAAGAGAGGCAGTGTCTTCATCAAATGGCTTCTGTAGTGGAACGCTCGCCATCATACCGCCGATCGGTGGAATTGCTGTTTTCGTGGCGATTCCCAGCAAGGGCATGAACCACGAAGGAACACTAAGTCACACGAAGGAAAGTGCGTTTCTCGGCCACCGAGTGCGACTACTTTACCGTCACGTCTGTGATGCGAATGTCGGGGTACTGATGATTCCATTGGGCAGAGATGCTGTCGAAGGTGAGGCGGAAGGGCTCGGATTTGCCGGGGACGAGAGGCACAACGTTGAGATCAACCGGTTCGTTGTATGCGCCGGTATTGCGGAACAGGCGCAGAGGAAGCTCTTCGCGCTGGGCGAGTTGTCCCAGGGAATCGAGAAAGTTGACTTGCACCATCACGCGGGTGACGGTCTTGTCGCCCGCATTGGTGATCGTGCCGTCGATGTAGCTGACCGTGGCACCGATGAAATTTTCCGCCGCTGACATCTTGAAGTCGGAGAGTTTGAGTTGGGCAATGTAGGGATTCGGCGGGACGACTTTCTTAGGCGGCTCGCGCAGAACGAAGGCGAGGGCGAGCATGCCTCCGATGACCACGATGACGGCGGAGATGATAATGAGGCGACTGTGGTCGCGTTCCTCCGCGACAGGCGTTGGTGAGCCGAGAGTGCCCATGGGAGAATTGTAGGACGTTGGGGGTTGGATGTCGATTTGGGAAGTGCAGATGGGAATGTGCGGCTGTTCACAACGCGTCTGCTATGCGCTTTCATTGCGCGCTTTGCGCGCAACCGCGGACGAATGCGTCCGCGGCTACACAAGATTCGCGGGCGGGGCACCCGCGTCACACATTACTGCCTGCTTAGCACCAGAACCGAGTAGTCGCCGATCGGGATTGTGGCGCTGTAGGGTTGTCCGGCGTACGGGACTTTCACCGCTGCGATCGGGCCTTGCGGTCCTATGTTGCCGAAGTCGCTGCTGTAGGCTGTGCTGTCGCTGTTGAACAAAACCTGCCACGTTCCGCCGTAGGGTAAACCGATCTGGTAGCCACTGCCGTTGAAGACCGTGCCGCTCAGATTCGCTACGACGATGACATCGTCGGCGCCGAGCGCGCTCTTGTTGTAGCGGTCGTAAACCAAGACATCGTTGGTCTTGTCCTGCTGGTAGATATTCAGGTCAGGATCGGAGAGGCCTGGCGCAGTTCCTGCCGCGTTTGTCCGCAGATTCACCAGGTTGCTGTATAGCTGTACGATTCCTGCCCACGTTTGTGCATTGTTCCAATCGAGCGTGGTCTTGTTGTCGAGCCAGCTTGGGTCGAGGAACTCGTCTCCCTGAAAGACCATAGGCACTTCGGGAGAGGTGAAGAGGATTCCCGCCGCCAGCGTAGCCTTCTTCCGGGCCGTGCGGCTCGTCGGATTTTGCGGATCGACCAGCTGATAGAGGCGCGAGCTCTTAGTGGTCAGTTCGTTGTGCGACTCAACGTAGGCGACGGTCTGCAGGTATTCATTGTTGAAGGTCGAAGTCATGCCGGACACGACGTCCGACAAGCTGATCGGATTTGTCGACGGGAAGTCTTTCCGAATGAAATAGGAGAGGGTAGCATTCCATTGCGAGTCGAAGCCGAGGCCTCCGCTCGAGACCGGCAGCGTGTCCGATGCCTGATTCTTGCTGAAGGAGAGGTCTTCCGCGATCTTGAACGACTGTGGCCAGGTTGTATTTACTGTCTGCAGAATGCTGACGCCGTCGGGCAGAGGCACTCCGGGCTTGCCCGTATGGGGATCTTTGCCGAAGCCTCCGCCCCACGCGTTGTAGATATTCGAGACCGAATCCCAGCGCAGACCGTCGGCGTGGTATTCGTCGAACCACATGGCAATCTGTCCGAGGATGTAATTCTTTACGATCGGATAGGAATAGTCGGGACGAGGGCCCCACGGGGAGTCATACGGGTCGCCTGAGGAAACGATGTTGTCGTAGAAATAGATTCCGCCGGGGAATGATGAGCTGTGCCATCCGTCGAAGTCGAAGGCCCCGATGTCGAATGCTCCCCAGTGATTGTGGACGACGTCGAAAATGACGGCGAGTCCCTGCTGATGGCAGGCATCGACGAAAGCTTTAAGATTGTCGGGGCCGCCGTATTGGTCGTTGTCGACGGCGTATTGATCGGTTGGGCCGTAGGGATTGCCATGAATTGCGGCGAACTGCGTCACCGGCAGCAGTTCGACTGCGTTGAAGCCCATGGCTGTGATCTCGCTGAGCTTACCGATGGATGATTGAAATGTCCCCCAGCCCGAAGGTCCCGCATTGAATTGACCGGTGTCCATCTCGTAGATCACCAGCTTGTTGAGCGCAGGAAGAGTGAAATTCTGATCGTGCCACGTGTAGGCCGCCGGGTCGTAAGTGATGGAGTGGCCGTTGCGGGCGTTGGTGACCAAGCGCGCGTTGGGATCGCGGCGGGTTACCGTGCCGAAACCCGGAGTGGTGATCACGTAGTCGTAGCGTTGGTTGACGCCCACACCGGGAACGTCGATACACCAATAACCACTGCTACCTTGTGCTACTAACGCGGCAGAACGCCCGGAGGCTGGGTCTTTAACGCTCACGGCAGAGGCGTGCGGGGCCCACACGCGGAATGAGACTCCTTGATAAGGACCTCCAGGGGGATAAGGGATCGAGCCGACTCCGTTGCCGGCGTGCGGACACTGGGCGAGCGATATTGCGGAGAACGGGGCTATGAATAATAAAGGAAGAAATCTTGATATGAATGGAGAGGGAGTTCGCATCGTTTAGCCGAGTCCTGGGTTTAAGTCGAGGGAGGGGACAGCGGAAAACATTTTACAATATTGACGTCCGCGGCCTATGGGACGGCTCTCTAGTTGGGTCTAAATATTCCTGTATAGGTGTCGCGAATGGAAAGCTAGTGATTGTCAAGGGGCGGAAGTGAAATTTTTTGAGAATTAACCTGAAGCCTTCGGGTGGGGTAGGAGCATCCCAATGTCATTATGAATGTTAATCATCGGGAAATCTTTGACGAAGAATACCGGGTAGTGGCGGTGGAGAGTCAATGCCTGACCATTCAAGGGGTGCGAAGCGGACAGGTGTTGACGATCGTGACGCAGAATCCAGAGGCACCACTGACGCCGGCAGAGTACCCGCCGGGACAGTTGATTGCACTCAGCGATCCCTCTAGACGGCCGGTGAATTGAGGACCGGGCTTGCTCGAAAATGGACACCCTCTTAAGCTGTTGACTTGCACCGACAAACGGCAGCTTGGGCTGCCTGCCGTAATCCCTCACCTTCCCCCGGAATGAATAATTAAGGTCTTTGCCCGAGTGCTGCCGATCTGTCCTCCTTGCTCCCAATAACCTAAGTGGTGGCTTGCGCTGGAGTTTGAAAGCCCAAGGTTGGAGTATCCCACTTCTCCCAATCAGCGGGAGAAGTGGGACAGTGGGATCACTAGTTAATGGTGAAAGTCAGCAGCGCTGATGTTCCGCCCCCTGGAGCGGGGTTGGTAACGATCACACTGGCCGTTCCGGCTACAGATAGCTTCGCGGCTGGCACGTATAGGTTCAGTTGAGTCGGGCTCACATAGTCAGCAAACAGAAGCGAACCGTTCCAAGTGACCTGTGAGTTTGGGACGAAGTTCGTGCCTTTTATGGTGATAAGCAAGTTGCCTGCACCATGCGTTGCGCTGACGGGAGTAAGTGATTGTGCGTTCGGAACCGGATCCTTCGAGCCGGTGGCGAACATTGCTGGACTTTGGACAATGATGACTTGCGGTGGGTTGTTGCCACAGCAACCTGGAGTCACGACGGAGGCCAATCCATTGTTGCCCCAGTGCAGAAAGGCCGGTGACGCAGTTGAACCGGAGAATTGGGAAAGATCTGCAGCCGCGATTGGCGTGAATTTTTGAAGATCGTAAGCCGTGATCCCAAAAGAACTGAAGAAAGGCGTATTCCCGACCGCAAAGAGGCGGTCGACCGCAGGATCGGGAACAATCTGTACGTTGTTGTAGCAGCACCCACCAATCAAGTCATAGGTGCCCACGAGGTAACCAGTGGAGGGGCTCAGCACCTGGCCACCATTCCCGTAGATCAGACCGTCAGCGTAAGCGATTGCGCTGCCTTGCACGAGTCCGTTCCACTGCTCGCCCAGAGTCCCACCATTCGAATCCACTGCGACATCACTGACGGTTCCCGAGTAATATCCATACAAAGTTGAACCAGTCGCGAAAGCCACGTCGCTAATCTGTGGATAAGTGATCGAGTTAGCAAGCTCCGTGGAATCCTTGTAAAAATACAACCCGTAAGAGCCGCAACATCCGACGGAGCCTTCGGCGACGGCAAAGGTGTGATCGTCGGACGGCGAAACTCCAAGACTGGCTGCGACCGACTCACCGAATCCATTGCCAGTCAGGGGAACGTCGATATCCGGGGTAAAGCCGGGAAGGATCAGACGCTGCACCGAACCATTGCCATTGAGCCCGACGTAGAGGTACTTGGAATCGTTTGAGAGAGCTAACTGATTGGGCTCGCTTCCGGCAAAGTAATACTTCAGGACTTTGCCTGTGTATGGATTCACGACCGCGATGGTGTTGCCGTTACTGCCGTAGCTGCTGGGAAGAGACGCGTAGATGCGCTGCGCGTAGGGATCCCAGACAATGTCGTTTGCAGGCAAATCGAGCGTGGTGACCTTCGCAGGATAGGTGATATCGAAATCGATGGTCGGAGACGTTCCGCCGGGCGCTGTGTTGGATACTGCCAACTTTACAATGCGGGCCGCAGCCAGTTGAGCTTTAGTCGGCGTGAATTCGAGTTCGTTGGGATTCACGAAGGTGGTGCTCGCTGGCGCCCCGTTCCACAGGATCCTGGCCCCGGCGGCGAAATTACTCCCGTTGACGGTCATCACTCCGGGTTGACTGCCCGCGACCGCGTCGAATGGGGAGACAGAACTGATAGTCGGGTCAAGGCCGATCACATAAAAGTTGAGGCTGTTCGACGTCAGATTGGGGGGATTCGTGACATACACGCTGTAGGTATACGTGGAGCTGAGATAGGAGGCTGGGACTTCGGCTGTGAGTTTCGTGGCACTCACAAAGGTTGTGGTCAGCGGTGAGCCGTTGTATCCCATGAATACAAGAGCGCCCGAAACGAAGTTGGTTCCGGTGACTGTCAGCGTGAAAGTGGCGCTGTTCACGTAAGCAGTAGTCGGAGAGATGGCAGTAATCGTCGGAGTTACGGCCGGAAGCGTGGCAGTGCGAACGTTCTTTGCCAGAACGAAAGTCGCGGTCGACAAAACAGCTAAAACTACAACAACGCAGAGACGAAGTCTGCGAATCATTATTGTTGCTCCTGCTGGTGGATTCCCCCTCAAGCTAATGCGCGCGCCATTCTAGCGGGATTTGTGCGAACGAATTTATTTTTTTCTGATGCATGAAAGTGCAATTTTTTGCAGCTTGAGGGGCACAGCAATTCCTTATATTCTGATATTACTGAAAGGATCGTTATGGCGGAACTTACCGGATTGCAGAAGCAGTACATCCTCCATTGGGGCGAGATGGGGACGAAGTGGGGGATTAACCGGACGGTGGCACAGATTCATGCGCTGCTGTATCTGTCGCCAAAGGCACTGCCGGCCGAGGATATTGCCGAGACATTGAGCGTGGCGCGCTCGAATGTGAGCACGTCGATTCGGGAACTGGAGACCTGGGGCATCGTGCGGGCCGTACACGTGCTGGGGGACCGGCGCGAGCATTATGAGTCGATGAAGGATGTGTGGGAGATGTTCCGGCTCGTCATCGAGCAGAGGAAACGGAGAGAGATCGATCCGACGCGAGAGATGTTGCGGAGATGTTTGGCGGATCTGGATCCGAAAGAAGCCGGAGCCGATTACACGCGAGAGCGGCTGGAGGCAATGGCCGGGTTCTTTGAGGCGGTGACTGAGTTGCACGATCAGATGAAGAGGTTGCCGACCGGGACGGTGAGGAAACTGTTGCGGATGGGAACGAAGATGCGGAAGAAGGCGGGGTAGAGGCAGTGGGCAGTGCTGAGTCGCCAGTTTCCAGTCGTCGAGAACAATGGCCGCGTCCAGTTGATCAGGCAGTCATGTTTCGACAGCGCGACATCACAGGAAGCGCAGCGCTCTTCACCACTATGAAACTTTTGGTTCGGCTCTCACTTGCTCTCAGCATTGCCAACTTTGCAGTTCAATCGAAAACTTTCTCATCGCGTTTTACGATTTTTCTGGACAAATCAACTTTTCTGTAAGTGAGTTTCGCTTCGAGACTGCACATTCTACGCGGCATTAACTCGCGCGGTACTTGACAACGCATGCGTTGCAGTTCTGAATAGAGACTCGCGGAAAAATTCCAGCCGAAGTTTTCTACACAACAAAAAAATTTGTGCTAGTATGCACGACTGGTTCTGCTTGAGAGCTTCATTATTTTTTGTAGCGCGACGAAAAAACAGGCGCATTCCGCAGTAAAATTAACGGTTTCACCTAATCCATAACGGTAGTTTTAAACAGGCGCTCTCACCCAGCCGCCGGGGCGCCGCAGTGGTGACAATTTCATCTATGTCAGCGACAGGCACAACGACCCTCTCCCCGAACCCGTGGGCGCGCATTTTGGATGCGCTGGAAAAGAAGATCAATCGGCATTCTTACGACACCTGGCTCAAGCCCACACGCTACAGCCACTCCAGCGGCGGCGTTCTGTTCGTGCGCGTACCGACCATTGAATTTCGTCACGCGGGCGACAAGTACGCGGATCTGATTCAGGAAGCGATTGACGTCCTGGGACTTGGCTTCAACGATGTGAGATTCGTGACACCCGAGGACGATCCTGCGGCAACGCCGGTGCGGCATGACGGCGGCCTGAGTTCGACAACGGCGCCGGTAGCGGCGGGTCCGTCTCAGTCGCGGTTTGATTGGGACGGCGCGGCGCAGTTGAATCCGCGCTACACGTTTGACGCGTTCGTGATCGGCAGCGGGAACCAGTTTGCTCATGCGGCCTGTCAGGCCGTGGCTGAGCGTCCGTCGAAAGCGTACAACCCACTCTTTCTGTATGGCGGCGTCGGGATGGGTAAGACGCACCTCATGCAGGCGATCGGCCATGAAATCAAGCGGCGGATGCCGCATGCCACCATCTGCTATGTGTCGAGCGAGAAGTTCACGAACGACATGATCAACTCGCTGCGCTACGACAAGATGACGTCGTTCCGCGACAAGTTCAGGAATGTCGATGTGCTGTTGATCGATGACATTCAGTTCCTGGCGCAGAAGGAGCGGACGCAGGAAGAGTTCTTCCATACGTTCAACGCGCTGCATGAATCCATGAAGCAGATCGTGATCGCGAGCGATCGGTCGCCGAAGGAGTTGGCGGAGATTGAAGATCGGCTGCGCAGCCGGTTTGAGTGGGGCTTGATCGCGGACATCCAGCCGCCCGATCTCGAGACTAAGGTCGCAATTCTGCAGAAGAAGGCAGAGCAGGAGAAAGTCACGCTGCCGACCGATGTGGCGCTGTATGTGGCGTCGAATATCCGCTCGAACGTGCGCGAATTGGAAGGAGCTCTGATCCGGCTGGTAGCGCACTCGTCCCTGATTGGCGCCGAGATTACGCTTCCGTACGCGCAGCAGGTGTTGAAGAATTTTATCGACTCGCAGGCGCGGAAGGTCACGATCGAATCCATTCAGAAAATGGTGGCCGAGCAATTTGGCCTTCGCCTGGTAGAGATCAAGGCGAAGAACAATTCTCGGGCGATTGTGTACCCGCGGCAGATTGCAATGTACCTGGCGAAGCATTTGACGGAAGCCTCGCTACCGGAGATCGGAAGACAGTTTGGCGGCAAGCATCACACGACGGTGCTGCATTCGGTTGAGAAGATTGAAGAAGTCCGCAAGAACGATAAAGATTTGAACAGGCTGATCAATAAACTGACCGAGCAATTAGGCGGATAAAGCGCGGGTCTGCGAGAGATTTCCACTTTGCTGTGCAGTCTTCCTCGTAGGCTGCTGTGTAAGCGATGTGGAAGTTGTGAATCGATTGTAAGAAATCGGGATGCGGGGCGAGTTAAGGTAGGGGCTCCGAAGCGAAACGGAGCGATTTCTAACATCAAGGGTGGTCGGGGAAGTTGATGGAAATGGGAGAGTTGAAAAAGTTTTCCACGTTTCCAGAGGGCCTACTGTTACTGCTGGTTTTATAGGTTTTGCATTTGATATAAGGAAGTAACAGAAGTAATGGGATTTCCTACCTCCTCGCAAAGGGCAGCGAGAAGTGGACATCCACTGAGTTTCAGGGAGACTGACTTATGCCGGTGGAGGCCGCCGTTGCCGCGGGTACCATGGAGATCACGGTCAGCAAGTTTGAATTGCTGCGGGAATTAACTGCCACCCAGGGTGTGGTCGAGCGCAAGACCACAATTCCGATCCTATCCAATTATTTGTTTGAGGCTGCGGGGGACCGGCTGTCGCTAACGGCGACGGATCTTGATCTGAGCTTGCGCACCTCGTGCAATGCCAAGGTGAAGAAAGAAGGGTCGTGCACGATTCCGGCGCGCAAGCTGCATGACTACGTAAAGCTCCTACCGGACGCCGACATCACCATTAAGCTGCTGGAGAATCACTGGGTCAGCATCCGCTGCGGTCGCTCGAACACAAAGATGGTGGGGATGGCGAAGTCAAATTTCCCCAGCCTGCCGGTATTTCCGACTTCGGGGGTGATCTCGATTCCAGCCCAGGTTTTACGCGGGCTGATCGCGCGAACCGGATTTGCCATTTCGAATGAAGAGTCCCGCTACACGCTGAATGGCGCCCTGATGATGCTGAAGCCGGAGTCGATCACAATGGTGGCGACAGATGGGCATCGTTTAGCACATTGCGAGCGAGCGGGCGAGAAATTTGAAGGTGTCTCCGGAGAGATGAAGACGCTGGTCCCGAAGAAGGCAATGGACGAGTTGAAGTCGCTGCTCGATTCGACGGATGTGGATACGATTGAGTTTGCCAAGGATGAGTCGACGCTGTTCTTCCGGATTGGGTCGCGGCTAATGACATCGCGGCAGTTGACTGGACAATTCCCCAACTTTGAGGCGGTGCTGCCCAAGGACAACAGCAAGATTGTGCCGCTTAATGCAGATGAATTGAATGCCGCAATCCTGCGCGTGGCGCAGTTTGCTGATGAGCGCTCGCGGGCGGTGCGGATGCGACTGGAGAAGGGCGAAGTCAAGATCTCTGCTTCGTCGACCGAGGCGGGCGAGTCCGAGGACTCGCTAGAGGCTCCGTACACCGGGGATCCGATGACGATTGGGTTCAACGCGGCGTATCTTGTCGAGTTTCTGAAAGCGGCGGGGACGGCCGAGGTGAGGCTGGAATTGAAGGATCCGCAGTCAGCCGGGCAGTTGCGACCGGCTGAGGGAGATGATTATAAGTATCGGTATATTGTGATGCCGATGCGGATCTGAGGTCGACTGTTCAAGCGCTCTGATTTCTGTTCAGCCCGGTGCTTCGGCACCGGGCTCTTGCTTTGGGCTTCGTATTCGACGTATGCCGCTTTTATTCGTTGTCATTCCGAGGTGCGGAAGCGCGAGGAATCTGCTTGTTCCGGCCACATCGGTAAGCGTTATCGGTGGTACGCTCCCCTTCGCGCCGCTCAGGTCGCTGGCCGGACGAATGCGTCCGCCCCTACACGAGCGGGCTTGACCCCCGCTTCTGCCTGCCTTACAGTGGCGGCACTTCAAGTTTTGGAGGGCCCTATGCTCAACGGGTTCAAGAAATTCATCCTGCGTGGAAATGTTGTGGATATGGCGGTAGGCGTGGTCGTGGGCGCGGCCTT
This sequence comes from Candidatus Sulfotelmatobacter sp., assembly GCA_035264195.1. Classification (GTDB taxonomy): domain Bacteria; phylum Acidobacteriota; class Terriglobia; order Terriglobales; family Acidobacteriaceae; genus Sulfotelmatobacter. Next base: position 11,117 of record DATFQQ010000433.1, on the reverse strand, counting down.
TGGAGCGGTGGTAACCGAACTCACCAAAGCTTTCCTTACACCGTTGATTGCGCTTTTGGTGGGGAAGCCGGACTACTCGAATCTGAAGTTCACGGTCCGTACGACGATGTTTCCAATCGGTGATTTCGTCAACGCTGTCATCTCGTTTGTGCTGATTGCGGCTGCGGTCTACTTCTTTGTGGTGGTTCCCATCAACTGGTTGATGGCGCGCATGCACAAGGATGAACCGGCGGCTGCGCCGACCACGAGGCCGTGTCCGGAATGCCTGAGCGAGATTCCGATCAAAGCGCGGCGGTGCGCACATTGTGCTCAGCCGGTGGCGGTGATGGCTGCGTAACGCTACGAATGGAAGTCAAATTCCCCACCCTGCCGACAACTGCGCGACAAGGGTGGGGCACCCGCAGTGTGTTCCCTCGTTCACGTAAGATTGTGGGATGAAGTCTGGCTTCCTTTTACGATGGTGCTTCCTTCCGGTTCTGCTGTTTCTTGTCTTCCCTTGCCCAGCGCAGAATTCCAAGCCTGCGGATTCGTCGGCATCCAGTTCATCAAGGTCAAAGAAAACTTCGAAGGCGGCGGCGAAGGAGTCTGGGCTCGAGGAAGGCGGTGTGGTCGGAGGCTTTTATCGCAACAAGTCGCTGGGGCTCTCAGCCAAAATTCCTCCGGGATGGGTCATGCGGACGGAAGAGATGAATGCGGGGGACGAGGCTGCCGGGGAGACGGAAAATTCAAAGTCTTCACCACAGGGGACACAGAGGGGCACTGGGGAAGGCGGCGGGAAGGTGTTGCTGGCAACGTTTTCAAGGCCTCCGGAGGCGAAGGGCGAGGATGTGAATGCATCGATTGTGATTGCGGCGGAACCGGTTTCTGCTTACCCGGGACTGACCGAGGCTGCGCAATATCTGGGGCCCCTGAGGGAGGTCGCCGTGGCACAGGGATTCTCTGAGGACGAGGATCCTTACGAGATTGCGATAGGTCCGAAGACGCTTGTGCGGTCCGATTTCCGTAAGGACGTGGGGTCGCGGGTGATGCATCAGTCGAGCTTGATCTTCCTGGTGAAGGGATACGCCGTATCGATTACCGTGATTGGCGGGACCGAGGATGAGGTGGAAGGTCTGGTGGATGGGTTGTCATTCGCGGGCAAATAATAAGCAGACAAGTAAATAGATTGAAGTCAGAAAACTGTCATCCTGAGCGAAGTCGCGATGCGGAAAGCGAGTCGCGGCGCAGTCGAAGGATCCTCCAGGCACCTCGAACCTCGCCCTTTCCGCATCCGCATACATCCGCGGCAAAGAACGTTGATTGATGGACTAGAGATGAAACTGAAAATTCCGGGTGGGAAATTTGGGGCTTATCTTTTTGACTGCGACGGGACGGTGGCCGATTCGATGCCGCTGCATTATGTCGCGTGGAGCAAGGTGTTGGGCGAGTGGCAGTGCAAGTTCGATGAGAGCTTCTTCTATTCGCTGGGCGGGATGCCGGTGCGGGACATCATCGCGACGTTGAATCAGAAGCATGGATTGTGTATGCCAGTGGAAGAAGTCGCACATCGGAAGGAAAGTTTGTATTACGAAATGCTGCCGCAGCTCAAGGCTGTGCCGGAAGTGCTGGAACATGTCGAGGAAGCGCATGGTCGAATTCCTTGCGCCGTCGTGTCGGGCAGCACGCGGGAGTCAGTGGTAGCGTCGTTACAGGTGCTGAACTTAAGCGATCGGTTCGAGACGCTTGTGTGTGCGGGCGACTATAAGCGAGGCAAGCCCGATCCGGAGGCGTTTCTGATGGCGGCCGAGAGACTCGGCGTGACGCCGGGCGAGTGTCTGGTGTTCGAAGATACCGACATGGGCATCGAGGCGGCGACCGCGGCGGGGATGGCGTCGGTGAAGGTGGCGCCGCCGTGGGAGCGTGGGGCGGGAAAGTTGTGATTGCTGCGCTTTGACGGATCTGACATCGAGCGTTCCGGGCAAGGTAGGGATCCTTCGACTACGCCGCGACTCGCTTTGCTCGTCGCGACTTCGCTCAGGATGACAACTCAAGTTAGTTGAATCCGTCTGCCCATCGAAGTCCGGTAGATCTCTGCGCGAATCTGTATCCATGTTTAGAAGTGGTATTCTCCGGGAAATGCAAACCAAGGGCACTCCAGTCTGAGGTCGTTTCTGATGGCCAAGGAGAATATCCAATGAAACAGAGCGTTATGTTAATGACCGCGTCTCTGCTCTCGATCCTCTTCGTGACGTTACACACGGCGGACGACATCGTCCGCGGGATGGAGCCCGGAACGCTTTTTGACCTGATCGTGGTGCCCATCCTGGTGGTCTGGCTGTACGGAACGCTGGTGCTGGCAGAACGGCGGTCAGGGTACATCATCGTCCTGCTGGGGTCGCTCGTTGGGTGCCTCGTCCCCGTCATCCACATGAAGGGGGCGGGAGTCGGCGGGGCGATCGCCAAGTCCAGCGGAGGCTTCTTCTTCATCTGGACACTGCTCGCGCTCGGCGTGACTGCGCTCTTCTCGGTCATCCTCTCGGTACGCGGACTGTTGGAGCATTTGCCACGGCGAGCCGCCACGGGGCAGAAATAGAGTGCCCGTGCATGAGGCGGCGATACGGAGGGGCTGCTGACGCTGGAAGATCCGCAACGCTTCGGCAAGAGCCGCGACGTGGGCGGCTATCTGGGACTGCAACCGGGACGCAGGAACTCGGGAGAGAGCGAGCCGCAACTGCACATCAGTAAAGAGGGCGCCCCGTATCTGCGCACGCTGCTGGTGCAGGGAGCGCAGCATATTCTGGGACCGTTCGGCATTGACTGCGATCGTAGACGCTGGGAACTGAAACTGGCCGAGCGTGGTGGGAGGAACGCCAAGAAGCGGGCCATCGTGGCCACGGCCAGAAAGCTGGCGGTGTTGCTGCATCATCTGTGGGTGAGCGGAGAAGTGTACGAGCCGTTACCCAAGCCGCGACCGCTCCCTCGGACATCCAACCCTATCGTAAGGAGTCATCATGCAAACTCGCTTTCTCGGTCACACTGGTCTCGAAGTCTCCGCCCAGGGCCTCGGCTGCATGGGCATGTCGGAGTTCTACTCTGGATTCGACGACACCGAATCGATCGCTACGATTCACCGTGCTCTCGAACTCGGAATTTTCTTTCTCGACACCGCCGACGTTTACGGTCCTCACAAGAACGAAGAACTCGTCGGACGCGCCATCAAAGGCCGTCGGGACGACGTCGTCCTCGCCACCAAGTTCGGCATCGTCCGTGATCCTAAGAATCCTGGCACGCGCGGTGTAAGCGGCAAGCCCGACTACGTCCGCCAATCCTGCGAAGGCAGTCTGCGCCGCCTCGGTGTGGAAACGATCGACCTCTACTATCAACACCGCGTCGATCCCGATACTCCGATCGAAGAAACGGTGGGAGCGATGGCTCAATTGGTCAAAGAAGGAAAGATCCGCTATCTCGGTCTTTCCGAAGCCAGCCCCAACACTCTTCGCCGTGCCATGGCGGTGCATCCCATCACCGCGCTGCAAACCGAATATTCTCTCTGGACGCGCGATCCCGAATCGAACGGAGTCCTCTCCACCTGCCGCGAACTCGGCATCGGCTTCGTCGCCTACAGTCCGCTGGGCCGCGGATTCCTCACGGGACAATTCAAACGCTTCGAAGACCTCGCTCCCGACGACTACCGGCGCAACTCGCCGCGTTTCCAGGGCGCGAACTTCCTGAAGAATCTCGACCTTGTGCGCAAGGTCGGAGAGATCGCCAAAGAGAAAGGTTGCACGCCGTCACAACTCGCGCTCGCGTGGGTCATGGCGCTAGGCAATGACATCGTCCCGATCCCCGGAACAAAACGCCGAAAATATCTGGAAGAAAACGCGGCTGCATCCGAGGTCAAGCTATCGCAAGAAGACCTGGCCCGCCTTGACGAGGTCTTCCCACGAGATGCGGCGTCCGGTGACCGCTATCCCGAACACATGATGGCCATGGTCAATCGCTGAGTGAGAATGCGGAGCTCCGTTTTGTCATCTTGATGGCGCCGTTTTTTGGCGCCGGAATACCATGCAACTCTGCCGGCAGGGCTCATGCGGCCGGGGACTGCATAGGTCCTCCGGCCTGCAAAAAGCGCAGGCCATCAGGATGACACCGCGAGAAAAGGTGGGTCGCCCCATTTCTCGCGCGTCTTTTGCGCGAAAAGTCGATTTTGACTCTGCGCTCGAAGCGTGTTCCTACACGCAAGCTGGTGTCCCGAAGTCCCGCATTTTAACCAGCCGCTTGAGGGATTTCGCGTAGCACGCCGGCAAAACTCCAGCACACATCACTAACGTAACCCCCCGTTCCCGCCACTCCGCGCTACCATCCCCCTCATGGATCTCAAGCGCCTGTTCACGCAAGTCGTCTATAAAATCGAGGCCAAGCCTGAAGGCGGATTTATCGCTCGCGCCACCGATCCGTCGGTCCCTCCCCTTGAAGCGCCGACGCGTGAAGAGCTGCAAGAAAAGATTCAGCAGAAAATGCTGTCCGTGATCTCAGAGGAGTTCCCAGGCTTGAAGGTTCCACCCGGCGCCAAGCATACGGAGATGTCCTTCCACATCGAGCACAATCCGGGTGGCGGATACTCCATCCACTCCTCCGACCCCAACACTCCGGTCATCCAGACCGAGAATCATCAAGAACTTGAGAGCCGCTTCCTGGAAAAGGTTCTCGGCTTCGCCGATAGCGGTCTGGCGCCTGAGTTGGTGAAAAAGCTTGCGGCACAGGTCGGATCAGCCAATGTCAAAGTGGTGGTGAATCGAAGCGTCTCATTTCAAACGAACTCCGAGGGTAAAGGCATCACTTTCGGTACTCCGAAAAGTGCGTCCTTTCAGAGCGCAGCGACACAAACCCCACAATTAACCGACGCATCAGCCAGTCCGAACCAGCTAACCGGAGCGATCACCAACAATCCAATTACGCCCGAGCCCAGCAACGCCGGCAAGGTCTTCGGACTCCTCATCACGCTCCTGATCCTCGCAGGCATGATGTATCTCTACTTGCACAACAGATAAGGGGAACCAAGAAGGTAAGATTTACGAGCTGAGGAGTTTTCCTCGATGGGTGGCCCATTTCTAGTGCGCCTTTTGCGTGAGCAGTGGCGATTTTGATTGTTGTAGCCGCCAAAGACGCCGCTCAGTTCCCACCAATTACTAACCTGATTCGTCACGCCACGAGCAAGCCGCGAAGTGGCGGCCGCATCCTTCAAGGGGCAGACTCATCCCACTGCGCGCACTTTGACGTCACTCTTCTCGACCATCTCTCACGCAAACGAACCAACCTAGAACCGTTTTGGTTTTTGATGTAATCCACGGTGGTGTCATCCTGATGGCCTGCGCTTTTTGCAGGCCGGAGGACCTATGCAATCCCCGGCCGCATGAGCGCTGCGGGCAGAGTTGCATGGGTCCTCCGGCGCCACAAAACGGCGCCATCAGGATGACAAGTCTTCAAGTTCCGCGACAGTAATGCATTCTCCGCGACAAGCCACAAGTGGCCTCGGTTTCGTTCCGCTGTCCGTTCAGATCACGTCGCAGTGTTAGTATCTATGCGAATCTTTAAGCTTAAAGATGCAGCCTCTGACGACAAAGCGCGTCCGCGCTGTGGAATCGCCACACGTTGTCTGCATTGACGACCTGCGTTCTATTGCAGAGCAGAGAGTTCCGAAGTCCGTTTTCGATTACCTCGATGGTGGAGCTGAAGGCGAGGTTACGCTTCGGGAAAACTGCCGGGTTTTTGAAGACCTGACGTTTCGCCCGCGTCACGCTGTCGTTGAGCCGACCTGCAGTTTGAGCACGCGTGTTCTGGGTTTTGATCTTTCGGTCCCTTTCCTGCTGGCGCCGGTCGGGTACAGCCGACTGATGCATCCCGAGGGCGAGAAGGCCGCTGCACGAATGGCGGGAAACATAGGAACGGCTTACATTCTCTCGACAATTTCCGGCCACAAGTTGGAGGATGTGAAAGCCAGTTCGACCGGTCCTGTTTTCTATCAACTCTATTTGATGGGTGGACGCGCGGCTGCCGAGGCATCGATTGAAAGGGCGCGACTAGCCGGCTTTTCCGCGCTCGTTGTAACCATTGATACACCTGTCTCGGGTATTCGGGAGCGCGATTTCAGGAATGGAATGAAGGAATTGATCAGCGGCGGACCGTTCGAGAAGATTCCTTTTCTGCCACAAATACTCTCGAAGCCGCGGTGGTTGATTGATTTCCTGCTCGATGGCGGCATTCCTGCGCTGCCCAATGTCGTGATACCCGGCAAGGGACCGATGCCACTCATTGATGTGGCGGCGGCTCTGGCTGAGTCAGCCGTGACGTGGGCAGATTTTCAGTGGATCCGGGATTACTGGCGCGGACCAATCGTTGTGAAAGGCATACTCACCGGGGAGGATGCTCGTCGCGCTGTTGACCAGGGGGCAGCCGCGATTTCCGTGTCGAATCACGGAGGGCGACAACTAGACTGCGTTCCCTCTTCTTTGCGTGTGCTGCCGGAAGTTGTGAAAGCGGTGAATGGGCAGGTCGAAATCCTGATGGACGGTGGAATTCGGCGCGGAACGGATATCGTGAAGGCCCTTTGCCTGGGCGCGAAGGCGGTGCTCTGCGGCCGGGCATATGCGTATGGACTGGCAGCCGCGGGCGAGGCGGGTGTTGCGCGCGCGCTGGAGATTTTGCGAGTCGATCTTGAGCGTACCTTGAAGCTGCTGGGCTGCCCGTCAGTAACGGCGCTTGACCGATCGTATGTGAATGTACCCAAATCCTGGGACGCCGCCTGAACCTGTCGCAATTAATGTTGTTCATTCCGAATTCATGCACATTGACGCACACCAGCACTTCTGGATCTACAGCGCCGAAGAGTATGACTGGATCGACGAGTCGATGGTGCCGCTGCGGCGGGATTTCTTGCCTGGGGATCTAGAGCCGGAGCGCCACATGGCCGGGTTTCAAGGCACGATCGCAGTACAGGCGCGCCAAAACCTGGAAGAGACCCGCTGGCTGCTCGAACTCGCAGACGGAGATCCTTCGATTATGGGTGTGGTTGGGTGGGTGGACCTTCGTTCGCCGGATGTGCAATCCCAGTTGGAGGCGTTTTCCCGCAATTCAAAACTCGTGGGTGTCCGCCACATTGTGCAGTCGGAGCCGGATGATCGGTTTTTGCTGCAAGAAGACTTCTTACGTGGCATCTCGTTGTTGGAACAATTTGATCTCACGTACGACATTCTCATTTATCCGAAACACCTTGGTATCGCAGCGGAGTTTGTGAAGAAATTTCCGCGGCAACGCTTCGTGCTCGACCACCTAGCCAAGCCGTACATCAAGACTGGAGAAATCGAGCCCTGGGCGGCAGGTATTCGAAAGTTGGCAGAATTTCCTAACGTGTTTTGCAAACTCTCTGGACTCGTGACGGAAGCAGACTGGAAGAGCTGGAAGGCGGAACAAATTGCGCCATACATTGATGTTGCATTCGAAGCGTTTGGGCCGGAGCGCCTGATGATCGGCTCGGATTGGCCGGTCTGCCTGGTTGCCGGGACGTACGGGCGTGTGATGGACATTGTGAGAAACTATCTCGCCCAGTACTCATCCGAAGTACAAGAGGGCGTACTCGGTGCAAATGCACGGCGTTTTTGGAAGCTCCCGAGATAGCGGCCCGCCGCCGACCTCATTTACAATCCAGCACGATCCTTCAACTGCAGGTTCTTCGTGAAATCACGCGTCGTACAAATCGATTCCCATGACAATGTGCTCGTCGCGCTTGCAAATTTGAGCCGAGGCGAGTCCGTGGAGTACCGCAGCAAAACTTACGCCGTTAATTCCGACGTTCCAGCGAAACACAAATTTGCGATCACCAATCTCGCGCCCGGCGATCAGGTTGTCATGTACGGCGTTACTGTCGGGAACGCGGTAAAAGCGATCGCAGCTGGCGAGCTTTTGACGGTGACAAACATCCGGCATCAGGCTGCACCCTTCCGCGAACAGGCTGGCCAATTTCGTTGGCCGATCCCGGATGCGTCGCGTTGGGCGGTTCGGACTTTTCAGGGCTACGCGAGATCTGACGGACAGGTTGGTACAAGAAATTATTGGCTCGTGGTGCCGCTCGTTTTCTGCGAGAACAAGAACATCCAAGTCCTGAAGCAGGCATTCGAAGAAGAACTGGGGTTCGCTGCGCCGCAACTTTATCGCCACCAGGTTGCGGAGCTGGCAAGACTGTATCGCGAAGGGAAGAGGAACGACTTCAGACCATCAGAAAGCGCGGCGAGCGTTGGCGCAAGTTCAAGACGGTTATTCGAAAACGTCGACGGGATTCGCTTTCTGCTTCACGAAGGCGGGTGTGGCGGCACTCACGAGGATTCGAAAAACCTTTGCGGTTTGCTGGCCGGATATATTCATCATCCAAACGTGGCCGGAGCAACCGTTCTAAGCCTGGGCTGTCAGCATGCGCAGATCGACATGCTGCGAAGCGAGATCGCCAAGCGGAATCCACAGTTCGATAAGCCGCTCTTCATCTTCGAGCAGCAGCGCAGCGGTACAGAGTCGGCGATGATGCGCGCCGCGATCAGTCAAACGTTCGCGGGCCTTGTGGAAGCGAACAAAGCTCAGCGCATGGCAGCGCCACTGTCGAAGCTGTGTGTTGGATTGAAGTGCGGTGGATCGGATGGATTCTCGGGTATTTCCGCCAACCCTGCAATTGGGCACACTTCGGATCTGCTGGCTGCGCTGGGTGGGCGAACAATTCTTTCGGAGTTCCCCGAGTTGTGCGGCGTGGAGCAGAACCTGATTGACCGTGGAAAAACCAAAGAAGTCGGCGAGCGATTCATGCGGCTCATGAATGAATATGCGGCGAGGGCTGCGGCGGTGCGCTCAACATTCGAAATGAATCCATCTCCGGGCAATAAGCGCGATGGACTTCTGACGGACGCGATGAAATCAGCTGGTGCTGCGAAAAAGGGAGGAACGTCCCCTGTTTCGGCGGTGCTCGATTATCCGGAGTATTCAACGGAAGCGGGCCTGAACCTGCAATGCACTCCCGGCAACGACGTTGAGTGCGTTACTGCGCAGGTCGGCGCAGGGGCGAGTGTGGTGTTGTTCACTACTGGTCTTGGTACGCCAACGGGCAATCCGATTACTCCAGTCGTGAAGCTTTCCACGAACTCAACCTTGGCGCAAAGGATGGCGGATATCATCGACATCGATACCGGCTCGGTCATCGAAGGACAGTCGACGATTGAGCAGATGGGCGAGAAAATTCTTGAGCTGGTAGTCCAAGTGGCGAGCGGGGAGACACGGACCAAAGCCGAAGAGAAGGCACAAGAGGACTTCATTCCCTGGAAGCGGGGCGTTTCGCTGTGAGTGCCGCAAAGAGCGCGCAGGCCGGATTTCGGCTGGATGGGAAGACTGCCGTTATTACTGGAGGCGGCAGTGGGATTGGCCAGGCGATCGCTTTTCGCTTCGCGGCACACGGAGCGAAGATTTGCATCGTTGATCTGAACGAGGATGCCGCCAAGGGCACTTGTGAAAAGATTCGTGCGGAAAGTGGACAGGCATCGTACCGCATCTGCGACGTCACTAATCAGAGCATAGTCAAATCAACCTTCGAAGAGCTGGGTCGGCAAGAACGCGTCCACATTCTGGTGAACAACGCAGGCGTCTCGCATATTGGAACAGTCGAAACCACAAAGGAAGAAGATTTCGACCGGCTTTTACGGATCAATGTGAAGGGTTATTACAACTGCATGCACGCCATGGTGGGTCCCATGCGGGAAAATGGCGGGGGCGTAATCCTCAACATTGCTTCGATTGCTGGATCTGCGGGGTTGCCCGATCGATTCGCATACTCGACAACCAAGGGTGCAGTGATCGCTATGACGTATTCGGTGGCGCGAGACTGTCTGGCACATAACATCCGTTGCAACTGCATCTCGCCGGCGCGAGTGCATACTCCGTTTGTCGATGACTATTTGAGACGGACTTATCCCGGACGCGAGCAGGAGATGTTCGAAACGCTGGCGAAATCCCAACCGATCGGAAGAATGGCGGAGCCTGATGAGGTGGCATCGGTTGCTTTGTTCTTGTGCTCGGACGAAGCGTCGTTTATCACGGGTGCGGATTACCCGCTCGATGGCGGGTTCTTTAATTTGCGAGGCTAGTGCATGGAGCTGGGACTCAAAGACAAGGTTGTGATCGTGACCGGCGGCGCGAAGGGCATCGGAGCGGCGATTGTTCGCGGGTGTGCGCAAGAGGGAGCTGTGCCCGTTATTGTTGGGCGCGACGGCGACGCTGGTGCAGAAATACAAAACGAGATTCAAAACAAGGGAGGCCGCTGCGGTCTCATCACAGTTGAACTGGCGTCGGCTGAAAGTTGTGAGCAATCGGTCGCGAAAACCGTAAGAGAATTCGGGCGGCTCGATGGTTTGGTGAACAACGCAGGTCGTAACGACAAGGTTGGGCTGGAGGACGGAAATCCGGCGGAGTACGTGGCGTCACTGAATCGGAATCTTGTGCATTACTACAGCATGGCGCACTATGCGCTGCCGCACTTAAAGCGGGCGCATGGGTCGATTGTGAATATCGGCTCGAAGACGGCGGTTACCGGACAAGGCAGCACTTCCGGGTACGCATCATCGAAAGGGGCGATCATGGCGCTCACTCGGGAGTGGGCGGCCGAGTTGCTGCCGTATGGAATTCGAGTCAATACTGTGATCCCCGCCGAGGTGATGACCCCGCTGTATCGCAGCTGGCTCGATACGTTTCCGAATCCGGAGGAGAAGCTGCAACTGATTCTTTCGCGGATTCCACTGGAAAAAAGAATGACGACCGCGGAAGAAATTGCCTCGATGACCGTTTTTCTGCTTTCAGAAAAATCGAGCCACACGACCGGTCAGCACTTATTCGTGGATGGCGGCTACGTTCACCTGGATCGTGCGCTGACCTAGAGTTGGTCAGTGTACGAGATAGGGCACGAATCCTGTCGTGTTTGTCTCGAGCCGATAGACCGAAGTGGTCGCGGTGATGTAGAGAGTCCTGTAATCTTTATCGCCCCAAGTTAAGTTCGCCGGCTGCTCGGGCATGACGATTGTGCCGAGATGATTTCCCTTCGCATCCCAGACCCA
>DATFQQ010000432.1:0-2328 GCA_035264195.1 Candidatus Sulfotelmatobacter sp. | reverse complement strand
AGTGGGCTGTTTCAATCGCTCCAAGAATGCGTCTAACGATTCGCTGCCGTCGTTTAATCCCTTCGTCATCTCCACCGCTTGCCGCAGGAAATACGGCTCCAGCTCTCCAAGTGCTACGACCTTCGTAAAATTCTCCCCGCCGTCTGTGCCTGCGTACATCTGGGTAAGGTCAGCATCGAGCTCCGGTTGCCATTCAGACATGTGTCCGACCCTCCCGTACTAGCCACACATTTCCCGCGACGATCAGCGCATCGACCAAATTAACCATCTGTCCCGCAGCTCCATTTAGTGGGCAACTCGAAACCTTTTTTCTGAGAGCTTGCGCGAGAATCCATGCGGGAAGTTCCTGTAGCGCGTCTACGTTTGCTTGTTCTTCATGCGTCATGCCGTCACCGCCGCTTCTGATTTCGTTCTAGCCCGATATGCCCTCAATCGGTCTGCTTCCGAGTTCCACTCCCGAGGCCGTCCGCCTTTGCGTTTAAACGCCGTTTTTCGTACGGAAATTGCCCCTGTGCCCTCGGGGACGATAACCTGACTTTTGCCCTCTTTTGCCCCAATGTTTATGCGGGTTTCCGCTATGGTTTCCGTACGGGCAGCATCGGCTTTGCGGATATCCAGCCGCGCCGACCAATGAGCGGTAAATTCAGCCAGCGACATCGGCCACTTGTGTGTGTTGATTCCCATCTCGGACACAGCATGAGCTTGGACTGCGCAGCGTCGAGAGCAGCACCAGACAGTTGCGGTCCGGTCCCGCCGAAACTTATTCTCAGCTTTCGTCTTGACCTTCGTAATAAACCCAACAACAGCGCATGCCCACGAAGGAAGTCCGCAGACATGACACGGGCTTGGACGGACGGTGCGCTCCATTTAGGCAGGCACCTTTTCTGCCGCCTGTTCTAAGAACGTCGCAGCGTCAATCAAAACTTGGACATCCGCATCCTTGCCGAGAGATGAGGCAACCTCCCGAAGCGCGAAGGCGATGGCTCGCAACTGCGCGGTGTTAATGGGAGTGCTCACCGCACCTCCTGCGCCATTACGGGTTCCTGTGATTCGGTGCGAGATTCCAGTCCTTTGGCAAGCAGCGCAGTTACCAGCGACGAGCGGCTCCGATATTCGGACTGGGCAACTTCGTCCAACTTCTTCACCACTTCCGAAGGGATCGTGACAGTGACAACTTCTCGACTCATAGATTCGCCTTTCTTTCGCTTAGATGCTAACTATAGTGCGTGCGATGTCATGTCGTTAAGCGATATGTCGTATAACGCAATGTCTTTTCACAAAAGGGAAGTTTTGGGGTGTGGCAGGGGGCTGAATAAAAACTGGCGTGACACGGATTCGGGGATATAATCCGTCCGCCTGCCGAGGGTGCAACGTTTCTTGGGGGGACGTTGACACCCTCTAACCACAAGCCGCGCTGCTCTCACACGGTGGCGCGGCTTTCATTTTGGTATTTCCGCGTGTAGACTCCCAGCACCTACCCCGTCTCGGAAAGTTGCAGGTTTCCTATGTTTACTCAGAAACCACCGTCAGGGGAACAATTTGAGAAGCTAAGTCACGTCGCCAGCAAGCTTCTCGATGAGGACGACCCGGAGGCCGCTATTCGCATCGCCAGAGAGATGAGCGCCCTACTCGATGAAATGATTGGCCAGAGGAAAAGACATTAGGCGGGAGGTGTAGCTGGGGTCTTAAAACCCCCGCTATCTGCCAGGAATAAGGTTGTCTTAGGAGAATGATGATCTTGAAGTCCTTTTTCTTCTCCATCTTGCTGATCGTATTCGCGTCACGATGTGTGGCATCCGTCACCATCGATACGAGGAGCATCCCCAACGGCGTGCGCGGCAAATCGTACTTCGCGGTTCTCAGGGCCAGTGATGGCTGTACTCCGTACTCATGGAAGATTGTTTCGGGTTCGTTGCCCGCAGGCGTCCGCAAGACGACAATTAACAATACGACTTCTCTGCAACTGACCGGGGTTCCCACAACGGCGGCCTCCTATTCTTTTACGGTCTCCGTAACAGGATGCCAAAAAGGGGTATCCGAGAAGGCTTATACAGTCGTTATCCAGCCGACACCAATCCATGTAGTGGATCTCAAGTGGACAGCTTCTAAATCGCCTCACGTGATGGGATACAACGTCTATCGGGGCCCTGATGGAGTGAACTGGCGGAAAGTCAACAGTGGCGGTCTGGTTGCTTGGACCTACTACACTGACTCGACTGTCGCTAACGACAGCACTTACTTCTACGCAGCAACTGCCGTGAACAACAAAGGCAAAGAAAGCAAAAAGACTGCAGCAGTTAAAGCGAGAATTCCCTGCGCCGATCCAAC
>DATFQQ010000431.1:0-2684 GCA_035264195.1 Candidatus Sulfotelmatobacter sp. | reverse complement strand
TTCGCGATGGTGCTCGTGGCAGTGTTGGTTGCCCTCGTGGGCCTCGCCGCAGCAGCACCTACCCGTTCTACCACCATCGCTCTTACCGCTGACGAGACGCGTCTGGTCCTCGTCAACCGTGAGGCGAACACTGTGTCCATCATTCGAGTGAAAGATGCGAATGGCAATGACGTTGCTGAGAAGCTGGCTGAGATCGGGGTCGGTCAGGACCCCCGCTGCGTGGCGGTGCACCCGACTGACGCCGCCGCCTACGTCACCAACGGCATCTCTGGCACCGTTTCGGTAATTGACCTCGTACTAAACAGGGAAGTTGCACAGATCCCTGTGGGCACGGAGCCGCGTGGTTGCGCTTGTTCGTAGCACGTGAAAATGTCCGGTTTTAGTAGCACATCATCTGTCCGGTTTTCATTTCAAACAAAATCACCGCAGCAAGCACGTTCAAGCCACAGTTTCATCGTGGCGCAGAGCGTGCTGCGGAGGTCACCTTATTGAGAAAGAATCGGCCCCTACCCTCGATGGCCGATTCTTTCTGTTTCCCACGTCGCAAAAGTTTCACTGGCTGTCGGGGTCGGCGTTGCTTCGGTTTGGCAATCGTATGGTCTTGGAATCGGGCGAGCTCATGCGGACCATAGCCGATGCTTAAGCTGCCATCCAGGTGTTCATAAACAATCACGCGACAGCCGGCCAGTGTGGCTCGCCAGGCAACCGGTTCCAGCTGGAGTATGGATTGGCCGAACATCACGGTATTGTCATTGTTCACCACACGTTCGTGGTGAACCGAGAAGATCCGATCCAAGTCGCGGCGGGCGTTGGGCACGAATGCCGTGCCCGGTTCGGCTGCCCGCACTTTGAATTTCGAATTGAATTCTGCGATGTAATGACCGCGGAGGAACGGATTGGCCTGTTCGACAGTTCCGATTCCATGACTACGCAGTTCTTGAGGAAGCCGACCCTGCCACGTCCTAAAGTTTCGTTCGCTTCGTCCTCGCGCCTGAGGAGAGTAGGCGGGAATCATTTGGATATCTAAATCCCTCAGCGCCCGTCCCACTTGGGTAAGTCGACGCCGATCGACCGGCTCGCCGGCTTTCGGCGTCACAAAGAAATGGCCGGCCCGGTCACTGTAGAGTGCGCAGAACCAGCCTTGGTCTTCGATCACTTGTTTCAGCGCGGCCATTACGGTCGTCGTCGATTCATCCTCGACGAGCTGGGCGTAATAAATCTCATTGGTCGCATCATCCATCACCACAATCAGGTCGTACCATCGATCATCTTGAAACCACTGATGATGACTGCCGTCCAAGTGCAGCAACATGCCGGGCAATGGCCGTCTGGGCCGACGTCGACGATGACATCCGCGCTTTGGCGCCTTCTTCACCAAGCCGGCTGCTTGCAGCGTCCGCTTCACCCACGTGTAGCTGAGTCCAATCCCATGCTCCGAGATCAGCTTCTCGTGGAAGTGCTTCACATTAAAATCGAAATACTTGTCTCGGTACAGCGACAGCACTTTGTCGATGATTAGCACCGGCACCCGCTTGGGACTCTTTCGTCCTACGCGCCGATCCATCACTCCACGGAAGCCCTCTTTTTCCATCCGAGCTCGCCAACGTCTCATCGAACGATCCGTTATCCCTAAGATCTCCGCCGCTTGCCACCACGTCATCCGCTTCGCCATCGCTCGAAGAATCACTTCGTGCACTTTCATTGCTCGCTCCATTGCAGCTTCCGGGTAATCGCGCATGCCGTCGTCTTCCTCCGGCATGCCCTTTTATCCTTTGCTGCGCAAAGCGGACAGATGATGTGCTATTACGACCGGACATTTGATGTGCTACCGACAAATCATCGCCGTTCGCTTGACAGCGAAATAGTTCGCATATACGATCCCCCTACTTATCCTAAATGCATTTAGCGATGCGACGATCGCGAGCGTAACCGTCATGCGGACTCAATCAAGACATGCTGTGATTGCGAGCGTGGCCGCGAGTATCGTGTTTTTGGTCGCGATGTTCGGCACCGCTCAGGCTCCTGCTTACCGTGCGCCCCGGACTGCCGACGGAAAACCCAACCTGAACGGAGTTTGGCAAGCCCTGAACACAGCGGATTGGAATCTGGAAGGCCACACTGCCGGCAAGGGACCCGTGGCCTCACTCGGAGCCGTGTTCTCCGTACCGCCCGGGCTGAGTGTGGTAGAAGGCGATGAAATTCCTTATCTGCCCGCAGCGGCCGCGAAAAAAAGAGAGAACCAAGCGAATTGGGTCAAGCTGGATCCCGAGGTGAAGTGTTATCTGCCGGGCGTCCCACGCGCTACTTATCTGCCGTATCCATTTCAAATCGTCCAGTCTCAGCAGAACATTTTGATGGCTTACGAATATGCCGGAGCGGTTCGCACCATCAATATGGGCGCTCCTACGAAGGCTCCTGGCGATAGTTGGATGGGCTGGTCGAACGGTCATTGGGAGGGCGAGACGCTTGTGGTCGACGTGACCAATCTCATGGAGGACACATGGTTCGATCGCGCCGGCAACTTCCACAGCGACGCTTTACATGTGGTGGAACGCTACACGCCGCGCAGCGCAGACACACTCACTTACGAAGCCACCATTGAAGATAAGAAGGTGTTCTCACGTCCCTGGAAGATCAGCATGCCCCTGTATCGCCGTGCTGAAAAGAACGCAAAGCTTCTCGAG
>DATFQQ010000430.1:0-10051 GCA_035264195.1 Candidatus Sulfotelmatobacter sp. | reverse complement strand
GTACACCGACGGGTCAACTCAGAGGAGGTGCCGTGGGGGAAGAAGCACGGACCGGGAAACGATTTCCGCTGGAATTGCCGATCAAAATTCATAAAGGCGAATCCGGTGCCGACACCAAGGGAGTCACCGGAAATCTCAGTGCAGCGGGCGTGTACATCCGCGCCGACGCTGCCATGGATGTGGGTTCGCCTGTGGAATTTGAAATCACGTTGCCGCCGGAAATGACGGGCGGGCAGGAAAACGTCACCATTCAGTGCAAAGGACGCGTCGTTCGCGCCGACGAAACTGGAGAAGGCGGCGAAGGCCGCGGCGTCGCTTGCGTGATCGACTCATACGAGTTCGTCAGGAACTCATAACCAGTTCGAAAGATGATTTGGGAGCGTTGACAACATGCTCAAACTGATTCTGGCCGATAATCAGGCGATCTTCCGGGCCGGCATTGCCAAAGTACTCGCAGTCGAGGACGAAATGCGCATCGTCGCCCAAGCGCAGACGCCTGAACAGATGTTCATGGCGCTCGACAAGTTTCGCGCTGCTGTCTTGGTCGTGGCCGCTGGCTTTCACAACGATTTCAGCGCCATCGTGCAAGCCGCCAACAAGGCGAAGACGCGGGTCATCGTACTCGCCGATACTGGCGAGAGCGCGCAGAAACACATGTCCAATGGCGCGCATGGCGTGGTGTACCGCAATGTAACCAGCGCCGCGCTGGTCGACTGCGTGCGGAAAGTGGCGCGCGGAGAAACCTGGGTGCAAGATGTCGCGGTACCCAGCGAGCTCACCGAAAACGATATGGTCGGATTGCGTGTGCGCGACCGCCTGACGGCGAAGGAGCTGCGCATCGTGGCCCTCATCGTTCAGGGATACAAGAACAAGGAGATCGCCTCGCAGCTCGGGACAACCGAACAGGTGATCAAGAACTACCTGCGCAACGTCTACGACAAGATTGGCGTGTCGGACCGGCTGGAATTGGCGCTGTTTACGATCCATCACCGGATTTTGAATGAGGCTGCCGCAGCAACCACGGCTGGTGCGGCACCGCAGCCGCCAGCGGGAGTGGCGCCCTAAGTTCAACCCACCCCTTGCAATGTCAAAGGCCGCCCTAAAATGGCGGCCTTACGATTGCCCAAACCAACATCCACACGCTTCCGTTCGTCGCGATCACGATCGCTTTGCTGGTATCGGTTCTGCGAAGACCAGCCGATGTCCGTTCAGATCCATGACATCGAATTCAATCATCCCATAATCTTGTGGGCAAAGCGCACGGGATATCGCTACTCCAGGCAACGTGGAGTACTCGTCGTATAGAGACTTCACGTTGTCCGTGACGATGTACACGTCCCAAGCCTCGCGATCCTGGCGCCCCGGCTCGTCTGGCGCGACGTAGTCGGGCTGCTGTTGCAGAAATATCTCGACTTTATCGCGACGCAGGATCGCGAATCCAGGCGGAAAGTACCTGGAGTCGAAGCCGAGCTGCTTGTACCACTCCATCGTCGGCCCGATATTTCCAACGAGAAAAACTGTTGTTGAATTGCTCAACTGCGCTCGACTCACAATCGATGTACCTTTCCACGCCGGACGTCGGGGAAGCATATCACGATGGAGATTTTCGTAATGATAGTAGTGATCGGCGACCAACCACTACCCTTGACGAAGCGTGCATTATTCTGTTCGCAGCGCTCTCGCTGGATCTACAGAAGCCGCGCGCCTTGCCGGAATCAGCCCAGCCATAGATGCGGCTGCGGCCAAGGTCAACACCGACGTTAGGAGAACGGTGGCATCGATGCCTTTGACTTCGTAGAGCTGCGACTTTACGAACCGTACGCACAGCCATGCGATTGGAACACCGATCGCCAGTCCCAGCGCCGCCTGACTCAGAGCACCACGCAGAATCATTGCCGTGACTTTGCCCCGCTCCGCGCCGAGAGCCATACGAATGCCGATCTCCGAAGTGCGCCGTGCGACCGTATATGCGCTCACTCCGTAGAGTCCGATCATGGCCAGTAGCAGCGCCAACGCGCCGAATAGCATCGTCAACCGCGCCAGCATGCGGTCGTCGGTAAACTGATCAGCGATCTGCTGATCAAATGTTTGGAACTTTACGACTGCAAGGTTCGGATTGATCTGCGAAAGCGTTCGTCGCGTTATGCTCTCCATCTCCGGTATCGGATGGGTCGTCTGCAGAACGAATGCGCCGATGTACATTCCCTCGTCGTGCTCGATGGGATCCTTGTCACTGGCCGGTCTCTGCAAGAGCGGCACAAAGAACATGAGATGGTCTTTCCAGCGCACGTCCTGGTACACGGTATCGTCCACTACGCCCACGATTTCGTAATCGTGCGTGTTGTCTCCGCCTCCGAAGTGGTGACCGATGGGATTTTCACCCGGCTTGAAAAATTTCTTTGCAAAGGTCTCATTCACTACCGCCACAGTTGGAGAGCTCGCAGTGTCCTGAACGCCAATGCCGCGTCCCATGAGGACATGGGTCCCGACCGAATCGAAGTACTCCGGACTGACCCGAATGTTCGAACTTCCAAGATGCAACTCCGGCCGACCCTCCACCTGAACGTCCCTGCCATTATTGTTGTCCTCCATCGGCGTGTAGGAGGTGATTCCAACTTTTTCCACTCTTGGGATGCCGTGGAAGCGGTCCTCGATGGTGCGATAGAGATCGCCGAGTTGTCGCTGAGAGTACCCCGCGGCCTGCGGATTGATATGCACGACGTAGCGGTTGGTGGATTCGAGTTTCAAATCGCTGTGCTGGAGCTTGCTGAGACTTTGCGAGAAGAGTCCTGCGCCCACAAGAAGGATCAGGGACGATGCAGCCTGCGCCACCACAAGACCTCGCTGCAGCAAGCTGGCACCGCCTGTTGCGCGAGTGCCGCTGCGCAAGGCGTCGACGGGCTCTACGCGCGCAGCAATCCACGCAGGAGCGACGCCGAACAGAACGCCCGTCAGCAATGAAAGTCCGCATGCAAAGCCAAGGACCACCGGAGAGGGGCTCGCATGAATCGGGAGACCGCTCGCGTCAGCAAACGTTAATGCCAGCAACATCTGCGTTCCGGCATAAGCCAGCGCGATTCCGGCCAGCCCGCCCAGTCCCGCCAGCAGCAAGCTTTCAGTCAGCAACTGCCGCACGATTCGAACACGCCCAGCACCGAGCGCGGTCCGTACCGACATCTCTCCTTTTCGCGCCATGCCGCGGGCAAGGAGCAAATTGGCGATGTTCGCACATGCAATCAGCAGAACCAGTCCCGAGGTCCACATCAGCAACTGCAGGTGGGACGAATATTGCTCCTGCATCGCCTGAATGCCGGCGCCTCCGGGTGTCAGCACAAGATGCGCGCGTCCCAGCATTGCCTGGTCCTCTTTCTTCGAATACGTTCGCGTGGTGGCTAGCGCCTGCCGCAGCAATCCGCTCAGCTTGGCCTCAAGTTGAGCCCGAGACACGCTGGGTTTCAGGCGCCCGATCATGTAGAGCCAGTTGGCGTCGGGATCGTGCACGTACTGAACGTTTGCCAGAGTTGGCATCGACTCGATCGGCAAGTAGAAGCCTGGAGGCGTGCTGGTGAGGCGGTCACCATAGAAATGCTCGGGAGCAACGCCCGTGATCATGACCGGTATGGTATTCACATAAAACGTGCTACCGACGACCGATGGATCACTGGCGTAGTTGTTCTTCCAGGTCTCATAACTCATCACGGCCGTGAAAGGAGCGCCCTGAATGTCGTCTGCATCCTGGAACAAACGGCCAATTGCCGGGCTCAGGCCGAAGGTGCGGAAGTAATTACCGGAAACGAATTCCCCCATTACCGATCGCGCATTCTCCTGCGTTCCGCCGCGGCGAATGACGACAGGCCGGTAGGTAAATCCGGCCTGCATCGCGGCCAGTTCCTCGAATTCCGGCGCGTTCTTCTTCAGGTGCTCATAAACCGCCGTGGAAAAGAGCGAGTAGTTGCCGTCGTCGCGATGCCCGAATCCGACGCAGCACATATTCAGATCGCCGAGCTTCACGAGGTTTTCGGGCTTGGCTACGGGGAGATCCTTCAGCAAAACCGCGTTCACCAAGGTGAATACAGCCGCATTGGCGCCGATCCCCAAAGCAAGGGTCAGGATGGCCGTCGTTGTGAATCCGGGTGTCTTGCGCAGCTGACGGAGAGCGAAACGAAGGTCCTGCAGGAGTGCCGAGAACATAGTTCTTCCCCCAAAGGTATCGAAAGTGAAGCAGATAAGCTTCCACTCACGGACGAAGCCAATTCTTTGACTGGCTTGCACTTCGGAAAATCGTGGAAGAGAACGAGTGTCCCGTCATGATCCGGGGCGTCCGAAAATGGACAGAGGCGAATACTGATTCGCCTCTCGCTCTTGACCGAGTGCGACCTACGTGAGCTGCGGAAGCTTCCGACTCCGCGACCTATATTTCTGTTCAGCGATCAGCCACAACCCCATTTAACCTCACTTTGACAACCCGGTGACAACCAAGACTCCGGCCCACCGTAAAGTTCGTGGCGGGCATCCAGATTACCGCTGCGATCCCGATCAGCAGATGGGCTAGGGATTGAAAAGCCTTTCAGCCGGTAAAGAGCGGTCTGGTGGCCCACTTCCGAAGTAGTCGTCCGGCCTCAAAAACCCTAAGCCAAGAATGGTTTCATCATTGATCCATTTTGGGGAGGTGTCCAACTATGCGAACGCGCGACATTCTTCTGTGTCTATCTGTCTTTGTGGGAGCACTCTGCGTGGCAACAAACTCGAGCGCGCAGGCTCCGAGCACGGCATGCACCGGACCAAACGGCAGCCGCTTCAATCTAGAGCCACGCACGAACGCTGTGATTCAAGCAGCACAGTCGGTCGCTTTTCTGCCGAGCGCGGGCCAGTCAGGAGACGATCTGGTCGTGGCAACGGCGACGGATATGAGGAGCATTGCCGGCAGCTCCGATGAATTCTACGTGCAGCGCTCGAACGCAAATTGCAGCGCCGAGCTGGAGGGAGGCTTGCCGTTTATCAGCAACATCATTGATCAGTTCGCGCCATTTGGCACACCAACCGCCATTGCCGACCCAGCACGCAACGCTTTCTTCATCGCCGATCTGCGATTCGGTTTGGGCACCGACGATTCCGGAGTTGGAGTGGTCCGTGCAAATGCGTCTGGTCTGTTGAACTCGACCTTGTGTCCCAGCGGTACGCAGACGAACGGCTCCGCCGGTTGCTTCAATTCCGCAGCGGTATTCAATATCGCGTCTTTGAACTCATTCCAGTTCAATCCCCACATTGCGGTGGACGCGAGAACCAGCGGTACCGGCGCCGGAGATCTCTACGCGGTCGTCACACAAGCTGATCCCAACGACACACTCCATAGATCCATTTTTCTCACCGCATGCACCAATGGACTGAACTGTGGCAACTCGATCAAGATCAGCGGTGCTGATCTGGAAGGCGATTTCGCGTGGGTGCAGGTGCGTCCGGATGGAGTCATCACGATCACTTACCGCAATACGACTTTTCCCGGCATTAACCCGGAAGACATCAAGTTCATCACCTGCACGCCGAATGGCGCACCGAAAGCGCCGACCTGCAAGGCCCCGATTCTGATCACGACGGAAAATACTCCTATCTTTGCGTCGCTTGCCGGCGACGTGCCGATGCAGGATCAACTCTATCCCAGGCACGCGAACCGCCTCGAAAGCGATGGTGTATCGGTGACGACGTTTGTCGTCTATGACCGTTGCGCAGTCCCGGTCATCGATCTTGGATTTGCCGTCGACTTCTGTCCGAAAACTGACGTGGTCATGACGAGTTCTGCAGACGGAGGAAACTCCTGGTCCCCGATCACTAAACTCAGCAACAGTAAAGGCCAGCAATTCTTTGTACAAGTCGCGATTGACGTTTCCACCGAGACTTTGAATATTGCTTACTACTCGACCGAGAACGATCCTCTCCAGCAACGGGCGCAGGTTTTCCTCACGCAGGTGCAACCGGGGACTACCACCGTAGGCAAGGCGCAGTTGCTCACAACGGCCTTCGCGGATGCTGCCGCCGAGTCCCCGGTTCAAGTGCTTTTCTCACCCGGAGGATTCGGTGACCGCCTAGGACTGGCTGCCGGGGGAACAGGAACATCCGGCCAAAGCCGCGCCTATGTGGGGTTTACGTGGAACAGCGTGTTTGGATCGTACGCCGGTGTTCCCATGCCCGACATGAATAACCATCTCGCTCAATTCCAATACTAGAGCTGCGAACTCGGAGAAATTGAAATGACATCATCCAAGACTCCAGTTGTGATTTGTTCAGGGATCGTCCTCATCGCGACCGGATGCTTTGCGCAGAGTCCGACGGTCAGGCGCAGCTCCGTCCCGAGATTACAGACGAGCAACGCTCATCGGGTTAGCCACAGCGATTCGGCGAGATCAAAGGGGCAAAGATTTCTCACGTCCGATGAGGGCAGAGCTTTCCTCAAGGCCACGGGACATCCGCTGGCTCCGTATGCCATCGCCGCATTCGGCGAACCAGCAAAAGACACGGTGATTCCGCCGCAGTGGATGCGGCCAATCGCAAATGCGGAAGCTTCAATTGGTCCGGCGACCGTTCCCTGCACCGGCAACAACGGAGCGCGCTTCAACCTCGAGCCCCGCGCGAACGCGTTTCCGCAGAATGAAGCGACCGCAGATTTCCTTCCTAACCGTATTGGAGCCGGAGACGACTTGATTGTGCAAGGCGCCAACGATTGGCGTGGCAACCTCACGAATGTGAAGTGGGACGGAAACGTCAGCGGCTATTACGTGCATCGTTCGACGACCGCCGACTGCAGCACGCAATTTGAGGGTGGGCTGCCCACCATAACCGTTCAAGGTAGTGCTCTTTTCGGAATCGGCGGCACCGTAGTCGCAGCCGACCCCGCACGAGACGCCATTTTCATGGCGGACCAGCGTTTTGGATCCTTGTCTGGAGTGGGACTATTCCGCGCTGCAGCTTCGACTTTGCTGAATTCCGCAAAATGTCCGAACGGAACACACCTGGAGGCGCAGGCAACTTCTTGCTGGAGCGTGACCCCGCCGGTGCTCCTGTTCCCTCAGCCCGGACC
Source organism: Candidatus Sulfotelmatobacter sp. (assembly GCA_035264195.1). Classification (GTDB taxonomy): domain Bacteria; phylum Acidobacteriota; class Terriglobia; order Terriglobales; family Acidobacteriaceae; genus Sulfotelmatobacter. The sequence continues at coordinate 2,979 of DATFQQ010000430.1, read as the reverse complement.
AGACCTGGGCGGGGTCCAGCCTGTCGTTACGATCGACGAACGTCCGACCGGAGCAGGGACCGGCGCTGGCGACGTGTACATCGTCGGTTCAGGGCCGGGAACAACAAGTGGGGTGAACATCGTGCTCGCCGCTTGCACCAATTCATTGAACTGCGGAACTGGAGCAGGAGAAATCATCAGCGGAACGGATTCCAACCCGAGTTTCCCCTACGTTCGCGTCCGGGCGGACGGGGTCATCACGATCTCCTATGTCAATGGGAACAATGACGGCACACAAGACATCAAGTTTGTGACTTGCAGGGCGGCAGGCGCCCCGAAACTTCCGACATGCGGCGTTCCAGTTCTCGTACAGCATGTCACACAACCGATCTTTGACGATCTCACAAACATCGCCCTGCTCGCTTTCACGTACCCCAAGCTGGCGAATCGCGCGGAGTCGGGCGGGAAGTTCACCACGTTTCTCGTGTACGACGATTGCAGGAATCCGTTCGTGCAAGGAAACCCGCCATTCACGGTCTGCCTCGGCGCGGAAGTGGTCATGACCATTTCTGTCGACAATGGAAAGACGTGGTCTGCTCCGGTCTCGGTCGATAGCGTTGGGGGCCATCACTTCTACCCGTCGATCACGACGGATCCATCCACCGGAGTTGTCAACATTGCTTACTACAGCACCGAAGGCGACAAGTTCGTTCATGCGGTGCGCGTGTTCCGTAACCAGATCAATCCGGGAGGGATCGCCATCGGTGCACCGCAGGCGGTGACCAAGATACCGGATCCAATTGACGGCGATCCAGACGGCCTCGGCTTGTTCCAGTTCGATTTGTTTATGGGAGCAGCAGCGCGAGGAAATGGAATTACCGGCCAGTCGAGGCTTTACCTTTCGTTCGACTGCACGACTGCTGCGGGAACCTACGAAGGTCGGCCGGCGGCGGAACTCAACAACCACATCATCGCCGTGACCTTCTAGCGGTTGGGTGTGGTCTAAAAGAGCACAAGCTTCGGAATCGTCTGGCTGTTGTGTTACATCTTTAGCCTATGGAATTTCGACAGCTTGGCAAATCTGGATTGAAAGTGCCGGTCCTGAGTTATGGCACAGGCACATTTGGCGGCGGAACTGAGTTCTTCAAGGCATGGGGCGCGAGCGATGTCGCGGAAGCGACGCGGCTCGTCGACATTTGCCTTGAGGCTAGCGTCAATCTGTTTGATACGGCCGACATCTATTCGAACGGGCTGTCCGAAACGATATTGGGCAAAGCGGTCGCCGGACGTCGGGACCAGGTTCTCATATCGACCAAGGCAACCTTCCGCTTGGGAAATGGACCGAACGATGTGGGATCATCGCGGCATCATTTGATTCAGGCCTGCGAGGCGAGCCTCCGGCGCCTAGGCACGGACTACATCGACATTTATCACCTGCACGGATTTGACGCACTCACGCCAATCGAAGAAGTGCTCAGCACGCTGAACAATCTGGTCGTGAGCGGGAAGGTGCGCTACATTGCGTGCTCGAATTTCTCCGGTTGGCATTTGATGAAATCGCTCGATGTCGCTGATCGCTATGGCTGGTCGCGATATTGCGGGCACCAGGTCTACTACTCGCTCATTGGGCGTGAATACGAATGGGAACTGATGCCGCTGGGAGTCGATCAAGGAGTGGGCGCGCTAGTATGGAGTCCCCTTGGATGGGGACGACTAACGGGCAAGGTGCGCCGCGAGCAACCGCTGCCGCAAGTGAGCCGTCTCCATCAGACGGCGGATATGGGCCCGCGGGTGCCTGACGAGTATCTTTATCGTGTCGTCGATGCGCTGGACGAAGTTGCGAAAGAGACGGGAAAGACTGTTCCTCAGATCGCGTTGAACTGGCTGTTGCAACGACCGACGGTAGCAACAGTCATCATGGGTGCGCGCAACGAAGATCAGCTACGGCAGAATCTCGCTTCTGCGGGATGGAACCTTACGGCGGCTCAGATTGCGCAGCTCGACGCTGCCAGCGACGTCACCCCGATTTATCCCTACTGGCATCAGCGGCAGTTTGTGGAGAGAAATCCCTGGGCGGCTGCGCCTTCCCCCGAAAGAAGATGTTAGTCTCGCGGCTTCGCGATCGAGGATAGTTCTCTGCCAGTGAGGCCGCAATTCTGGCATTCGTCGCCAAAGTATTTCTCTGTAGCCCAGCCTCGAAAGGTCTCGCCGCAGCGAGGGCAGTCAACGAGACTCGGCCATAGTCCAGACGCAATAAATGCTAGCAAGGCAAGCTTCGCCAGAATCAGGGCGAAGCCTTGGATCGGACCCGACCACCGCGCTAATAGAACGCAGGCGACCAAAAATGCGCCCGCTAACCAAGTGAGGCGTTTGATAAGACGATACTTCTGCCACCATTGGTAATAGCGAGCGCGTTGTTCGTGATCGAGATTTGCAAGAAATCCTGATCCGCGGTGCTCCACGGTATGTGTCGCCCAGAACCTAGATCTTTTCTCCGACCGACTTTGCCTGCGTGAACAGATAGAGATAATCCGGGCCGCCCGATTTCGAATCGGTGCCCGACATATTGAATCCGCCGAAGGGATGCGCGCCGACCATCGCGCCGGTGCACTTGCGGTTGAAATACAGATTGCCGACGTGGAAGACGTCCTGAGCCTTCTCCAGCTTCTCTTGGTTACGCGAGTATACGCCGCCGGTTAGGCCAAACTCAGTGTTGTTCGCAATCTCGAGGGCGTGATCGAAGTCCCGCGCCTTGATGACCGCCAGCACCGGACCGAAAATCTCTTCTTGAGAAATCCGAGCTTTGGGATCAACGTCGGCGATGATCGTGGGCTGAACGAAGTAGCCGTCACCTGGCGCGCGATCGCCCCCATGCAACAGCTTGCCTTCCTTCTTCCCAACATCGATGTAACCCAGAATTGTGGTCATGGCGCTCTTGCTCACCACCGGACCCATGTAATTTTCGGGATTCTCGCTCGGGCCAACTTTGATTTTTTTCGT
>DATFQQ010000429.1:0-2699 GCA_035264195.1 Candidatus Sulfotelmatobacter sp. | reverse complement strand
CTCCTATTGGAACTAGTTCCACAGGCGAAAATTGTCGGCAACCTTTCGCCGCCGGCAGATAGCGAATTCTTTAAAGAGTGGACTACTAAGACATCGGAGGCTGCCAAGGCGCTTGGGCGCGAGGTTGTCGTGCACCCTGTTCGTTCATATTTCGATATCGAGAAAGCCTTTGTGAATTTCGCCGGACGAGGGGTCGGTGGAATCACGGTCGACCCAGTTTCGACCTTCGACGATCCGCGTTCCAGCCGAGCAGCCATCGAATTCGCGACTCTTTATAACTCGAGAGTGACTAGTTCTCGGCCATCCCGAGGTCGGCAACCCATCGCTCTGTGAGCCTCTCGAGTTCCTCCATCTGAGAGTCAGAGCAACCCTCTGGTACGTAGAGGGATCGAATCCAGAAGACCAGAAATTCGGTGATCTGGTCCTCGGGAAATTCCGGATACTGCTGATTGATACGCCGAACAGATTTGTCGAGATCGAGCCGTCCGGCATCGGGCCAGACGAATTTGCGTTCCTTCGCATCGAGGCCCACGTCCTTCAGCAGAACCTCGAGTGTGTCGGACATCTCGAACCACAGCTCGCCTTCGGGCGAGTCCGGCCACGACCAAAAGGCGATTTCCTCGCGGAGAATCTCCTCAGGTATCCGTAGAAGCGCGGCTTCCCACTCCGCTTCTATGGCCCGCCTATCGATGTCCCATCCACTTTTGCGCCGGCGCTTCACGCCGGCCTTCTTCGTTGCCGGCTTCGACATTCAATGATGCTCCTTGAGCTTTTGATGCGCGCCCTCGCATGTGATGTCGGGCGCCTGACCAACAACGATTCGATGGCAAGCCCCGATCTGGTCATGAGCGCGCATCGTTAACCAATCGTGAATCTGTGGTTCGTAGGGAGGTAGCCGATCCCCGAATCACCCACGGACGGTACCATGCTCAATCCGGCAAAGGGACGGCCTCATCTAGAACTTTGGAATTCCTGTTGGAGTGCACTTCAATCGCTTCGTCCCGCATTCTCGCGCCACGATACCTTCATGTGGTTCGCCACGGCCCTGGTTGGCATGATGGTGCGATCTGACTTGCTCGGTCTCACCAGCCTCATCCGAGCGCTGAATCTGAGACCAAAACTTTACAACTCGCTGCGCAGGCACTTTCATAGCAGCGCGATCAAGCTTGATAAGCTCGTGGTCCTGTGGGGCCGCACAGTGCTGCGGCTGTTCTCAAATCCGGTGCGCTTCAATGGCCGGCTGGTCCTGGTCGGGGATGGCATCAAGATCCCCAAACGCGGCAAGAAGATGCCGGGCGTCAAGCTTCTGCATCAGCAATCAAATTGCAGTACGAAACCCGAGTACATCATGGGTCACAGCTTGCAGGCCGTCGCGCTGCTGGTGTACGCAGCGTCAACCTGCTTTGCTGTCCCGCTTACCATGCGTATTCATGAAGGGCTGGTGTGGTCCAATCGTGATAAACGCACTCTGCTCGACAAAATGCTGGACTTGCTCCAGATCGTGGCAATTGCTGACCCGTTCTATTTTGTGGCGGATGCCTATTACGCGGCGCGAAAGGTCGTGAAGGGGCTGCGCAAGCAGGGCAATCATCTGGTTACCCGGGTCAAATCCAACGCCGTTGCCTACCTTCCCGCTGGACCAGCGAAAGGGCGCAGGAAGAGGGGCAGGCCGAAGCTCTATGGCAAGAAGATCAAGATCAACTCGGTACTGCGCGATGTCAACTCGATGGCAGAGGCTGACGCCAATCTCTACGGCGAGCGTGGCGTCAAAATCCAGTATTGTGTGCGTGATCTGGTTTGGCGCCCAGTGGGAGAGCTTGTGCGTTTCGTAGCTGTTGTTCATCCAACCAGAGGCAAGATCCTGCTTATGAGTACGGACCTGACCCTCGATGCTCTGGACATCATCAGCCTCTATGGCTTTCGTTTCAAGATCGAGCACATGTTCAGGCAAGCTGTGCGTCAGGTCGGTTCACTCAGCTACCATTTCTGGATGATGGACATGACTTCACTGCGATACCGGAACGGCAATCAGTACCTTCATCGCAAGTCGGACCGCTACCGCAAACAAGTCCGCGACAAAATTCATGCCTACCATACCTTTATCCAAACTGGCATCATCGCCCATGGCTTGCTACAGTACCTCTCGGCCGAGTTTCCGAAATCGGTTTGGTGCTCGTTTGGATCGTGGCTCAGAACCATTCGTCCAGGCATTCCGCCATCGGAACTTGTTGTCGGAAAAGCGATGCACGACACGCTTCCCGATTTTCTCATGAGTTGCGCCAAACGCAATTCTCTCGCAAAATTCATGGTTTCACGGCAGGAAAAACACAACCTGAGGATATTACGGCTGGCTTCATAGGCGAAAAATACCTATTCTCAACATCTTTTTACATTTCGATTCCGCCTCTCGACTGGTGGCAGCGATCGACTATGCGCGCAACGGAATGGCGGAAAAAGAGTCACTCTCGAGCACCTTTCACGGCCTCTCAAAAAACAAGTGGGCTAACTGGTCCATTCTTTGGCCGTCAATCATGTGGCACATTGATACGGCCACCGCACTGCGGGAATGTGATCTGCACGCAGTCATGAAGGGGGCACCTTTGGCCGTCAACGGCAATTGCGGATCAGAAAGGCCCTACGCTTCTTTTCTTCACAAGCACGTATCCGCCGTTAGCTCCGGTCGCCGCGGCCGGTGGCGC
>DATFQQ010000428.1:0-12755 GCA_035264195.1 Candidatus Sulfotelmatobacter sp. | reverse complement strand
GAGTGCGAATGGAAGCATGGCGACAGTGGCTACTCGGTGGGAAAAGAACTTTGTCAGCGAAAAGAACCAAGAACTCACTATGAATCCAGAATTCCCTTGACTCCGACCGGCCTTCTCATGGAAGGCGTTAACACTCAAATTTCGACTTCCTTCGATTCCGTTCATATCGGATCTTTTACGTGTAATCGAAAAGATGAGTGTTCCATTTTGCCCCGCCCGTCGCACGCCGCGCGCGTCCGCTCTCCCCACGTGTTTAATAATCAGCTAATAGTTGTTAACTCGTTGGTTACTCTGGCCCCTCGCCCCGCGCGCCAGGCAAGCACACGCACGCGCCCCCCCGCCCCAGGCATTTTCCGGTGGGTGTAGGAATTTTCCCGCCCTGTATATCTCTCCCCCCCTTCTGCTTGACCCTTTTGCAGTGCGCCCCTAACATCAACGAAGGCCGCATGCCTGTTTACCAAAATCCCAATTTCTGCCTGCGATTTCTTTTGGCGCTCAGCTTGTCGTTCGGGAGTTCATTGCTCTTCGATCCGATCGCAATCGCACAGCAAGCCAAGCCCACCGTTTCTGCTACCGCGCCCATCGCGAATTTTACGGATCTTGCCGAAAAGTCCGGACTCACCGCCCAGAACATTTTCGGCGGAATTGACACCAAGAAGTACATCATCGAAACGACCGGCAACGGAGTGGCCATATTCGATTACGACAACGATGGCTGGCCGGATATTTTCCTGGTGAATGGCACTCGACTGGAAGATTTTCCGGCCGGAAAAGGCGCAACGAACCGTCTTTACCACAACAATCATGACGGCACCTTTACCGAAGTGACCGCTAAAGCTGGTCTCACCGCAACGGGCTGGGGACAAGGCGTCTGCGTCGGGGACTACGACAACGACGGGTGGGAAGATCTCTACGTCACCTATTACGGCAAGAACAAGCTTTATCACAACGATCACGGCGCGTTCACCGAAGTCGCAGAGAAGTCGGGAGTCGGCGGATCCGGCAAGGCATGGGGAACAGGGTGCGCCTTCATTGACTACGATCGGGATGGGCATCTCGATCTCGTCGTTGCGAACTATGTCGACTTCGATCTGGCCACGGCCCCCGCTCCGGGCGAGCGGCCGACTTGTATATGGAAAGGCGTTCCGGTGATGTGTGGGCCGCGCGGGTTGGCGGGAGCGAAGAACATTCTTTACCACAACCGGGGCGACGGAACTTTCGAGGACGCCACCAAGAAGGCGCGCATCGATCGCACTGACGGGCATTACGCATTCAGCGTGTCGACGCTCGACTTTGACGAAGACGGTTGGCCCGACATCTTCATTGCGTGCGATAGCACTCCTTCCATTCTTTATCGCAACAATCATGACGGATCTTTCACGGATGTTGCCGTAACCGCAGGCGCCGCATTCAACGAAGACGGCCGCGAACAAGCCGGCATGGGCTCGACTATCGGCGACTTCAACGGCGACGGCCATCTCGACATCTTCAAGACGAATTTCTCCGACGACACGTCGACTCTGTACAAAAACGACGGGGATGCCACGTTCACCGACGCAACCACTGCAGCGGGCCTCGGCCTCTACACGCAATACCTGGGTTGGGGCACGATGTTTCTCGACATCGACAATGACGGCTGGCCCGACCTGTTGCTCGTAAATGGCCATGTTTACCCTGAGGTCGACAGCCAACACCTCGGCAGCAGCTACAAAGAGCCGCGCATTCTCTTCCATAACAACGGTGACGGTACGTTTACGGATATTTCGAGCTCGGCAGGAATGGCGATTACAACTTCAGCTTCGTCTCGCGGACTGGCGGTAGGTGATCTGTGGAATGACGGCAGAATTTCAGCCGTGATCAACAACATGAATGCCGCGCCGAGCTTGCTGGTCAATCAAGTTCACAATTCAAATCACTGGATCGCGATTCGCACGGTAGGGACAAAATCGAACCGGGATGGCATCGGTGCTCGTATTCGAGTGAAAACTCCGACACGCATGTTGGTGGATGAAGTCCGTAGCGGATCGAGTTATATCTCGAATAACGACATGCGAGTGCATTTCGGGCTCGGGAAGGCCGACAAGGTGGAGTGGGTTGAGATTCGTTGGCCCAGTGGACTCACAGAGAGATTTACGGGAACTGGAATCGATAAGATACACGTGCTCGAAGAGGGCAAGGGAAGCCCCGTAGCAGCTGATCCCAAGAAGGCTTAGGGATCGTCATTTCGATCGCTGCTGCAGCAATGCAGCGGGGCATCATCTCAGGGGTAGGGATTCTTCGACTGTGGTTTTGTTTCGCCTTCGGCGAAACAAAATCCTCGCTCAGAATGACAATTACCGGGTCGGTTTCTTAGGCTTCTCGAACTGCATCGTGCGTGCAATCCCCTCGCCTTCCTTGACGTAGATCACCTGGTTTGGCTTCACGTCTTTCAGGGTATCGACTTGTCCACTAGGCCAGCGGATTTCAAGTGAGTCGACCTTCTCTGCCTTGCCAATTCCAAAGTGCACACGCAAATCACTCTGCGAGAAATACCCGCCACCGCTGCGAACTTCGTCGATCTGCCGGTGAGGCTTTGACTCTCCCGGAACTGTAGTGACGCAGGTAAGGCGGGCGCCAATGCCACTGCGATTCGATTTTGTCCCGATCGTTCGGATTCTAATCCAGTTGTTCGCAAGCTTTGAATCGCAACGGAGCAACTGGGGATACCCATTCACAGTGTTGACCACGACGTCGATGTCGCCATCGTTATCAAAATCTCCAAAGGCCGCACCGCGCGACGCGCTTGGTTCCGAGATACCCGGCCCAACTTGGTATGAGATGTCGGCGAAGTGCCCGTTGTGGAGATTCTGGTAAAGCAGTTTTCGTTGAGCGTAGCCGGCTTCGGTCTTAAGTTGCTCGACTTCTGGGTAGACGTGACCGTTGCAGATCAGAATGTCAGGCCAACCGTCGTTATCCATATCGAAGAAGCCGCAGCCCCATCCGAGAAATTGGGTGTGGGCTCCGAGGCCCGCGGTAAATGTCGCGTCTTCGAAGTTCCCTCCGCCCTGGTTGTGATAAAGCGATGGCGTATCGCCGGCAAAATTCGTCTTCACGATATCGAGATTGCCGTCCATATCGTAGTCGGCCGCGGACACTCCCATTCCTGCCTGGGGCTTGCCATCGGGACTGAGTGCACATCCCGCTTCTATCGCAATGTCCTCGAACTTGCCATTCTTCTTGTTGTGATAGAGCGCACTCGCCGTGGAGTCGTCGGCGACGTAGATGTCGGGCCAGCCGTCGTTGTCGAAGTCAGCTGTAAGCACTCCAAGTCCGTAGGTTCCGTTGGCGCTGAGAATGCCCGATGCTTCCGACACGTCAGAAAAGGTGCCGTCGCCATTGTTGTGATAGAGGATGTTCTTCCCGCCTTGGAGTCCCGGCGGTCCGCATGCGACCATCACGCTCTTGTACAGGCATGGTCCGGATTCCGGCACCGGAGCAGTGGCGAGATCCATGTCGATGTAGTTCGCGACGAACAAGTCGAGACGGCCGTCGCGGTCGTAATCGACAAACGCGCAGCCCGTATTCCAGCGCTTTCCATTTCCCGCAATGCCGGCCTTTGCGCTTACATCGGTAAACGTTCCGTCTCCATTATTGTGGTAGAGAACATTCTTGCCAAAGTAGGTTACGAACAGGTCGTCCCAACCATCGTTGTCGTAATCGCCTACGCAGCATGCCTGGCCCCAGCCCGAATGCGCGACTCCGGCTTTTAGGGTTACATCCGTGAATGTGCCGTCGCGGTTGTTCTTGAAGAGATGAGATGTAGGCTCACTGCCCGCTGGGAAGCCTTCGACGCGTAAACCGTTCACCAGGAAAATATCGAGCCATCCGTCGTTGTCGTAGTCGTAGAAAGCCACTCCACATCCGGTGGTCTCGAGCAGATATTTGTTCTTGTGCTCGCCGCCGAAGGTGGTTTTCGCATTCAGACCGGATTCCCGCGCGACATTCACGAAGCTGACTCCGACGTCGACAGGAGATTCTTTCGGGGATGGTTTCTCTTGAAGCACTGCGTGAGCTGCGGATTGTCTCGGCCACGCCAGGGCGAGAACATTTTCGAGAGACAGCACGAGCGCAGACCGGCTTAGAGATTTGAGAAAACTTCGGCGTGAAGGGAACAAGAGGTCGCTACCTGGCCCGCTCGGGTCGTGCTAATATTCGCCCTTTCCCTCTTATATGCAAGGTAACCGGCACTTTGCAAGCTTCCAGCACACGAAGTCCCCAATCCCGAAGAAGAGAATGATGAAATCCTGCGTTCCGAGCCTCTTGCGAGCCGTTTCGACAGTTCTTTTTGGATTCGCAATTTATCTCGTTTTTTGTTCGTCGATTGCGCCAGCGCAACAAGTGCAAGGTCCCGAACTCACTAGGACAGTTCGAAGCTGGGAGTTCTTGCCCGTGGTCGGCACTCGCGCCGGATTGTTCGGCAATGAAACCGGACGATTTGAAGCGTGGGTCTATCCCCTGAAAATCTTCCGAGAATTTCATCTGACTTTTCACGTTGATGACCGCGCACTTCCTGCCGAAAGCCTGGCACGTACGCTTACAGTCCGCCCGGAGTCGGCTTCAATTCTTTATGCCGGCGATTCCTTCCGTGTCCGCGAGACCCTCTGCGTTCCGCTGGATACGCAAGGAGCCATCATTCTGCTTGAGGTCGAAACCGAGCAGCCTCTGGAAATCGAGGCTTCCTTCATCCCGGACTTTCAACTCGAATGGCCGGCTGCTCTGGGAGGGACTTACTTAAATTGGGATCCCAGGGGCCACGCATTCGTGTTCGGTGAGGAGACTCGCAGATTCGTGGCGTTCGTTGGATCGCCGACGGGGGGCGACTCTCATCTTGCGTACCAGACGAATTACTCCGCGTCAGACGAAAGCTCCTTTCGCTTGGGCGTGACGCCCAAAGGGAAAGAAACGAAAGCAGTCGTGATCGCTGCTTCGACGGCGGGTATGGAAGAGGCGTCCAAAACGTATCATCGGCTGCTGGCCTCTTACTCTGATCAGATTCGCCAGTCCGGGGACTACTATCGCGATTACGTCGCCAAGACGGTCTCTCTCGACCTGCCCGATGCAGCACTGCAGGAAGCTTACGACTGGGCACGCATCAGCACCATTCAGGGTCTTGTGACCAATCCGTATCTTGGGACCGGACTTGTAGCCGGATACCGCACATCCGGCACAAGCCAGCGGCCCGGCTTCGCGTGGTTCTTCGGCCGCGATTCCCTTTGGACTTCGTTCGCGCTGAACGCCGAAGGGGACTACGCGACAGCCCGGACGGCGATCGACTTTATCTGCAAGTATCAGCGGCAGGATGGAAAGGTCCCGCACGAGATCTCGCAGAGCGCAGGGCTGGTGCCTTGGTTCAAGGATTATCCCTACCCGTACGTTTCCGCCGATGCAACGCCACTTCTGATCATCGCCATGAATGACTACGCGGTGCAGAGTGGTGACTTGGCCTTTGCGCGCGAGAAGTGGGACAACGTTTGGCGCGCCTACGAATTCCTGCGCTCGACCTACGACTCCAACGGCTTTGCCCAAAATGCTGGAGTGGGACATGGCTGGGTCGAAGGCGGGCCTCTGCTTCCGGTGAAGAATGAGTATTACCACGCTGGACTTGGCATTGAGGCGCTCCATTCACTCTCGAATCTGGCTGCATTGCTTGGTAAGGATGACGTCAGCAAACAGTTAACATCAGAATTTGAGAAGAGCAGGCCTGCGCTGGATCAAGCGTTCTGGTCGCCGGATAAGAACATCTACGCATTCGGCCTGAACAAGGACAACCAGCGCGTCGATGAACTTAGCGTTCTTACCACTGTACCGATGTGGTTCGGATTGCCCGATGCCAGCCGGGCCGACCAGACCATCACAAAGCTGGCCGCAGAGGAACATCAGAGCGACTGGGGCATGCGGATCATCTCGGATCGATCCAGCATCTACGATGGCTCCGGATATCACTATGGTTCCGTCTGGCCGCTTTTCACGGGTTGGGCATCGGTTGGCGAATATCGATATCACCGAGAGTTGCCGGCTTACTTGAATCTGCGATCGAACGCTCTGCTCGGAGTTGATGGTGCGCTGGGGCATTTCACTGAGGTTCTCTCTGGCGATTACAACCAATCGTTCGCGACGAGCTCTCCGCACCAGATCTGGTCTGCCGCGATGGTCATCAGCCCTATTCTGCGGGGAATGTTGGGACTACAGATCGATGCAGCGAAGCACGAGATGAACCTTGCGCCGCACATTCCTGCGGACTGGACCTCAGTCGGGATACACAATGTCCACGTAGGCGAAGTGAGTGTCGATCTCAAGTACCGCAAGACTATGGATAGTGTCGCGCTCGAAGCAAAACGTGGCGGAACTGGCGATTGCTGGATCGAGTTCTCTCCGGCGTTCAGCGTGAGAACCCAAATCGTGAGCGTCGAGATGAATGGTCGGTCCCTGCCCTTCAAGGTGCAGCCGAATTCAAACGATCAGCATGTGCTGGTGCGTTTCCCGGTGTCCGGCGGCCCAAGTAATCTGGTCATCCATTTGAAGAACGATTTCGGACTCTCACTTAATAGCGAATTGCCACCTTTGGGGAGCGCTAGCCGCGGACTTCGAGTGACCAGTCAGTCTTGGAATGCGGCCAAGACGCAGCTAACGCTACAGGTTTCAGGACGGGCTGGAAGCAGCTACGAAATGGCAGTTTGGAATCCCGCGCAGATTTCCTCTGTGAAAGGGGCGGCCCTAAAGAATGGAAAGCTGGAAATCCAAATGCCCACCGGACCGAGCGAATCCTATGTGCCGCAAGATGTCGAAATCCGCTTCGGGCGCTAGAATCAGCTAGAAGGGCTGATTCGGACAGCATGCACGAACTTTCCATTGCGATGGGAATCGTTGAGGCCGCCACCGAAGAGGCGCAACGACGGGGAGTCCACGTTAGCGCCGTTCATTTGCGGCTGGGCGCACTTTCGGGGGTCGTGAAAGATGCACTACTGTTTTCGTATGAGGTCGCACGCGAAGACACTCCACTCGCCGGGTCGAAGCTGATCGTTGAAGATGTGCCGGTCGTAATCCTGTGCCCAAGATGCAACGAGAATAAGACGCTAATTTCGCTTCAGTCCTTCACATGTCCCGACTGCGGAACACCAACCATGAATATTGTTCGCGGCAAGGAACTGGAAGTGTTTGCCCTCGAAGTCGAAGATGAGGAGGTATCGAAATGACTGAGCCGCGGCTAGTCGAAGTACGACGCAATGTGTTGAAGCAGAATGACGTGATTGCCCGCGCTCTGCGCGAGCAATTCCGGTCCGCGGGAGTATTTGTCGTCAGCCTGGTATCGAGTCCCGGCTCAGGGAAGACCACATTTCTGGAAAAAGTCCTGACGCAATTGCAGCCGCATTATCGAGTTGCAGCTCTGGTTGGAGACCTGGCGACGGAAAACGATGCAGTTCGCCTGGCGCGGAGTAAGGCTCCCGTCAAGCAGATTACGACGGGAACACTTTGTCATCTGGAAGCCGCGATGGTGCAAAACGCATTGCAGGGCTGGGAACTGAATCAGTTGGATTATCTATTCATGGAGAACGTGGGCAACCTCGTGTGCCCGTCTTCTTATGACCTGGGCGAAAGTCTGCGGCTCGTATTGATGTCCGTTACCGAGGGGGAAGACAAGCCGCTGAAATATCCGACAATCTTCAACAGTTCCGATGTCGCTGTGATCACCAAGAACGAGTTGGCGGCGGCAGTGGAATTTGACTGGGAGACTGCCCGAAAGAGCATCGAAGCAGTTCGCCCGGGCATGCAGATCTTCCGTCTCTCGGCAAAGACCGGTGAGGGGATGCAGGGCTTCCAGGATTTCCTTGCTCAGAGGCTTGCAGAACATCGTGCGGTGGCGCACACCTAGCGCGGCCGCGTCGCTATCCTCGCACCACTTGCGCGAGAGCCATCAAGGTTCGAGCCACATAAGTAATCAGCAGGGCCACTACGCAAGCCAATATGACCTGGCGATAGCTCGTTTCCATGAGATCCGCCAATACTCCTGACACGAAGATGAAGAGGAATGGTACCGATGCGAGAAGAAATCCGGGCGCTGCGATGTTCGGATGCGCCATTCCAAGCCCGATAAATATTAAGGCCACTAGCAATGGAGCAGTATTGCCAAAGTATCGCGTCCGTCGCCACACGCCGTAAGTCACGAGACAAACGGGGAACACCAATGCGAGTGCAGGGCACGCGCGACTGATCTGTATCGCGACCTGCTTGTAGACTCCGGGAACAGCAAAGCCCTGCCAGGTAACTCCCCAGAAACTCGCGTGTCGCATGCTCTCCAAAAAACTATGTGGATGAAAGAAGTAGATCCCAAACAGCAAAATGGCAGCCACAGCACAGGCAGCAAGCCAAATCACTACTGCGGCGCCTCGACGCACGGGCGCGACATAGAGTAAGAAGGCGAGAGCCATCGGAACAACGACAATCAGCGAAAACTGAGATCCGATTGCGATAGCCATCGAGATTCCCAGCAACACGATCCTTCGCCAATTCCACAGAACAACTTCCCGTGGCGCATAGAGCGTGTGAGCAACCGCGATCGCCGTGAAGATTGTTCCGAAGGCTCCCCAGGCGCCAACAATCTCCGGCTCGGTATGCCACACCGCACTGGCCTGAATAAAAAGTGGAGAAAAACAATAGAAAGTCAGCGCGACCAGACCGCCGGTGTTCCCACACAATCGCCTCGCCACATACCAGAGCGAGGCGCCTAGAAATAGCCCGCAGCCGAGAAAAGGAAGCTTGACCAACCATCGCCAGTAAGGTGCGGTATCGGGGCCAAGGTCGCGCGGCCACGCCAGTAGAGGGGCGACCGTCGCAAGATAAACAAGCGGTGAGCGCTGGGTATCAAAGCCGCTGGGATCACTCAAGAACGGATCGAAAGCAGAACCGCCCTGAGACTCTATGTAGGGTGCGGCCGCAATGCCCCGGCCATGCCACTGCTTCCATCCTTCTCCAATACGTGAAGCTTCACTGCCATCCAGGTTTTGAACGGAGCCGATTTCAGCATAAACGAGCCAGCCAGCCTGGCCCAGAAAGGCCAACAGCAGCAATGCAGCAAACAGTTGAGGGCGCCCGAAGCGCTCGCGTGTAAAGAATTGAGACATAGAGCCGAGCAGAGTGTTTTACCATGGCGGAGGCACACGCCGGAATCGTTCTACAATGAGCAACGTCGAAACACAATCAGAGCGCAATCCCGCACAGGCTGTGCCCGCTGCCCCCCAGGCTCCGGAGTTCGCAGTCGCAACTGCGCCCTCATATGCCCGCACTTTGTTTCTTGGCCCGCACGGTCTGCGTCCCGGTTGGGGATTCGCTTTCTACGTACTAATGTTTTACGCCGCGCAGAGGCTTGCCGTCGAACTGGCATGGGCACGCGATCTTGGACCGAGCGGACTGTGGTCTGGACTACTGGAAGAGTTCGGGAACGTTCTTGCGGCCGTGATTCCCGCAGTTGTATTGGCAAGAGTTGAGGGACGGCCCTGGCGAATTTATGGGCTCCCGCTGAAAGACTCTTTCGGGCGGCGGTTCTGGGTAGGCGCCATTTGGGGAGTCTCCGCAATCAGCCTGCTCATGTTCGCTCTTTACGCCCTGCATTCCTTCTCATTCGGCCACTTGGCGCTGCACGGCGCACGCATCGTGAGGTTCGCTGTTTATTGGTCCGTGATGTTTGTGCTGGTCGGGCTGTTTGAAGAATTCTTGCTCCGCGGGTACTCACAATTCACACTGGCACGAGGCGTGGGATTTTGGCCTGCTGCGATTACCCTTTCTTTCGCATTCGGATTGACTCATCTCAGAAACAACGGTGAGCACTGGCCAGGACTGATTGCCGCCGGATTCATCGGATTTTTCTTCTGCCTGACTCTGCGGCGTACGGGGAACTTATGGTTTGCCGTCGGTTTTCATGCCGCGTGGGACTGGGGTGAAACCTTCTTCTATTCCGTTCCGGACAGCGGGATGGTGTCTCCCGGCCACTTACTCAGTTCGTCGCTGCGCGGGCCGGATTGGCTGAGTGGAGGTTCTGTCGGACCGGAGGGTAGCGTATTCTGCTTTGTCGTAGTCGCGTTGGTTTGCGTTTTGTTTAACAAATACTATCCACCGGCACGGCCGTCGCTACCAGGGCGAATCTTGCCTCAGACTTAGAGTTCCTATTTGGAATTGCACCCTGTTTGCAGGCCTCATTTCATCTGGAAGGTCTTGCTGAGCCCCTATACTGGAAACCATGACTGCTGAAGTGGACCTCGTGACTCCTCTCCGCCGTTACTGGGGATATTCCGAGTTCCGTCCACTCCAGGAGCGCGTCGTCCGAAGTCTGCTCGCGGGCCATGACACATGCGTCGTCATGCCGACCGGCGGTGGAAAATCACTGTGCTATCAACTTCCGGCGGTCATTTCCGAGCGAACCGCGGTTGTGATTTCTCCGCTGATCGCTCTCATGCAGGACCAAGTAGCTCAGCTCAGTCAGATGGGGGTTCCGGCGGCCGTCCTCAACAGTTCACTGAGCCACGAGGAGCAAAAGAGTGTGCAGCAGAAGGCGCGGCAGGGTACGTATCGCCTGTTATATCTGTCTCCGGAGCGACTGCAGCGTGCCGATACGACGGCATGGCTACAGCAGGTGCCAATCTCGTTTTTCGCGATCGATGAAGCGCACTGCATTTCGGAGTGGGGTCACGAATTCCGCCCGGAGTATCGCCAACTCAGCCGTTTGCGGGGGAACTTTCCTGATCGCCCGATCGCGGCCTTTACCGCGAGCGCCACGCGGCATGTCAGGCACGACATTCTGGCGCAGCTTGCGTTGCGCAATCCCGACAAATACATTGCCAGCTTTCATCGGCCGAATCTTCGATATCTGGTGCGCGAATGCGACAGCGTGGAACATACAGCGCTCCTCGTGACTGCACTGAGGAACTATGCCGAAGGCAATGTGATTGTCTACTCGCCCACCATCGCCAAGGTGGAAGAGACGGTCGATTTTCTGGAAGATCAAGGCATCCCCGCCCTGCCTTATCACGCCAGGATGCAAGGCGACGAACGGCGCCGCAACCAGGAACGCTGGATGTCGGACGAAGTCCGCGTCTTGGTGGGCACCATCGCGTTCGGGCTGGGCATCAATAAAGCTACCGTACGCGCTGTGATTCATTTGTCGCTACCGAAGTCGGTTGAGCAGTTCTATCAGGAGGCCGGACGGGCCGGGCGCGATGGCAATCCTGCGGATTGCATTCTTCTTTGGCAAAAACAGGATGCGGGACTGCTCGCTTTCTTTGCGAACCAGATCATGGATGCCGCCGAACGCGACCGAGCGTGGCAGCGCTACCACAAGATTCGAGAGTTCGCCGAGTCGAAAGCATGCCGCCATCGCCAGATCTGCACGCACTTTGGCGAAACCCCGAAGTGGAACTCATGCGAGGCATGCGATGTTTGCGGGACGCTGCCACCTTGGCTGAGCCTGGCGGCAAGCCGCGCGACGGTGCGCCAGGTCTTTGTCGGCTCAGCATCGCCCACATCTCGCCTGGCCGAAGCAGACGCCGAACTACGCGAGTATCTGCGTGAGTGGCGCCGCCTGACCGCAAAAGAACAAGGAGTTCCCGCATTTGTCATCCTGCATGACACGACGCTCGAGGAAATCTGCCGGATGATGCCCACTTCCATTCAACAACTGAGAACGATAACCGGCATCGGCGAGCGTAAGGCCGAACTCTTTGGCCGCGAGATTCTGGCGGCAATCCAACGCTATCGCGAGGGTGACCGAGCATCTGCTGTCCCACAAAAGAAGACTGCCCCGGCGGTCGAGACACTCAGTCTGATCTCGCAAGGCAAGACCTTACAGGAGATTGCTCAAATTCGTGAACGCCAACTCGGAACTGTAATCAACGCCGTTGCTGCGCTAGTCGAGATTGGAGCAGTCGATTTCAACCCAGACTGGATCGACCGTAACAAGGTGGCAGTCATCGAAGCGGCCTGCCATCGGGCTGGACTGGAGAAAATCGAGCGACTGAAGCCACTCAAAGACGTGCTGCCGCCCGAAGTAACGTATGACGAGATCCGGTTAGTGCTGGCCCATCTGCGCCGTCGGCAGCCTCAAGACAACCAGGAGATATCTGCTTAGGTACACCAGGGAGGCTTCTTGAAAAAGAATACTTCTCAGCCTTCGATGATCTTGCCCATCCTGCTATTATTGTTACTAACTTAGTAATTCTGTGGGAGAGCCTTAACCTCGGCGCTGCCACGCGCAGCGTCCTTCCGCCACTTCGGTCGGTTTAAGAATTCCGGAGGCTAGGAAACATGGGAAGCGACACTTCGCTTTCTGCACGAATCTCACGAAGTAATCTGCTGCGCTACCTCTTTTCGGGTGCTGCGCTATTGGTTGCTATCTCGGTTTGTGCCGGAATGGCATTCTTTGGTGGCGATCGGTTTGCGCCTGTTGCCCTATTCGTGGCGGTGGCCTTTTCTGCCTGGTACTGCGGCGTTGCGCCAGCAATTGTGACTGCCGTGCTGGCGCTAGCGGCCGCGGGATATGGATTCGGTCCGGGCATCCATGCCTTTCGGGCTTCCACCGCAGCGGACTTGATCGGTCTTTCAACGTTCCTGATTTCTTCTGTCCTGATCATTCTGATGGGCGAATCGCGCCGTCGGCAGAACGCTGAGCTCTGGCGGGAGCAGGAGGAACTGGAACTCAAGGTGCAGGCGCGCACCGCGGATCTCGACAA
>DATFQQ010000427.1:0-9441 GCA_035264195.1 Candidatus Sulfotelmatobacter sp. | reverse complement strand
GACCTGGCTCTTTCTAAGCAATTCAGCTTGCGCGAGCGATTTCGCGCAGAGACTCGTGTTGAGGCGCTGAACGTTTTCAACAGCAAGAATTTCATTAATCTCAACAGCACCTACGGCGAAGGCTCGACTCCGCTAGCTTCCTTCCTTACTCCACTGGCTGGAGTATCGAACAGCGATCCGTCGCGGCAACTGCAGTTTGTGGTTCATCTCTTATTCTGATGAATCGTTGGTTCGGAGATTTGCGCCAACTCAAAGGAAGGCGTTGCAGTCGTTGGCCTACGAGGGAATGTCAGGTTTATGAAGCGTTCTTGGCTGGATGCAGGCGGGAGCGATGCTTCTCCCTCATCTGCTCAATCGAAAGAGTTTTGTGACCGAGTTGGGAGAGTTGGACAAGTTCTTCCTGAATCTGTTGCAGTCGTTCCTGCCTCTGGCTGTGAGCGATCTCGGCATCCGCTCCCTTCTGGCCTCGAAATCGATACTGTTCGTTCAATTCTTGAATGTCAGCGATTTCCGACCGAAGACGCGCAATCTTTTCCCGAAGAACTTCAAGATGGTCCATAGTTGTCAGGATAACGCATCTGTCCGGTGGGAGCACTGGAGGGCAAACTAGGGTCGGCCCCGATTACCTTCGCCACCCGACCATAGTGCCGCGTTCCCTCTCCTCCTGGGACTTACAATCAAGTTGTGGCGCACTACACTACTCAGCGGATCAAGGGCGGCACCCAGTTCACCTGCGTCCGTTGCCCGTACAGCGTCCGCACGCTTGACTTCGACCTCCAGGACGGCAACCTCCGCACGCAGGCCGCCCACGCCCTCAATCAGCACGCCACCCAAGTTCACAACCAGCCCATGATTATCTCCGACCCCAACATCCAGAAGTTCATCTGGCGATCTTAAGGCTCGGTTGGGTGCGGTAATCCTAAACGGCGTCGAGGAGTGCTCACGCCTGCGTTGATCAATGCGGATCAATGTGGGAACAGGACGTTCCCGATACTTGATCAGAGCTTCGAACCATGCCCTTTTCAACAGATATCCACACCAGAGTCGTACTGCGTTGTGACATATAACCTTGACCGAGGATACCAATGGCGCATAGTAAATCCGTGCGCGGACCATATCCACAGCCCTTCGATCAAGCAGCAGACAGTACTAACCTAACCCAGCAGCCGACACACTGTAAGTCCTTAAATCCCAATATTTTGCCGATAAAACATTTGTTTTCAAGATTTTGCCGGACCTCCCGGCCTGACCATTCTGCTAACTGCCATGCCTGTAACGATTTAGAAGAAATATCTAGAAAAAGTCATCCCCCTGCATCCGCTACTAAGTCTTTATTTTTCAATATTTTGCCAGCAAGTTATTTAGATTCAAGATTTTGCGCGGTAAGAAGCTTGGCAGATCGAACTAACTCCAACGAACTCAATACTTTGAACACCGATGCAGGGAAAATTAGAAAACAGGATTCACACGACTCCTCGGCGTTCCACTCACAGGCGTTCGGATGCGGTATCCTCGGGGCTTCGAGTCCGGCAATCACCCGTAGCCTTGTGCACAGTTTTCTCGGGGCTAGGGACTCACGACTCGCGGCTAACCCATGAACTACGATGCAATTCTGGTGGTTTCGTTTGGTGGTCCGGAGGGGCATGATGACGTGATTCCCTTCCTCGAAAATGTGCTGCGCGGACGCAATGTGCCTCGCGAGCGCATGCTTGCTGTTGCTGAGCACTACTACCACTTTGACGGAAAGAGTCCGATCAACCAGCAGACGCGTGAATTGATCGCCGCGTTGAAAGATGAACTCGCGCAACGTGGTCCGATGTTGCCGGTCTATTGGGGAAACCGCAACTGGCATCCGATGCTCGCCGACACGTTGCGCCAGATGAAAAAAGATGGCATCAAGCGGGCGCTGGCCTTCGTCACGTCGGCGTACAGTTCGTACTCGGGTTGCCGCCAATATCGGGAGGACATCGCACGCGCGCAGGCCGAAGTTGGCGAGGGCGCGCCGCAGGTCGAAAAGCTCCGCGCCTTCTTCAATCATCCCGGATTTCTCGGAGCAACCGAAGATCGGCTCACGGAGGCACTGGCGCAGCTTCCCGCGGATGCGCGTCAGAAAGTACAGGTCGTCTACGTCGCGCACAGCATTCCCCTTTCGATGGCAAATACGTCCGATTACGTGAAGCAACTCGAAGAAGTGAGACGCCTGGCCTCCGAGGCCGTCGGCGTCAAGAACGACGCTCTCGTCTATCAGAGCCGAAGCGGCCCTCCCGGACAGCCATGGCTCGAACCCGACATCCTCGACTACCTGCGCGAAGTGAAGGAGAAAAATCTGGCGAGTGCCGTGGTGATCGCGCCGATCAGTTTCATCTCCGATCACATGGAGGTGCTCTACGATCTCGACATCGAGGCTAAGCAACTCTGTGATTCACTCGGCCTCCCGATGGCGCGCGCGAAAACTGTTGGAGTGCATCCCAAGTTCATCTCGATGATTCGTGAGCTGGTCGTAGAAAGAACGGAGGGAGCCGAACGCCGCGCGCTGGGCGCATTAGGGGCGCAGGAAGACGTTTGCGCCGAAAGTTGTTGTCCCGCGCCGCAGCGTCCCGCGCGGCCGCAAACTGCGCGATAGATTTTCTAGTTATGTGAGGCGACCGGCGACTGTGGCTGTTCGTAATCCGTCGCCTTTGGACTTCCAGCCACCAGATGCATCGTCTTGAGGATGGTCTGGACGACAGGCTCATTGCCCACGGCCGTGTTGAGCATCACGTGATAGAGAGAGCGCGTGGGCCAGTCCGCGTTGAAGTAATGTTTCACGTAGGCCATGCGCTCGCGGTCGATGGATCCAACCATCTCTTCGGCTTCTTGTTCGGTATGACCATCGGCCACGGTGCGGCGAATCTTCTCAGCGCGCGGCGCATACAGGAAAACGTGAAATGCGTCGGGATGCTCGCGCAAGAAATACGGCGCTCCTCGACCGACGATGACTGAGTTCCCTTCCCGGCCGATGCGATCCATGATGTCCTGCATCATATGCATCATGCGGTCGGTATCGAACACCTGGCCGCCTAGAGGAGAATTGCGCTCGTAGCTTCCGCGCCAGAAGACTTTCGCGAGACGATGCAGGCGGGAATCCATACGCTCGTCGCAACGCTTCACCGCGGCAGGAGTCACTTGGGCAATGTGGGCAATCTCTTCGGTGAGAAGCTTGTCCCACACCTTCCAACCCAAGCGCTTTCCTAACTGCTCAGCAATTACGGCACCGCCACAGCCGAACTCGCGTTCGATGGTTACGATGCGGAACATAACCTGTCTCTAGTGTACCGCCATTCCTCCACCCGGTTTCGACTTCTTCATCAGGAACACCGCCGGGATCATCAGCATAATCGAGACCCCGAGAAACCAAAAACAATCAATGTAGGCGAGCATGGTCGCCTGGCGCTGCACCGTTCCCTGGATGAGGGCATAGGCCTGCTGGTTTGCACCAGCGGCGCTGGCCCCGTGAGCCTGCATCGCCTTCGACGCCCCGTTTAGCATCGCCTTCAGCGCGGGATTCGTTCCGCTCAGATGGCGGGCAAAATCGGTGAGATGCACCTGCGTGCGGCGGTCGAGCATCGTGGTCACAACCGAGATGCCCACGCTGCCGCCCATGTTGCGCGCAAGATTCATCAGACCTGAAGCGGCATTGTTCTTTTCCCGCGGAAGGAATGCGTACGCCGCGGTGTTGATGGGCACAAACAAGAAGGCCATTCCAACCGCTTGCAAGAGCCGGGCAATGGCCGTGGTCCGAAAATCGATTTCAAGATCGAAGCTGGTCATGTGAAACAGAGACGCAGAGAGCATCACTAATCCGAACACCAGCAACCAGCGCGGCGAATAGCGCGACAAAAGAAATCCCACCAGCGGCAGAAGCAACATGATGGTAAATCCGCCGGGCATGAGTGCAAGGCCCGACTGTTGCGCCGTGTATCCGAGCAGAGTCTGCATGAACAGCGGCAAAAGCAATGTGCTGCCCAGCAAGGCAAAGCCCAGCATAAACATCAGCAGATTGGATATGCCGAACGTCCGCTCGCGGAAGAGGTGAAGATCGATGATGGGATCTTTGTGGTGCCACTCCCAATAGATCACGAAGATCAAGGAAGTGACGGCGATCAGTGTCATCCAGACGATGAAGCGCGATTCGAACCAGTCATCGCGCTGGCCTTTGTCGAGGACAACCTGAAGCGTGCCCAGCCCCAGCCCCACGAATCCCAAGCCGACGAAGTCGATGTTAGTCTCGGCCAACTTGCGGCGGCGGAAGTAGGGAGGATCCTGGATCAGCCTGGATGTAAGCAGGATCGAGAGAATACCGACCGGAATATTGATGAAGAAAATCCAGCGCCAGGTGAAGTTATCGGTGATCCATCCGCCAAGGGTTGGGCCGATTGCGGGTGCGGTTACGACGGCAACGCCATAAATGGCAAATGCCATGCCACGTTTCGCTGGCGGGAACGTGTCGGCGAGTATTGCCTGTTCGCTCGGTTGTAGTCCACCGCCTCCTGCACCTTGCAGGACGCGGCAAATAATCAGAACCGCAAGGTTCGGCGCCAGCCCGCACATAAAAGAGCTGATCGTAAACAGCGTCACGCAGCCCATGTAAAAGTTCTTGCGGCCGACGACCGACGAGAGCCATCCGCTTAGCGGAAGAACGATTGCATTGGAGACGAGATAAGAAGTCAGGACCCAGGTGCTTTCATCCTGGCCGGCGGAAAGCCCACCTGCAATGTGCGGCAAGGCGACGTTGGCGATGGAAGTGTCTAGTACCTCCATAAACGTCGCGAGCGTTACGGCCAGGGCGATGATCCACGGGTTGACTGCAGGCCGCCAGGCATCGGACTGATCCAAGGTCGCAGCAGCCGCACTCATCTACGAATCCAGACCTTGGGAGTGACGGACATCCCGGGCCGCAACTGATGATCATTGTTCGAGCCGTTATCAAGCACGATCTTCACCGGAATTCGTTGCACGACTTTGACGTAATTTCCAGTGGCGTTCTCCGGAGGCAACAGACTGAAGCGAGCTCCGCTGGCACCGGCAATGCTGTCGACGATACCGTTGTATTTGCGGCCATTAGCATCAACTTCGATGGTGACGCGCTGGCCTGCCCTCATGTTGCGGAGCTGGGTTTCTTTGAAATTCGCAGTAATCCAGATGTCGTCGAGGTTGATCACCTTCATCAACTCTTGACCGGGAGCGACGTTCTGTCCGACTTCGACGGTGCGATCGCTAACGATGCCATTCACGGGAGCAACGATCTTGGTGTACTGCAGGTTTAACTCAGCTTGATCGAGATCGGCTTTCTTGCGCTGCGCTTCAGCGAGCGCCGACTGCGCCTTCGCCCGGGTAATTTGCATCTGCTTGGGAGCCGTATTGGCATAACGCTGGTTCGCTTCCGCCTGGACCAGCTTGCCTCTCGCTTGCGTCACTTGTTGCTGGGCCGCGTCCACGTTGGCTCGTGCGGCTTCCACGGTCGCGGTGCTGGCCCGCGCGGCGGCCGTTGCCTGGTCGTATTGCTGTTGAGAGATCTCTTGCTTATCGACGAGCTGCCTGTAGCGACCGAGATCGTTCTGTGCCTTCACGTCGTTCGCTTGAGCTTGAGCCAATTGAGCTTTCGCCGCCTGCAGCTGTTGTTCAGCCACCTGGATTCCAGCGCGTGCGCTATTAACGTCAGCTTCGCTGGCCGACACCTGGCTGGCGGTGTTCACATCGGTGATCGGAACGTTCACACCTGCCGCGGTTGCTGCGGCCTGGGCGTCGGCGAAATCGGCTTTGGCTCGCTCGCGGGCAAGCTGGTAGTCCGCAGGATCGATTTCCACCAGGACATCCCCAGCATTCACGTACTGATTATCACGAACGTTCAGTTTGACGACGTGACCGGTAATGCGCGCGCTGATGGAGTTGATGTGGCCGTCGACCTGAGCGTCGTCCGTGGACTCGTAGCTGGTGAGGTAACGATAAACAAAAAAACCGATGACCAACAGCACTACCAGTCCAATCAGGACCGCAATGCGAAAGCCTGGATTGGAGGCGCGTGAAGGACGCGTGTGAAAATCCCGTTCCGTAGATGGAAGCGGCTTGTGCGGGGACTCAGGCTTTTCGGGTGCCGCGGGTGGAGTCTGCGTTGTGGTTTGCTCCATATGGTTATTAATGGCCTTTCAGGTATCGCTTTACACCTTGTTCAGCATCGCCAATCGCGTAAGCCAATTCGACTTTCGCGAGATTATGAGCATAAAGGCTTTGAATATAACTTTCGTGCGCGTCGGCAACGGACTGCTGGGCCTGCACCACTTCCAGGTTGTCAGTGACGCCTGCCGAGAAACGGTCCTGCGACTGGGTGAGCGTCTGCTCGGCCAGATCGACAGAACTGCGTGCCACTTCGACCTGCTCGGCGGCTGCGTTCAAGTCGAGCACGGCGGTCCGAACCTCGTAGTCGATCTGACCGCGCAGGTCTCCAAGTTTGGAGCGTGCCTGCCGCAATTGCGCTTCGGCTTCGAGGACATCCGCATGGACGCGGTTTCCCGCAAAGACCGGGATGTTGATTCCTCCGATGACCTGCCATGTTCCATTGGACTGAGATGGATTGGTGCCGATATCGCCAAAGTTGGCATTCATATCGAGAGAAGGATAGTGTCCAGCAGACGCAGCCTTTCTGCTTAGTTCAGCGCTCTCTACTTGAGCCAATGCCGATTTGTAGTCAGCACGGCCCGCGTAGGCACGTTGCAGATAGATCTCGACGGGTTGCGGAGTGAACGTTTCATAAGGAGCTTTCTCGGTGAGAACAAATTGCTGGCCGGGAGGAAGTCCGATCACGCGGGCGACGCTGAGAGTCGATTTGGCAAGATTGTTGCGCGCGACGATGAGCTGTTGCTGGCGGTTCTGCAATTCCACCTGGGCGCGCAAGGCATCGACTGCGGGGATGAGACCGGCTTTCAGCTGATCGGCAGCCTTGTCGGAGAGAGCCTGCGCGGTCTTGACCTGAGCTTCCGCAGTCTCCACTCTCGCGGCAGCGGCGATCTCCTGCAAGTAGGAGTTGCCAACCGCGAGCACGACCACCTCACGGGCATCTTTCAACGAGAACTGTGCGGCCTTAAGGCTGGCAGTGGCAGCGCGTTCCTTCTCGAGCGATCGGAAATTGAAAATGCTCTGCGCGAAATTTGCGCGCAGGTCAAAGTAGTTGAACGGCCCGATTACGCGCGGAACTGGTACACCAAGGGTGGTGCCCTTCAAGCCAAGCGCCGTAAGGCTCTCGGTCTGAACCGCTTCCTGACCGCGGATACCGATGTTCGGGAGCAACTCGGCCAATTGATGCCACCGTTCCCCACGCGCAGCCAGAGTTTGATCCGAGGCCAGAAGCAATCCAAGGTTGTTGCGTAGGCCACGGTCGATGGCTTCCTTGAAGTCAATCTGCAAGACGCCAGAGGTAACAGTTCCTTCAGGAGCACTCCCGAGAAAAGGGCTCTGCGAGCCGGGCAGTGTTACGGAAGGCGAGGTAGGAGGGGCGGATGTGGATTGCGACTCCAAACGACGCGCGGAAGATGTGACGAATAGCAGACAAAAGATTACAAAGGCGGAGACTTTCAATGAGCGTTGCATTCTTGATTTTTCTGACGGCGCGGCAAAATCGAGAGTAAGGCCGACGTCCAATCCGTCCTATAGCATAACTCGTCAAGTTTGATTCGTTTACGGGTATTGGCGATGCAACGTTTGCGATCGATAGGTTCGATGCCGAAAATTCATGGTTGGCAGTCGGCAATCATGAGTTTCACACCGTAAGAAGAGGTTGATCTGCGGTCCATAGCCTTCCGTACTTTGCCGGTTCTTCGCCGGGACAGTAACCTAAGCCGGTAACCGTAACTGAGGGACAGAACGCGAAATGCAGCGACGTGCACTCATCCTAATCGTTGTACTGATGTCGTTGACGTTAATGCTAGCGGGCGCGCAGAGCGCTGCGCCAACCGGTCTGCCAACTTCGGATCGAAAAGTGGCAAACCGGGTAACGGCCGTGTATCCCGAGCTGGCGAAGAAAATGCACATTCACGGGGCGGTACGGGTCGAAGCCATTGTGCGGCCAAACGGCACGGTGAAATCGACGCGTGTGCTGGGTGGAAATCCAGTTCTGGTAACTTCCGCACAGGACGCTGTCAGCCAGTGGAAATTCGAGCCCGGTCAAGCCGAGACCACAGAAGTCGTCCAGCTCGTTTTCGAATCTCAATAAATCGAGGCGCAAGGTTCTCAGACGTTCTTTTCCCGATGACTTAGGTCATCTTGAACAAGGGTGACCTTTGCTCCAATCTAGACCGCAGGGGCGTGACCCGTTCCCGCCTGAACAAAATAATGAGTACTGCTGCCGCAACTGATTGGACTCGAATCCTGTCTGATCCGGACCTCGTCCGGCAGGTGGGGAAACTGCTGCAGGCCTATCGCGAGGCTCCGCCTGACAAGCGGGAACAAGCTCTGCTGGCGGCGATGCGAGAGATCAAGGCCGGAACGAAAGCCGGCAAGAACAGTGATGGCTCGCAGCCGCAACTCGATGCACAACCCACCCCTTCGGTCGCTACGACGACACCTCCGTTCGAGCCAGATTTTTTCAGTCCGAACTGGGGAAGTGACCGGCGCAAGCATCCTCGCATCAAGTGTTTCGTCGCAGTTGAATTGCGTGTCGATGAAGGACCGAATCCAATTTGGGGAAATCTTTCAAACACCAGCGCCGGTGGCTGCCTGGTCGAAACTGCAAACCCGGTGAAGGCGGGCGCAAAGGTAGACATCGGATTGTGGGTTCCGAATGGAAAAATCTGGGTGAAGGGTTTCGCGCTAAGCGGCGTGGTGACACGCAGCGCTCCGGCCAATGGAATACGTGTCCGCTTCGAGAACATGAGCCAAGCCGAGCGTGAAAGCTTGCGCCAGTTCTTGAAGTTTGTGCAGGAAACCACTCGGGCTTTAAGCAGTGAGAAGAGCTACATCCAACTCCTGAAGTAGCAACCAACCTCTCGTTAATCGTTTTCACCTCAGCTCAATCCACTCACGCGTGGAACTTGATACACTTTCTCGTTATTGAACCCTTTCTTTATCATTGAACTCTAACTAAAGAGAACCGGTGGGCCGCATGAGATGCCACTGGAGGAACGGAGTCGCATGGTCGCGAGTGAGCAGGTTTTGGCGACGGGACAGCAGTTAGATACGCTCTCTATCAACACGATTCGTACTCTTGCTATCGATGCCGTACAGCAGGCGAATTCTGGCCATCCGGGCGCCCCGATGGGCTTGGCCCCCGTGGCCTACTGCTTATGGCAGCAGTTCCTTCGATATGACCCCGAAAATCCTTTATGGCCGAACCGCGACCGGTTTGTTTTGTCGGCGGGACATGCATCGATGCTGCTGTACGCGATTCTTCATCTGGCTGGTGTGCGCAGA
>DATFQQ010000426.1:0-3609 GCA_035264195.1 Candidatus Sulfotelmatobacter sp. | reverse complement strand
GAAAAAATCCTGACGACCCAGTGAAGATCGATGCAAATTATCTAGGCGATCCTCAAGACCTTAAGGATCTGGCAACCGGATTGAGCATGGCGCGAGCCATTGGGAACTCCGCAGCCCTGCGGCCGTTTACCGGGCGCGAAGTTGTGCCGGGCCCGATTAGCGGCCCAGTGCTGGAGAGGTTCTTTCGCGATGGGCTTGGCACATTCTGGCATCAATCGGGCACGGCAAAAATGGGCCGTGACGAGATGTCGGTGGTCGATGACCAGCTTAAGGTCTACGGCGTAGACGGACTCCGTATCGCTGATGCTTCGATTCTGCCACGCGTCACGACCGGTAACACCATGGCGCCGTGCGTCGTGATCGGTGAGCAAGCGGCAGCGTTCTTAAAGAACGCGCGAACCGAGGACGAGGTGTTCCACTCAGTTCTTGAAGAGACGATGGAGTAGATACCAGAATAGTCGAGTACATCAACCTTATTAAGGAGGGCGCATGTGGCCTGATAATCGCTTAATCAATTTATTCGACATTGAGGTACCAATTATCCAGGCGCCGATGGCTGGATCGGCTTTTTCGGATCTGGCGGTCGCCGTTTCTGAGGCTGGAGGGCTCGGTTCCCTTGCTTGTGCCCTGTTGAGCGTTGAACAGGCGCGCAAGGAGCTTGAAACCATTCGACGAAAGACATCGCGCCCGATCAATGTGAACTTCTTCTGTCACCAGCAGCCTCGCAACGACCCGGCTCGTGAAAATAACTGGAGGAGATGTTTGGATGCCTACTACATCCAACTGGGAGTCGATGACAACACTCTCGTGCCGACCTCCACCCGTGCTGCCTTCGATGACAAAATGTGTGATCTTCTTATGGAGTTGCAACCGGAGGTTGTCAGCTTCCACTTCGGTCTTCCCCACAAGAATTTGCTCCAACGAGTTCGCAGAGCAGGTGCGAAAATCATTTCCTCGGCGACTACAGTAGACGAGGCCCGCTGGCTTGAGGATCAGGGATGCGACGCGATTGTCGCCCAAGGTTATGAGGCCGGTGGGCACAGGGGAATGTTTCTCACGCAAGATGTTTCTACGCAGGTCGGCACAATGGCTCTCGTGCCACAGGTAGTTGACTCAGTGAGAGTGCCTGTGATCGCCGCAGGGGGAATCGCCGATGCGCGTGGCATAGCGGCGGCTCTTGCTCTTGGCGCAGCAGGAGTGCAGATCGGCACAGCCTACTTGCTCTGTCCTGAGGCGCGGATCAGCCCACTCTATCGTCAGGCGCTGAAAGATGCGAAAGACAACGAGACCGCAATCACAAATGTATTCACGGGCCGTCCAGCGCGAGGGATCGTGAATCACTTTATGCGCGAGATCGGGCCAATGTCCGATGTTGTCCCTGAGTTTCCACTGGCAGCTGCTGCTCTAGCGCCCCTGCGGGCGAAATCCGAGATGGCGGGATCCGCTGACTTCACTCCATTGTGGTCAGGCCAAGCCGCTCGTTTAAATCGCGAGCTTCCCGCAGCGAAACTCACCAAACAGTTAGCAGCAGAGACTGTAGAGAAACTCAGACGGCTCCAGAACGTGGCCTCAGCTGACGTTCACGATCTGCTCCCGAAAGCAGCGGCGCTAGCCGGCCTTTGGGTGCCCTGCTCCTGATGCATAGGAATCGCCAGCAGGACTCCTTGCGTCCACGTCTCTCACGCCGAAGGAAAATAAGCGGGTATGCTGAAGGCTGTTAAGAATTGCTTCACATGGTAATTGGGATGCTTCAGTCGTTCACATAAAACCGAGACTACGTATAAAGAAAACCCGCTGTTCATAGATCGGTTCTGCTTTGATGCGATCGAGTTCTTGCGTGAGTGCCGTTGAAAAGGGATATCCGAGATAGACCGACAGCGCGGCTGTGCAGCTGGAAGTAGCAATTCTTGAAATGGCGGGAGCGACGGGACTCGAACCCGCGGCCTCCTGCGTGACAGGCAGGCGTTCTAACCAGCTGAACTACGCCCCCGCATAACAAGGATTGTCTTGCCTTCCGATTCCCTCCGACGTCCTCTCATTCCCTGCCGTGTCATCTGGCCGTGCCGTGACAGCACCCCATTTACGCGTAACTAACTGAAATCACGCGACACGGATGGCTCCCTGAAGCGTGTTGAGAGCAGTGAGAAACAATTACTGGACCATAGTTGGACCATGAAATTCTGGGAATCAGTCGTTCTGGCTAGGTTTTCTTGTGGCCGACCGTACGGGAGTTGATTCCGATAACCGCGTTTGTCAGTAGTGCGAAGTCACCCAACGTGAGAGCTAATATCGCAGGAGATGTTAAGCTCGTTTCCTTGGGGCTTAGAATCCAGAGCGGAACGCTATATTGAGAGTCCTTATCATTCGTTTTATCGCCGGCTCCAATCGGTGTCCCAGCTTCGCAGCTGCTTCGACATGGGCTGGATGTAAGTAAACCGTCACTGCGTCGCGCACAACTTCCGCAGCCGCATCGATGTCATCGATCTTGTACTCCTTCTTCCGAACGCCATCGGCGAGGATCATCGCGACGAGCCTTGTCATTCTGACGGCATAATCGTGAATAAGGTCTGGACGTTCGTCGAGCACTCGTCGATAGAGGTGATACACCTCGGGATCGTTCGTAAAGCGTTCCAGCTTGCGCTTGTGCAGGGCCAGCACAAGGCCTTCCAGCCGTTCAGACGCAGCCAATTCGGAATCGACGAAGGTGCGAGCTAGCTCCTCCTCGTCTTTCATAGCTTCGCCTACGATCGCGTCGAACAGTTCCTCCTTGGAACGGAAGCGGCGATAGATTGTGGTGTGAGACGTTCCCAGGGCGCGAGCAATGTCGACCACGTTAGTTTTCGCTTCACCGAAACGTCGCACTTGGTCGCGTGCAGCATCCAGAATCTTCTCTGAAGTCAGTCTTTCATCAACCTCGGCTTTATCGGTCGTCATCTCTTCTCCCTACGCTCAATTTCCTGATTATAGCGAACAAAGTTCATTTTGTGAATCTTGAACGATGCGGTGGCCATCTCATAGAGTGAAATGGAGGAATGGTCATGAATAAGCTTGGCAATATGCAGAGGTTGGCGTTCGTTACAGGCGGGTCAGGATTTGTGGGAGGGCGACTGATTCAGGCGCTTGTCGGCCAAGGCTGGCAAGTTCGTGCTCTCGTACGCGGCCAGAAGGCAGCGGCAAGCGTAGCTACCCTAGGCGCAGTTCCAGTCCTTGGAGAGCTTACGGATCAATCCGCTCTGTCCCAGGCAATGGCTGGCAGCACGGTGGTGTTCCACGTGGCCGCACTTTTCAAAATGTGGGGTAAACAGAAAGAGTTCAACGCCGTGAACGTGGATGGTACGCGCACGCTAGTGGAAGCTGCGGTCGCGACGCCGTCGGTGCGAAAGGTCGTCATGGTCAGCGCTGGTGCCGTAGTTCAGGGCGATCCTGATCCCCTGGTGAACATCGACGAACGCATCCCCGTTCAGCAACGAAGCTTCGCACCCTACAGTGCTTCGAAAGCTCAAGCCGAACAAATCCTCCTCGCGGCGAACGGGCGGCGCGATGGATTCCAAACCGTTGCGATCCGTCCCCCGATGATCTGGGGCGCGGGCATGCCGATGCTCGATCAGA
>DATFQQ010000425.1:0-8124 GCA_035264195.1 Candidatus Sulfotelmatobacter sp. | reverse complement strand
TTCCGCCCAGAGTTTGGGCTCCTCCCGAAGCCCCGACGCCCGCATTGTCAAAAAGAATGACTTCATGATCGGCTGCGAGGCCGTTCGTTACCGCCGGATCCCAGCCGTCCATATTGGAGTTGAAGTACTGCAGAAAGAGAGCGGAACCGTCCCTGCTTTGCCGAAACGACGATAGGCATAGCGGATTCCTTTGGTCTCAACAAATTGTGTCGGAACCGTTTCGTGCGTGTAATTGCTCATAGCCATCTCTCACCAATCCTATTAATCGCCGTTCCTCTACCGACAAACCACCTGCGTCTCGAGCGGCATTGGACCTCACATCGTCAGGACGACGCGGAATTCTGCCTTCCCGCTCATCATGTGAGCGTATCCTTCGGCGGCTTTCACGAGCGGATATTTTTCGATCATTGGGCGGACGCCTGTCATTTCCGCAAAACGCAGCGTGTCCTCGGAATCGGTTGGGATTCCAGCCAACCAGCCCTGGATTCGTCTCGTGCCGAAAATCAACTGGCCCGCTGGCACTTCGATGGGATCCGTCGGCACACCTACAACAACGAGTGTGCCGTTCGGTGCCAGGCCGCCGACCAGGGCCGACATCGATTTCCCACTGGGCGCGGTCGCAAGAATCACGCGCGCGCCGCCGAGTTTCTGCAGTTCAGCCGCGGCATCCGTGGCCACGCTGTCGATATAGAGATCCGCTCCAAGCTTTTTCGCGAGCGTGGCATTGCCCGGCCCGCGTCCTATTGCAGCGACTCGATAGCCAAATTTCTGCGCGAACTGAATTCCCAGATGGCCAAGGCCGCCGATCCCGTGGATGGCCACAAGGTCGCTCGGCAGCGCGCCGCTATGACGCAGAGCATTGAATGTAGTAATTCCGGCGCACATGAGCGGCGCGGCCTCGGCAGCATCAAGAGATTCGGGAACGCGAGCCAACGCTTGGATAGGCGCGACCATGAACTCCTGATAGCCCCCGTCGTAACTGATTCCGGAAACCTGAGCATTCACGCAGTTAATGAAATCGCCTCTCCTGCACGCGGGACAAGTGCCATCCTGACCGCCATGCCAGCCGACGCCGACCCGTTCGCCCTTCCTGCAGTCCTTTACACCAGCCCCGACCGCGTCGATGACCCCAACCACTTCGTGTCCGGGCACGCGCGGGTACGATATCCCGGGAAGAACGCCTTCCTTCGTGGCTACATCGCTGTGACAGACTCCACACGCTTGGACGCGAATCCTGACTTGTGCCGAGCCCGGCTCCCGGATTTCACGTTCGACGACTTCGAAGTCCGCACCCGGCTTCGGTACTTGCACCACTTTCATCTTTGCCATGTGCCGTTCCTCCCTTTGTTGAGACAATGGCAGACGACGCTGACGAGGCGCCACGGTCTAAAGTTTCGACTCGCCGGCAGCTGCATCCTCGATTACCTCGGCCACTTTGTTCGGTTGCGACAACATCACGACGTGGCTGGAAGAAAGGACAGTCGTTGCCGCGTTCATCTGCTTCGCCATGCTCTTCTCCTGCTTGGGCGCGATCATCTTGTCGTTGCTGGCGACGATGTACTAGGTCGGCCTGTCATGCCATGGTTTCTCCTATGATGTTTGTCTCCAAGAATTGCCGCCCACTGCCTCCGATTGCCCACGGGTCAGCTGCGCGGATCCAGCACGATGCCCCCTTGGACTCGGCGTTCCTCGAGCATCCTGTGCGCTTCGGCTGTGCGGCTCAGTGGTAGCACCGTAGCAACACTCGCCTTGACTGTGCCGCTCTGGACACCATTCGCCAGGAAGCGTAATGACTCTCCGATCATTTGGGGGCGGTGGTGATAGAACACGGGCACGTAGATGCCGCTCAGCGACTGTGCCTTCGTCATCAGGCGGCGCGGCGCAAGCGGGTTGCCTGGGCCGCGCGTCGAGCCGAGAATGACATACCGTCCGAAATTAGCGAGGCATTCGAAGTTCTGCTCGAAGACGTTACCGCCGATCGATTCCAAAATGATGTCGACCCCTTGCCCGTCGGTACGCCGCAGAACCTCCTGAGGCCATTCGGGCGTGTCATAAGGAATGGCGAGGTCGGCGCCCAAATCGCGCACAAAGGTACGACGATCTTCGGAGCTCGCCGTGCCCACTACGAAACCCGCTCCCAAGGCTTTCGCGATCTGAACCGCAAGGCTGCCGACGCCGCCTGCGGCCCCCTGCACCAACACCGAGTCGCCTGGCTGAATTCGCGCGAGCTCTTTCAGCGAAAGATAGGCCGTGGTGCCCTGCATTGGCAGACTGGCCATGACCACATCGTCCGCGTCATCGGCCAGAGTGACAGTCATGATCGCCTGGGCTACCGCGAACTGGGCATAGGCGCCCTTAATCATAATCGCCATCACCTTACGGCCACGCAAATCCGCGCTTACGCCGGATCCAGTGTCCACAGCCTTGCCGACCACCTGAACTCCACCGATCTGCGGCAGCGTGACGCCGCCGACGCGCGTTTCCTTCTGATTATAGATGCCCAGGCGCTCGCGGATGTCCGGGAAATTGACTCCGACAGCCGTCGTCTCAATGAGAACCTCGCCGGCGCCTAGTGAAGGAACTGGCACGTCAACATATTCGAGGACCTCGGGCCCGCCGAAGCGGTTATATTGAATCGCTTTCATGGTCTGACGACCTCCCTCTCTTGGCACATCTGTTCTTCGTCGATTGCCATGCCGGTCACAGTGCCTTCAATCGAGCGCACCAAAGGTAAGTTGAGTCTAACTTACCCCGATCGGCTCCGCCGCCGATCAGCTTGCGGCTTCGGTGACCATGGCCATAATCGGTGTGACAGATTCCGCATGCTTCACCCGAATTCGAACTTGACCTGCTCCAGGGTTCAGAGACTGGCCGTTCCACTACTCGAAGCTTGCCCGGTGTTGAGACTTCCACTGCTTTGTATGTGCCTGCCATTTGAATCTCCTCCTTAATTCCGTAATTCCGTTTGTTCGCTATTGCCGCTGTTCCCGCGAGATCCACTCCCGGATATAGGATGGGCAATGGAGGACGGCAATACCTGCGGCCTCACAATCGCCGAGGAAGCGCACTACCTCCACGTCCACGAGAGTCACCTCGTCCAGATCCAACACAATCCCAGGTCCGCTGCCCTCTATTTGTGCCTTCAACTCCTCGATATACTCCGACTGAATTTGGCCAATCAACCGCATAGTCGTTTTTTGCCCAGCGGAATTTTTTTCAATCTTGAATGTCATCTTGGATTTCCGCGACCGCTGGTATGTCGAGAATCGCAGAGGCCCGTCCACCGCAATGACGAGCCTTGCTCCAAGGATCTTGGCGATTTGGACGGCCAAACTGCCGACGCCGCCGGACGGGCCATGTCCGGGCCCATCCTTCCAAGATCAATCATGCCGATTTGCATAGTTTGTTCCTCCTTCGGAACAGATTTTAAGACCCCTACACTAGCCGTTCACCCTTACCCTGCTCTCCTCGATACGCTTGCTCAACGCCATCACGCGCTGCGGTTCGCCGAGGTCGCTCCACATGACTCCATCGACCTTGATCACGGCAAATCGCTCAGGCCACAAGGCGAGTACTTCGTAGGAAAAGTTTGAGTCCTTGAGATGTTGGTAAAGCCCGGTTGCAGCTTGGCTCTCGGCGCCCGTGCCGAGCAACGGGTGCAACTGTGAGAAGGCGCTATAAATTTCTCCAACAGCACCCTGAATAGTATTCAAAAGCGCGCGTACGGGTGTGACCATCACAAAACTGTTCCACAAGCAGCCTCGCGCTCGAAGTATTTTGGCAAGCGCGTAATCCGGCTTTTCCCAAAAGCGGCTCACACCCATCAAGCTCTCCCCTCCAATCGTCAGAATCGGCTCGGAGGGTTCAATCCAGCCGTATTCCACTTCAGGACTCAGTGGGTGAATACCTAATAGAGCAATCATTTCCGGCCGCGCGCGCACTGCGTCGAAAGCAACCCGGATATGGCGCATAAATCGATGCTCATCTGAGATGTAATGGTCGGATGGAAAAAAAGCCACCAGCGCTTCGGAGTCGACTGCCGCGATGCGGAGAAGGCTATAGAGGATAGCGGGGGTGGTTCCACGGTTACTCGGCTGAACAACGAGGCGGCTGGTTGGAGTGTCCGCTAGGATCAGCTCGTAATAAGACTTGTGCTGACCGTTGATGACAAAGAAGGTTCGTTCGGGACTGATCTGCAGG
Source organism: Candidatus Sulfotelmatobacter sp. (assembly GCA_035264195.1). Classification (GTDB taxonomy): domain Bacteria; phylum Acidobacteriota; class Terriglobia; order Terriglobales; family Acidobacteriaceae; genus Sulfotelmatobacter. The sequence goes on along the minus strand of DATFQQ010000425.1, from coordinate 3,924 downwards.
GCGATCCGGCGCCGTGTTTGTTCGAGCAGAGTCTTTCCTTCCAAGATACAACAGAACTGCTTGGGCCGTTCGTCACCTGTAATTTTTCTCGTCAGCGCTTTTAGCCTGGCTCCGTCTCCACCGGCCAGAATCACGGCCCACTCATTTTGTCGCATCATCATATGTGCCGGATATTTTCCGTTGATGTCAGGTAACTCGCTGATTCACGGCTGTTCGAAGACATTTCATGGTTGCGACGACGCCTTCGCTCCGACTAAAAATCGCCGACCGGCTCCCGCATCGACTCGAAAACTTCCCGGTCACCGAAACGAGCAAACCGCATAGCTTTCATCTTATTTCCTTCCGTTGTCGTACCAATTCTGCAAACATTTCTGCGCTGCTTGACCCTGAGCAATGGGCACGCCAAGCGTAAGTCATGGAAAACTCTTTGGTTCACTCATGACAAATTCGCGAATTATTCGCGAATTTGCGAGATTTTCGCGAGCGAAAGATGGCGGAGTTTCGGCGGGAAGGTTTTCAGTAGCTAGACGCTCTTGAAGCGATACTTGTTGATCTTCAGTGTCCTAATCTTTGATTCCAGAGTCGATGGCGGAATACCGAGCTTGGCTGCCGCACCCGAGGGTCCCGAGACTCGGCCTTCGGTTTCAGCCAATGCAGCCTCAATCATTTCTTTCACGCGAGTCAGTGGCTTTTTTGACGACAGCTGGTTTACCGGCTGCGTCGTATCAAACTCCCAAGAGAGCCAGCTCTTATCGATAGATAAATTTTCGGTTTCGCAGACGATGATCGCCCGCTCAATCACATTTTGTAATTCTCGAATGTTACCTGGCCAGGGGTACAACTGAAGCAGGTCCAGAGTCTTCCTGTTTACGCCCCGTATTTTCTTTCCCGCATTCCTTGCATAGCGACCAACGAAGTACTCGACCAGCAGGGGAATGTCTTCTCTTCGTTCACGCAGCGGAGGAACCTCGATGGGAAACACGTTGAGCCGATAAAATAGATCGCTCCGGAACGTGCCGGTAGTCATGGCCGCCTTCAAGTCGCGATTGGTGGCGGCAATTACCCGCACGTTAACGCGGATCGTTTGAGTTCCACCGACGCGCTCGAACTCGCGCTCTTGCAGCACGCGCAATAACGCATTCTGGGTGTCCGTGGGAAGGTCGCCGATTTCATCGAGGAAAATGGTGCCCCCGTCGGCAAGCTCGAAACGGCCCAGGCGTCGCTGGAGCGCGCCGGTGAAAGCTCCCTTCTCATGACCGAACAGCTCGGAGGAGATGAGCGAAGGCGGAATTGCTGCGCAGTTTACCCGAATAAACGCCCGGGCCAAACGCTTCGACCGCTTGTGAATGGCGCGCGCGATGAGTTCCTTTCCCGTTCCGGTCTCACCTAGGATAAGAACTGTGGAATCCGTTGGTGCCACTTTTGCGATTTGAGCCACTACTTCGCGCAGTCCTTCGGACGAGCCAACGATTTCCTCAAACATCGAAGCGCGATCGATCTCCTCGCGTAACGCCAAGTTCTCATTTCGAATTCTCTCTTCAGCCTGCTTACGGTCTTCGATGTCGGTTCCCGTTGCATACCAACGCACGAGGCGTCCCTGTTCGTCTCGGAACGGGTTGTAACGGATGAGGAACCAACGGTACTGTCCATCCTTCCTTAGCGCTCGTTGTTCGATTTCAAACGGGAGACCGCGTGCAAGGGCCGCCCGGCGCTCCTCCCGCAGCCTCTCTAGATCCTCCGGATGAAAGATCCGTGCGCGAAAGTCCGAGGTGATCACGTCCTCCATGGTGAGGCCGGTATAATCGAGCACTGCCTGGTTCGCGTAGACCGGAGTGCCGTCCGGGTCCTGGATAACAATAGTGTGCGGTATGGCATCGGTAATCCGGCGAAGGTCGCGCTCGTCTTGCCGGAGTTTCTCCTCCGCGCGCTTTCGCTCGATGGCGGTTGCGGCAATGCGGCTTGCGTAATCGATTAACTGAATTTCATCCGTCACCGGCTGCCGAACTTCGCGGTAGTACATGCAAAAGGTACCCAGCACTTTGCCATCGTGCGACAGGATGGGGGTTGACCACGCAGCGCGCAACCCACTCTGCAAGACAACGTCTCTAAAACCCTCCCAGTTCGGGTGAGAAAGCATGTCAGAGATAAAAACCGGCTGCCGAAGGTAAGCGGCTGCGCCGCACGATCCGACATTAGGACCAATACACACTCCATCCGTTGCTGCTTGGTACGCTTGGGGCAGGTTTGCTGCAGCGCCATATCGCAGGTGAAGCCCGTCTTCGTCGAGCAGGAAAATCGAGCACAACATCCCCTCACTGTGGGCTTCGATCAGGCGCGTGATACTCGTCAGAACTTCGTTCAGGGATGCGCCGATGAACATCATCTTCAGCGCATCCAGCAGCGCCTCGCTGGGCAGGGTTTGCAGGGACGACAGCGATGTTGGAAAGGCCTGAATCGGGCGGTTCGGTGATCTTCTGGCGTTTGCCATAAACGGGCCGCTTATCAATCAATGTCAGAAGCATAGCATATGCGCGATTCAAATCTCGAACAGGTTTCACTGAAAGTTTTTTCAATTGAGATTGAGACATGCCGAACTGAAATTGTAGTTTGGATGCGACTGGTCATCTTGTGTATTTGTCGGCGCCGATGAAATGGAGCGATATGTAAGGCTGGTCGCCCACAACCCAACTATCGTGCGGCTCCGCCGGGATGTAGAACAGGGTGCCAGCCGTTAAATCGTAAACGATGCCGTTTTGCATCGCCGCCGTCGCGTGTCCCGAAACGACCAAGCCGAGGTGCTCAACGCAGCAATGCGTCTGGCCGGCCGCCCTTCCGACGTGCTCAGACCATTTCCACCCTGGCTCATAGGTGGCGCGGCCCATAGTCATGCCGGCGATGCGCACGATTTCAAACCTACCCTTGTCAAAGGTGCGAACTTCGTCGGGTTCCTCAAACCGTTTGAGAATAACTGCCGTGTCGATCATTGGCTCTGGCTCCTCTGTGAGTCTTCCTTCTTGAATGTTCTCTTATGCAGCCGCGGCCATTCACCAATTCTCATTGGTTCATCCCCGTTACAATCTGCGCTCGGATGCCTTTCAGATCATTTCGGTACTCATCTCCCTTGGGCCGCTTCGCCTCGAAGAGTGAGAATCGTGCTCGTGACCTGCGCGACTAACTTTCCGTCCGCCCTGGTGATGTCGCAAACATAGCGACTTATCGTTCTTCCTCTATGAACAGGCCGAGCAACCGCTTTAAGCCGCTCGTTCCAAACGGGTCGAAAGAAATTGATCTGCAAATCGATACTGGTGAAGCTCTCTCCATCTGCAACAGTTGTGAAATGAGCTGTGCCAATCGCCGCATCGGCAATATCACAAAGGACTCCGCCATGAATCGTTCCCATGGGATTCGAATGGAACTCGGTCTTAGCTTCCATCTCGAAGGAAGCGGTGCCTTCACCGACGTTAACGAGCTTGAGTCCCAAAGTCTTCATAATCGGAAAAGGGAAATTGAATGGAGACTTATCCATTGAGTTGATTGTCCCGCTGAGAACTCTTCTTAGATAATCGAGATTGCTGCTCCGCGACATGACATGCTCCGTGTCTCAGCGACGGTATGCGCGCTGACTCGGCTTTTAAGATCAAGCTCACTCAATCCTGGGTGGTCATCGGTATGTGCAAACTTGCTGAGCATGAAAACCTCAATCTCACCACAAAGCACACGAAGAACACGAAGGAAATTTTCGCGCAAAGACGCAAAGTATGCAAAGAATAATTCAAAATGAATTCCCAGAATTGGCGCCCTTAGCGACCTTGGCGCGAGGGAAGTCTTATTAATTTCTTTTGTTCCTTCGTCATCTTCGTGCCCTTCGTGGTTTTTATTTCTCCTCAGCTTTGCACTGCTGATGATTCGGTCTACTATAAGCTC
>DATFQQ010000424.1:0-53345 GCA_035264195.1 Candidatus Sulfotelmatobacter sp. | reverse complement strand
GCCCAGCGATCATGATCCCAGTCGCGGCCGACGTATCCGCGGCCATAGTAGCCACGATTCCAGAACCAAGCTGGATGACCCCAGTGATACCACGGTCCAGCGCCGATGAAGACGCCGTCAACAAAATAGCTCGGTGCGTAGTATCCGTACGGAGCACACGCGTACGGATAATAGTTGTAGTAGCCGTAAGCGCATACCGGTGGCCCAGCCACGTACGCGGGGCCTACGGCGACGCCAACTCCACCGAACCCAACTCCTACTCCGACTCTCACCTGCGCCTGCGAATACGCCAGCGGAACCATCAACACCGTCAGTAACGCCAGATATTTCACGTAACGCATATTCCCCTCCTGATCCAGCTTCTCCGATCCTTCTGGAGCTCCGGATCTCGAACTCTCTACGTATTGGAACAGCTGGCGGCATGAAAAGTTTCGAGAATCGGACTGGCTCATTTCAACCATCTTGCTCCTTTTCAACCAGTTACATGGATCCCGGTTGACGCAAATCAAGCACGGTCAATGTCCACAAACGTAAATCCCGAATCTGTCATAGAGAGCTCAGAAGGCTCTCCAAAAGAAACTAAAGTTACCTAGAAGATGGGTACGTTAAAGTGCATTAATGTTTGAAGCGAGTTGAACGTTTAACTGCGGATCAACGGGTCCCATTCCATGGAAAAGCTCAACCTCTTGGTGTCCCTCATCACCGAGCAAAACGACTATCAACTGGAGCAAGCAGCATCGGCCCAACTGGCAGCGCAGAAGGTCGGCGCGCGTGTGCAAATCATTTACGCGAACAACGACGCCGTCCAACAGACACAACAGATCCTGCAATTCATCCAGGAGCCCGCAAAGCGCCCGGACGCGATTCTGGTCGAGCCGGTTGGCACTGGCATGCCGCAAGTTGCGAAGGCAGCCGTTTCCGCGGGGATCGCATGGGTTGTAATCAACTCGCACGTCGATTACTTGTCGCAGTTGCGGCAACATTCGATGGTGCCTGTTTTTTCGGTCATGTCGGATCACGAGGCGGTCGGTAAGATCCAGGGACAGCAGATGGCTGCGATCCTGGGCGAAGAAGGAAATGTGCTCTACATCGAGGGCCCAGGAGGACGGGACGTCTCCCGCCTGCGGACCAAGGGCATGATGTCGACCAAACCTCAGAAGATCGCCACAAAAAACCTGAAAGGCGACTGGACGCAGAGAAGCGGATACAACGCGGTGAAGTCGTGGCTAGCATTAAGCACGTCGCGCGAAATGCACATCGGAATGATCGTGTGCCAGAACGACGACATGGCGATTGGCGCCCGGCATGCGTTTGAAGAAATTGGCGATCTGCAGGAGCGAGACGGTTGGCTGAGCCTGCCGATCACCGGCTGCGATGGGGTTCCAAAAGCTGGACAGGCCTGGGTTCGTCAGGGACGTCTGACTGCGACGATCTTTTCGCCTCCCCTGGTTGGTCCTGCAATTGAAATGCTGGCCAGTTCGCGGGCGGGCGGACAGCAGGCTCCAGAACGGACATTAATGGCTCCGAATTCGTTTCCCGCCTTGAACGAATTGAAGAAGAAGCTCACCCAAGCCGTCGGAAAAGGTAATTAGAGAACGATCTTCGAGGCCGAAATCAAGGTTTGTAGATCCAAGTTTCGGCAGTCGCCTGATCACTGTTCGCGTAGCCACCGGCCAACAGAACCCATCCATCCTTGAGTCTGGTTTCGGTCATGAAGTGCCATGCGTCGCTGATCTGGCCTTGAGCAACCAGAAACTTTCCAGAAGTCGGATCGTAAATCTCGACATCTTTACTTCCGCCTGCCACCAAGAGCTTTCCAGACGATAAGCGCACCGCTTCATCCGGCAATTTGAAGCGGCTGTCATTGAGTGGCGAGCCGGGTGTAAACTTCCCAGTCTTTGGCTCATAAATCTCCACCGAACTCAGATTTCCATTCCAGCCGCGACTATCAGATCCACCCGCAATGAGAACTTTTCCATCGGGCAGCAAACCCGCAGTGTGTTTGCAGCGTGCCGTGTGCAGGCTTCCTGTCTCAGTAAAGGAACCAGTCTTCGGATCGTAGATTTCTGCGGAGGAAGAGACGCTATCCGCATAGCCGCCAGCGATCAGTACGCGACCGTCATCGAGCAGCGTGGCGGTGTGCGAGATACGCGCGTTATGCATCGAGCCAGTAGTTTGGAAGGAGAGCGTCTTCACATGGAAAATCTCGGCGGAGGCCAGGGATTCGTTATCGCGCTCTTCCCCTCCGGCGATGAGCACATCTCCGTTGGTGAGCACCGTTGCACTGGGCCTGCCTCGGCGTATGGTCATCTTCGAGATCGTCGTGAATTTTCCCGTCGAGGGGTCGTACACCTCAGCGGAATCCGTGCCTCCGTTGCCGACCCAGCCACCGGCAATCAGTACCTTCCCCGTGCTGAGAAGAACGGCAATCTGGCCCACCCGTCCGATACTCATCTCGCCTGTCGATTGAAATTTCCCGGTGGACGGATCGTAGAGTTCAGCAGCCTTGTAGAAATCCTGGTTGCGGCGCATGCCGCCCGCGATCAAAACTCGGCCATCCGGCAGCAGCGTTGCGGTGTGGCCGGAGCGCGGCTGGAGCATTTCACCCGCGAATGTGACCGATCCGGTGGGTATGGCAAGAGTGGATGTTGGCTGAAAGGCTGGCGCTCCTACGCTGCCGATGAGAATGACCAGGGGAATCAGGACTAAGCGGGAGTAGTTCATGGCGTCCTCCTTGCAAAACAGACGCGCGAGGGGAATGCCGGTTAGCAGGTCCTCGGACATTGTCTAACAGCGACGGAACCACTAGTTCCTAGGCGCCGACCAGTTCTTTCTTCTCGCTGGGCTCGTATTCGACGATGTAGCCAGCCACGGCGCTCGCTGCCACTGTAAGAGGAGAAGCCAGGTACATCTGTCCGGGTCCGCTGCGTCCGGGGAAGTTACGGTTTTGTGCGCTGATCACGACCTGATCGGGACGAGTAGAGACTCCCGGGCCGGCATTGATGCAGGCTCCACAACTGGGCTCGATGACCTGCGCACCGGCTTTTTGGAAAATCTCGAGATATCCGCGCCGAATGCAATAGTCACGCGTCTCCTGGGAACCAAATTGAATGTAGAACTTCGTGGAGTCGGCGATATGCTTACCGTGTTTCAACGCATCGGCAAGAACGAGCGCGTACATATCCATGTCTTCGTTCTTCCCGGCAGTGCAGGTGCCGCCGTAGGCGATCTCTACCGGCACCGGCGTAATCAGGTCGCGAACATACTTGCCGTTTCCGGGATCGCCGGGAGTAGCGACCATCGGGGTGATTTCGGCGGCGTCGAGTTCGATGACGTGCGCGTACTGCGCATCGGGATCGCTGTATAGTCCTTCGACCATGCCTTCCGCCTTTTTTCGATCGACGCCGCGACGCTCAACGAGAAAATCAACGGCTTTCTGATCGGGAGCAACGATCCCGGTAAAACCACCGATCTCGGCGGCCATGTTGGTCATAGTGGCGCGCTCATCGACACTCAACTCCTCGATGGCTTCACCGGCGTACTCCATGACTTTGGCCAGGGCCTTACCGCTGCGAACGTAGTCGAGACTCAGAATCTTCAGGATGAAGTCTTTGGCGGTCACGTTGGCATGCTTTTTGCCGCGAACCACGACCTTTACCGACTCCGGCACTTTCACACGAACATCTTTTGTGATCCAAGAGTTGAACACGTCGGTCGTGCCGATGCCAAAGGCGACGCATCCGATCGCACCCACGTGAGGTGTATGGGAATCGGAGCCGATATTCAACTGGCCCGGAAGGGCGTAGCTCTCGAGGACGATCGAGTGACAGATACCTTCGGAGCCTTTACGGTCGGTCAGTTCTCCATGCAGACGAATTCCCTGCTTCTTTGCGAAGTCCTGCTGCTTGAGTTTCAGCTGTGTGGCGAGGTCGAGAAGGCCGAGCTTCTTCTTTTCTTCGGATATGACCTCGTCGAGGAAGGTCAGATGGTCACGGAAAAACAGAATCGTCGACGGCTCATTCACCTTGGCGTCTTTGCCGACATAGTGCTCGAAGAAAATCGCCGCCATTGGTGTGACATATTCGTGGCTGAAGCGGAGGTCGGCACGGGCGAATCCGGTATCGCCGGGTTGGACGGAGGGAACTCCTACTTCCCCTTTCTCGTTGATCATGTGCCGCGCGAAAATCTTTTCAGCGAGAGTCATAGGGCGTGCGGTTTCACGCACAGCCTTGATCGGCGGCAGGAAGACTTTGCGTTGCATCCTCGCAACATTGAATGGAAACAGTCCACCATACTCGATCACCTGGCGGGTGATTTCGTCCTCACCAACGGTGAACTCGCTGAGCGCGATCTCTTCTCCCTTGCGAATGCGATCGATCAACGAAAAATTCGTCGAGGTCAGCAAACCCAGGTTCTGACAATTCTGCTTGTAAATGCGCTCGATGTTCTCGGCGATGACCACGCGAATGCCGGCACACATCTCGGCATAGGGAGACTGTTCGCGGCTCGATCCTTTGCCGCGCCGCTTCCCACTCACGGCGCAAACAAATCCGCCGCGTTTTACGTCGCTCCGTCCGATCGGAGTGACGCTCCCGCACTTCAGCCCGAGATAAGGAATCTCGCCCAGCGTTTCGTCAAAGTAAAAGCAATAGTGCGCGGGAGTAATCTCATCGGTTGAAATGTCGTCGCGCAGCTTGGGATTGCTAGCTGGATTCTTCGTGTCCCAAGGCAGGTCTTCGCCCGCGAGCTGGCGTTTGATGAGTTCAGGGTCTTCGGTGAGAAAAAGGATGCGTCCGTGCAAACGGACTTTGTCCGGCCGCTTTTCGATCTTGCGTTCCAGAAGTGAGTTAATCACAGTGAACCTGAGGCTTTCGTAGATTTGTCGCCGGAGCAGAGCCAGCTTCCCCACATGCTTCATTGTAACGCTGGGAGCACATGGATAGAGGGTTCGGTCTTAGCGGTGATAAACCCGCGGATCGGGCAGAGGATCGAGGTCACGGCCTGCAAAGATCTCCTGAAACTCCTGCACGAGCGCGTCGTGAATGGAACCGTTCGACGCCAGCGTTTCTTTACTATCGAGCTGAAATGCTGATCCGTCAAAGCGGCTGACCTTGCCTCCGGCTTCCTCGACGATCAGGGCCCCGGCAGCGGTATCCCAGGGATTGAGATTGAATTCCCAAAAGCCGTCGAAGCGGCCGCATGCTACGTTGCACAAATCGAGCGCGGCGGAACCTGCACGCCTCACACCGTGAGTGCGCAAAGTGATCTGATGATAGAAGAAAATGTTGGGATTCTTATGTCGCTTGTGACTGGGGAAACCGGTGGCGACCAGAGACTCTTTCAACTGGTTTGTTTTTGATACAGAAATGGACTTGCCATTCAATTGCGCTCCCTTGCCGAGTTCCGCGGTGAAAATCTCGTCGCGCGTCGGATCGTAAACCACGCCTGCAATCCGCTGTGGCTTACCTGCAGCACGATGCTCCAGTGCCATGGAGACGCAAAATACGGGATACCCGTGCGCGAAATTCGTGGTGCCGTCCAGCGGATCGACGTACCAACGATAATCACCGCCCTGATCGTTCAGTCCCTGCTCTTCCCCTAAAACATCGTGCGAGGGGAAAGACTTTTTGATGCGTTCGCGGATGAGCGCTTCGGAGCCACGATCGGCGGCTGTCACCAGGTCAGCGTCGCCCTTGTATTCGATCTTGAGGCCCTGGTGGAAATACTGGATCAGCAACGCGCCCGCTTCGCGAGCGATTGTCGTCATTGTGCCGAGAAAGCCCGTAGATTGTTCTGAAGTTGATTGCATGTTTTCAGTGTGCTTCCAGTGATTTTGTACGACATCGCTGGAGCAATTAGTCCGATACTGATGGAGCGTGCACGCCGAGTCGGAGTAGAAGATCGAGACGTGCCTTATTTCTTTTTTCCCACGTCTTCGGCGATGTACATGATCTCGTGCTTGAAGATGAAAAGGTTCGGGCCGTCCTGGCGCGTCAGTCGCACCATGTTCTTGTCGTAGTACTCAATCCAACCTTGGACGGTCTGGCCATCCATCAGTTTCAGCGATACGAGTTTCTGCTTTTCACCAAGCGCTTTGAGGAAGGCGGCTTCCTCGAAGGTATCTTCCGGCGGAGGTGTCCGCCCGCGTTTGGTATTGGGATTTCCGTGCGGAGCGCGAAACGACATGCAGGCATTGTACACAATGCGCTCCTGTGGTCGCTCTGCACAGGATGATCAGCGCTAATGCGCGGCGCCACAATAGGAAACATTTCCGCAGGAGGTACACGGTGCAGCGGCCGTTAGCATTTTTCCTCCCTGCCTTCCTTGGCCTAGTCGTGACCACCGCATGCCGCAGGCTAATCACTCTCCTAGTCCGCCACCTGTTGTTCCACGGTAGGGATGCTTCGACTGCGCCGGAGTTCCGCTTCGCTTCACTCCGGCTACGCTCAGCAAGACACGACTCTAGGGCAACGGAAGACGGATCACACTATTTCCTGAACCGCTTAGAACTCGACTCGCAACCCAAACTCAATCTGCCGAGGTACACCCAGTGCGTAGGTCCCCGATTGGAAGTTGGCACGGAATGGCATGATACTGGCCCCAGTTACGCCACCGACAGCATTGGGCGCCAAAGTCTGGTTCGCTCCGCCAGGTAGCAAAGATGCCAGCGGAAGATTGCCGGGCATGAACGAGTTCGCGAAGTTGAACACGTTAAAAATAGCTGCGCTCGGTTCAACGGTTACTCGCTCGCGGATCTTGATCGGCCAGGCTGCCTTGATGTCCATGGTTTTCAGCCACGGGAAGTTCTGCGCGTCGGGCGGCACCGATGCGAGCTGCGGCATCACCCAGCCAAGGGCACTCATGTCCGCCAGCGACATGACTGGCACGGGTCCAGATCCGGGACACTGTCCGTCGCCTGCGAGGCAATGGCCAGCAGGAGTGAGAGTGCCGGCAAAATGCGTATTGTATTCGCTGAGCACTCGTTGCAGATTGGTGGCGTCTGTTCCGCGCATGAATTGTCCAATCTGTGTTCCAGGGACTGGCTCAGGAGAAGCCCCCGAACCGAGACCTGAACCCACCCAGTCGGTCGCGAAAATTTCGCCGCCGTTGGTCAGTTCGGGTAGCAGGAGGTTCTGGGGGAGCGGGCTGTAGAAATGGCCGATCACGCTCAATCGGGCGTAGAACGGAAGATCGAAGGTAGCGCCAAACGAGACTTGATGTCTGCGATCCAGAGCGTTCGGTCCGGTGAAGCGAAGAGCATTGTCGTTGTCGGTCGCCAGGTTAATGAAATCCTGATCTTGTGCCTGACTGACGAACTTCGACCATGAATAGGCAAGCACTAGATTCGTGTGCTTTACAAACCGGTAGGGATGGAGCACGTTCTGCGTCAACTTAAGTTGAAGTCCGTTGTACACTGAGCGACCGACAGGCTCCAGCATATCGAGCGCGCCAAGCGAACCATTTCCGCCGCCATTGCCGGCACTGTTCTGGCCACCCGGTGTCACTCCGGGGAAAGCGCAGAAACTGCATGGCGCTCCGCCCGTCACTGCAATGTTCGAATCGAGACCTTGGGTGGAATATGCTGCCTGGGCTCCGGCTTGCCCCAGTCGCAGAACCATGCAGTTCGCCTGATTAATTCCCTGGGAGCAACCATTCGCTAACTGGGCTCGATCACGGGCAGCCAACGCATTGGTCATGTTGTAAGAGCGTGCCGCTCCGCTGTGGTTCTGATCAATGCCCAAGAGAAAATGAAGACCAACATTTCGAACCAAGTCGAGGCTGAGGACGGTTCCTGGCCGGAACTCGTGCTCAAAACCAAAATTCATTTGCCATGAGCGCGGTGTGCGGTAGTTGGGAGCGAAGAGGTCGAAACCGTTTGCGTTGGCAGCATTCAGTGAAGTACCGACGAAATTTGGGTTGGGCTGTGCACCGGCGGATGCGGCCGCGCCCTGAAAAGCACTGCTCAGCGCCAGAATCTGACTGGCAACCGCAGAAATCGCTCCTCCGCAGAACGTGGGTTGCACCTGGTTCGTACCCGTAACGACTACTCCGGCACCATTCGCGATTGATGTTCCTACTCCGCCCGGATTTGTTGGCCACGTGAATGGGCTGGGAACTCCAGCGGAGCAGACCTGCGGAGTGTAAGCGAAGGTTCCTTGCTTCAGGCGTGCCGGACTGTCAAATAAAACGTTATTCCAAATTGAGTTCTCATAGTAGAGTCCGGCGCCGCCGCGCACCACGGTCTTTCCAGCTCCGCTGGCATCCCACACAAAACCAAACTGCGGTGCGAAGTTGGTACTGGGCGTGCGAACCTGAGCCCCGAGTCCTGGTTGCCAAAGATTCAGAGCTGGTTCCGGGCCGAGGCCGGTATCGACGCGTCCAGTGTCGCGCACGTAGCGTAGGCCATACGTCAAAGTAAGAGTCGGTTTCACCTTCCATGTATCGCCAACGTACAACTCGATCCGATTGTCGGGACCTAATCCGCCGCCGGGCATGCCGAAGGCCGAGTTCGCAGTGGAGAAGCCGATGCCATTGCCCAAGAAAACAGATTGGGCCGGATACGCAGTTGGATCTGAACTGGTCAGGCAATTGCCGGGTGTAGATGCCGGCAAGCAGATGCTGGTCGTCCCAGCTTGGGGGAATGTTACGAACGCTGCCGAGACACCGCTTTGAATGCGGTTGTATGTTCCGCCAAAGCGTAAGACGTGGTCTCCCCAGACCCGGCTGCCGTCATATCGAAACTGCAAATCAGATTGAAATGTGTTCTGAGGAGCGAGATAGTTTGGTCCACCACAATAAGCGCCACCGCCGCTCAGCAAGCAACTTCCCGCCACGGATGCTCCGATGTTGATGCCCAGTCCGGGGACTGGATTGTTGACGCCCGCGGGGATGGTGCCGGTGCTATCCACGATTCCATTGCGGAACCGTAGATATGCAAAGCGAAAGCTGTGATTGTAATTGCCTTTCGTGAAGTCATAGCCCACCGTGCCCGACGGAGTATGGTTCTCGTTTTCGAATGCCTGGACCGAACTGGCGGAGCCGTAAGGTCGAGTCTGGTTGTTCTGATCGAAAATAAAGCGGAGGAACGCGTGACCGTGTTGCGGAGAAAAATAATCCAGCCTGCCATCGGCCGCAAATTCTCGAAATGGCTGCGCGAGTCTCGTATTCAGCAGATTGAACGGAGGACTGAATGGCTCCGCGGAGGTGAAGTCTTGCATGGTTCTCTCACCAGCAAGAAACCAGAACAGTTTGTCCTTGATGATGTATCCGCCCATTCGCCCGCCGAATTGCTCCCGCTCAAAAGTCGGAGCGATCAAGCCGGGAAGGTGCGCCGAAATCTGGTCACCTCGGAATAATCCGAAGCCTTCACCATGCAGGGCGTTGCTACCGGAGCGCGTCGTGAGATTTACCTCTCCCGTGGAGGTGAGATCGGTTGTCACACCGAGGAGTGATTGGGACAGATTAACTTCCTGAATGGCGCTGGCCGGGATGTTTTGGGTCGTCGTTCCGACGGTCTCATCGGAGATGTCCGCCCCATCCACGACAATTCGAGCAGTACGTCCGTACCTGCTTAAGAACGAAATCGAGGAGAATCCATTCTTCGTCGGATCAAAGGTGCTGCCATCTTGCTCCTGAACCCCGGGCACCAGTTGCGCGGCATCCATAAAGGAGCGTCCATTCACAGGAAATGTGGTGATCCGGTTTGCCGTCAGTACCGACTGGACCGTCGCTTGCTCGGTGTTGACGGCCATCTCTGAACCCTGGACGTCGACGATCTGATTTGCTGGTCCGGGTTGAAGCCTTACGCTGCCGGCAGTAGCGATCCCAACTTCGACGTTAAGTGCCAGGGCGACAGTCTTAAAGCCCACCGACTCAATGCGGACTGTGTAACTTCCGGGCTGAAGCGGACCTGAGGAATACGTACCGGTCGAAGAAGTGGTGAACTGGTGAGCCGCTCCCGTCGCCTTGCTGGTAATCGTGACCTTCGCTGCGGGTTGCGGCGCCCCGAGCTGGTTGGTAACCGTCCCCTGAATACTGCCGGTCCCCATTGTCGACTGCGCGAAGACTTGAACCGCCAAACAAACACTCACAACGAGAAGGAGAGTCAAAACTAAGACTCGCCTTTGAGATGAAGAAAACAAGTGCATCTCCCGTCCCCCGTTTCTAGATCAATGCAAGAAGTCTTAAGCCAAGTTTTCAGCTGCGGAATATCGAGTCGGCACCGGACTACGGCGCTGCCACCTGACTCCAACGGTGCAAACCTTTGATTGTAGAGGTTGGCTCTCTTTAAGTTATAACAACTTTTTGCGATTTACTCCGAAACTAGAATTCCGACTTCACGGTGTAATACCCTGCCCGGTGCCGCACGCGATAATCCTGCGCACCCTCGACTCCGGCGACCTTGACTTCGATTTTGCGGAATTCTGAAAACGAAGTCCGCTGCGAGGGGTAATAGGCCAGCAGATATTGCGTTCTCAGTTCATCGCTGATTTTGTGAAAGGCCTCGTCAAGTTGCGAGATTGAGGTTGCGTAGTAATACTTTCCTCCGGTGTCTTCCGACAACTGGATCAGCGCATGCTCGCCGCCGATCTCGCGGCCGGCGCTGCTCTCGATGGGAACGATGATGATCGAGTAAACAATCGCTTCAGCTTCTTCTGCCGCTCGCAGAGCCTCTTTGTAATCGACGGAGCTGATCGTGTCTCCGCCGTCTGTGATGAGCACGATAACTTTGCGCCCCTTGCGGCGATCCAGTGAGCGCGATGCTTCATAGATTGCATCGAAGAGAGCAGTGGCCGCTCCCAGGTGGATGTGGTCGATACTCTCATCAATTCGCTTCAAATCCGCGGTGTAGCCCTGGGTGACTTGTTTCACGATTTCGCTGAACGTGTAGACGGATAAACCATCGATGGGACGAAGAATTTCATGTGCGAATCGCTTGGCAGAAGCTTGTTCCAGCGGCAAGTCGTGTCGTGTGCTCAGACTTGTGTCGATCGCGAGTGCAATCGAAAGTGGGAGAGCCGATTCCTTGTCAAAGACTTTGATTTGCTGCTCGTGGTCGTCCTCTTTCAGGACGAAGTTTTCTTTGGTCAATCCGCCGATCGGGGCTCCATGCTGATCGGTTACGGTGACAAACACGTTGACCAGGTTAACGTCCACCTTCAGGGTGGTCGACGGTTCAGAGGGATGCTGATTCTGCTTCTGCGTCTGCGACGCTGAACTCCCTGATGGCGAAGTCTGTTGCGCCGATAGATGGCACGCAAGCGTTAGAAAGGTTGCCAGAAGCAGGCTCTTGGCGGGTTTGATCATTCTGGATGATGGGTAACAGAATTATACTGTCCGGGGTGCCGTTCACTTAGATGCGACGTGGAGGCATGGGCTGCCTGCTACCCCTCAAGAATCCGCCCGCGGAATCTCCTCAGGAAATGGCTCGCCGTCAGCCCAAACAGCACCGTCGACGAAATACTCTTTTTTCCAGATAGGAACGGTGCGCTTCAGGGTGTCGATGAGCCAGCGGCAGGCGTCAAATGCGGCAGAGCGATGAGCAGATGCGACCGCGATAAGCACACTGGTTTCGCCGATCTCAAGCCTGCCCAGTCGATGGACGATGGCTACATCGCGCACATTGAACTGTTTCAACGACTGGGCCGCCAGTGACTCCATCTGCTGAAGCGCCATTTGTTCGTATGCCTCGTAATCGAGGTATAGGGTTCGACGACCACGGGTCTGATTCCGTACCACGCCTTCGAACAGCAAGGCAGCGCCATCCTCGCCGCGCTTGAGAGCCGAAAGCACGGCTTCGGGATCGATCCGGTCGCGGACGATTCGCACATAAGGCCGGCTGGTTGTGGATGCCGCTTCGGCAGCTTGCGGAGCACCTCCGCTCACAGGCGGCAGCAACGCGACTTCGTCGTTCGGCTTTAAGATCGTATCCGCACGGGCATATTGCTGGTTCACGGCTAAAGCTAGCGACGGAAACCATGTCTTGAGTTCAGGGACGGTGGATTCGTAGTGCTGGAGCAGGTCGCGCACCGAACCGCCGTCGCGCACTTCAACGTCTTCACAAGACTTCCCCGTCAATTCCTTCACGGCTCCGAAAAATAGCACCCGAACTCGCATGGACCTTTTAGTGTAACCCCGGCTTAATTTGTACGGTGGCGCGAAACTTCTTCATAGTTTTCCGCTTGCGCATGGCTAACCTGGCGCATTTCTTAATTAAAACATCCTCTTCTTTTATAATGACTTACATCACATCCGCAAACAATGGCATGAGGAGTGCAAATATCGCCCACAAGGACGGCGAAGTCCTGCCCCCTTATCTGTCAAATCGACCGATGTCGGCCAGGTTCTGCCGTGTCTAAATTTGCGTTGTATTGCCCACTGATCGCTGCTCTGCTTGCCTCGGCTCTTGTCCTTACCGGTTGCAGCAACAACAGCATGAAGTCTTCGTCTTCCACCAGTGGAAATGCATTCGTCAACGTTCGGGTCAGTGATCCAGCAACCTGCTCCGGGCCGCAGGGAGCCTTCAGTCACATCTACGTGACGATCACCGATGTGCAAATTAATTCCAGTGCCGACGCCGGGAAAAATGATGCTGGCTGGATCGATTTGACTCCGTCTCTATCCCAAAATCCGCAGCAGGTTGATCTTCTAGGCGTGGCAAACAATCAATGCTTTCTGGCTACCCTCGGCGCCACGACGGCGTTGCAACCGGGAACGTACGAACAGATCCGCATTACCCTAGCCGACAATAGTACAGTCGTTGCCAACAACGTGTGCGGCGGTACCGCGAATTGCGTGATGCTGTCGGCCACTCCAAAAGTCGCGCAGCCACTGCTTCTTTCGAGTCAGGCTCAGACTGGAATCAAAATCCCCTCGGGGCAACTGGCGGGTGGGCAATTCGTGATCTCGGCAGGAGAAACGAAGGATCTCGACATCGACTTCAACGCATGTGAATCCATAGTGGCAGAAGGCAACGGACAGTTCCGGCTCAAGCCTGTTTTGCACGCAGGCGAGGTAACCCTGACTTCATCGTCGATCAACGGAACGGTCGTCGACAGCATCACTGGCCAGGCGATTTTGGGAGGAACGACGGTAGTCGCTCTTGAGCAGAAAGACACCTCCGGAATCGACCGCATCATTATGGAGACAGTGGCAGACAATTCGGGAGCATTTTCGTTTTGCCCTGTGGCTGCTGGAACTTATGACATTGTTGCCGTCGCTGTAAACGGAAAGCAAGTCGCTTACGGCGCGACGGTGATCACGGGAGTGCAACCGGGCAATGCGCTCGGAACAGTACCGCTCGTCGCACAAACTGGAACCGCGACTGCTCCCGGTTCGATCACGGGTCAGATCACCACGAGCACTGGGACAGCGGCTACGGCGGGGGACATTACGCTTTCTGCACTGCAACCGATGAGTGCGGGAATGTTGGTAACGGTCCCGCTGGCAACTCAGTCTGATGGGGCGGCGAATGTGACCACAGCAGGCGGGACGACTTGCCCTGCGAACACTGATTGCGCCACCTACACACTGTCTGTGCCCGCTCTGAATCTGAGTGTAGGCACCTTTGTGGCAGCACCCAGCCAAAAACCAGCCCCACCGGCCCCAGGCCCAGTCAACTACACCATTGACGCATTAGCATTTACTACCGATGGCACTAGCACACCGAACTGCAGCCCGTCAGAAATGCAAACTAGCTCGACCACAACCAACGCTCCGTTGACCGTCACTTCCGGACAGAGCACGATTGCCGCCACGCTGGCATTCACTGGATGTCAGTAGGAAAGAAAAAGGCCAGCGCACAAGTGCGCTGGCCTTGAAAAATGAAGTCGATTACGCTTGCGTCAGTACGCGATCGTGAACCGGCTCTGGTTCTTTGATCGGTTCTGTCGGATGGAAGTCCTGTTTGGGATCCTTAGGCGGAGCCGCTGGGATAATCTTCGCTGCCGTACTCTCAGCCACTTGCGGCAGTGAGATCTGCAAAGCTTCGTCGATAGTCTTCACGTAATGCACGTTGAGATTCTCGAGTTGCTCAGGCGTGAGATCTTCTTCCACGTTCATCTTGTTCTCTGCAGGAAGAATCACGTCACGCACGCCGGCACGTTTTGCAGCAAGCACCTTCTCCTTGATTCCGCCAACCGGAAGCACGTTCCCGCTCAGCGTAATCTCACCTGTCATGGCTACCAGCGGAGTGATGCGGTGCTTGCTTAGCAGTGAAACCAGGGCCGTTGCCATGGTCACGCCCGCCGAGGGTCCATCCTTGGGAATGGCACCAGCCGGAACGTGAATGTGGATGTCATGGCTTGCAAAGAAATCCTCCGCCACCCCGAGACGATCTGCATTCGAACGTACCCAGGTCAAGGCTGCTTGCATCGACTCTTGCATGACTTGACCGATTTGGCCGGTCATGGTGAATCCACCCTTGCCCTTCATGGCATTGGCTTCTACGAACAAGACGTCACCGCCCGCAGGAGTCCAGGCCAAGCCGACCGCGACACCCGGACGCTCGGTACGCTCAGCAATTTCGCCTTCGCTACGGATCTTGATGCCGCCCAGGAATTCCTGAATGATCTCTTTGCTGACGACGAGCTTTTCGGTCTTGCCCTCCGCCAGACGACGGGCCTGCTTGCGGCAAATAGTTCCGATCGTTCTTTCCAGATTGCGCACGCCAGCTTCCCGCGTGTAATGGCGGATCACGTACCGCACGGCTTCATCCGGAAATTCGATTTGATCGGTTGTGATCCCGTTTTCATCGATCTGCCGGGGAATCAGGTATTGAAACGCTATGTGGACCTTTTCCTCTTCCGTGTATCCCTGCAGTTCGATGATCTCCATGCGGTCGCGCAAAGGCTCGGCAATCGGATCGAGCATATTTGCGGTCGTGATGAAGAGCACCTTCGACAGATCGAACGTCACGTCGAGATAGTTATCGCGGAACGTTGAGTTCTGCTCGGGATCGAGAGCTTCGAGCAGCGCCGAAGCTGGATCTCCGCGGAAGTCGCGTCCGACCTTGTCGATTTCGTCGAGCATGAACACAGGATCTTTGGTCTCGGCCCGCCGAATTCCCTGAATGATCTGGCCCGGCAAAGCACCGATGTACGTGCGCCGATGCCCGCGGATCTCCGCTTCGTCGTGCACACCACCGAGAGAAAGCCGCGTAAACTTGCGACCCAAGGCCCGCGCGATGGACTTTCCGAGTGAAGTCTTGCCGACGCCCGGAGGTCCAACAAAGCATAGAATTGGTCCTTTCATGTTCGGCTTCAAACGGCGCACGGAAAGGTAATCAAGAATACGGTCCTTGACCTTCTCCAGATCGTAGTGATCCGCGTCGAGAATCTCTTTCGCCTTCGGAATCTCGATTTCCTGACCCGAGGTCTTCGACCAAGGGAGCACGGCAAGCCATTCGATGTAGTTCCGCGTCAGGGAATAGTCGGCTGCCATCGGCGACATGCGCGATAAGCGCCCCAATTCTTTCAGGGCTTCTTTTTTCACCTCGTCGGGCATGCCGGCTTCTTCGATCTTCTTTTTCAGGTCTTCGACGTCGCGTTGGCCCTCATCCTGCTCACCCAGCTCTTTCTGGATGGCCTTCATCTGCTCGCGCAGGTAGTATTCGCGCTGCGTCTGTTGAACACGGTCCTGCACTTCGCTCTGGATCTTGTTGCGGAGTTGCTGGACCTCCAGTTCCTTAGCAAGGTGCTGGTTGATCTTCTCCAGCCGGACGTGAACGTCGAGAGTTTCCAGAGTGTCTTGCTTGTCGGGAGTCGACAGCGAAGGCAGTGAGGACGCGATGAAATCCACGAGGCGTCCCGGCTCGTCGATGTTCATGGCCACCGTGGACAGCTCGTCGGACAGTGTCGGCGATCCCGCCACGATCTGCTGGAACAGGGTGAGAACGTTCCTCTGCAGAGCTTCGACCTGAGAAGTGGCTAACGGCGTCGCGCCCTCGGGCAGCGCGGAAAAATAGGCGGTCATGAAGGGAGTGAGCTGCGTGAACTCGCCCAACTTCACACGCTCCAGGCCCTCGGCGAAGACGAAAAGGCTCTGGTTGGGCATCTTGACGACTTTATGTACGACCGCGGAAGTGCCCACCGTATAGAGGTCGCTTGGTTGCGGGGCGTCAACGCGGGCCTCCCGCTGCGCCACCACAATGATGGTCTTGTCCTCGCCTAACGAATTGATTAACTGAACTGAACTTTCGCGCCCTACCGTAAGTGGCAAAACGGCATGCGGGAACAAGACCGTGTCCCGCACCGGCAATACCGGCAATGGCTTTTGGTCGTTTGTTTCCTTTGTCTTAGGAGAGCGCTCAACTGGCATCTGCTGACTCATGGGTCTCCTTGAGTGTAATTCGCTCAAGTTTAGATGATCCCCCTGTGGGAAAGGTTTCAGGCACCTCGAAATCACTCCCGCAAGGTCTTGATTTTATTCCCTTATCTAGCATCGGAAACCTATCCAAGGTGCAGAGGCTAACGCCGGAACGCTTCCCTTGCAAGCGTTAATTTGGCTAGTGACTCACGGGAGTACGGGGACGATGTGGGTCAGTCTGTTTTGGGGGTGAACTGGGCCAGTTCATAGATTCCCAGTTTCTTCTCCAGACCGGCAACTTGGTCGACGACCTTGAAGAATCCCTCGTCCCCGAAGAGTTCGTCTTCTTTTTTCTCAAAGTCATCTCCCAGTGCGTCGTATTCATGAGGCGAGATGATGGAGCGGAACGCCGGAAACAGCACGGTATCTTCCCGTGCCTCATGCGGACGGTACATCCGCAGGAACGAGTGAAGAGCGTCGGAGAGTTTGTCACTATCGGATGAGACGTACTTCAACGACGCCGTCGCCGCCAATTCACGAATCTTCGCTGTCAGGTCTCGTCCGGCCTTGTGTTGGGCTTGCAGCGTGTCCACCAGAGAGACCAGCTTGCCCGCCTTGCGAAATCTGGGAAATAAGAAGTCTTCTTCAAGTTTTTCGTGATACTCCTCGACGAAGTGGCGGACAATATCGGCGGCGCTGACCAGGACAGACCCGTCGAACGGACGCTTCCTTGCCAGTAGATGGACGTGATGGTCGTAGATAAGCAGGATGCGGTTGAGGACACCGTGCTCGCGCATGAGATCCTCGGCGGGAGAGATCTCTTCGGCTTTGTCGTTGTCCTTCTCTTTTGCCGCCGGTTTCTGTTGTGCAACGGCTAGCGGACTGAGGATCCCGACACCGGCGATCGAGGTACGACGAAGAAAATTGCGGCGAGTGGAGCCCACTTCGAGCATGAATCCCTCCTGCCTTTTCCCAGTAGACACGACTTGGACGTGAAAGCCGGCGGGAAAGGTTCGCCGGTTCAAGCCGCTTTGTAAACTCCCATGATCTTCACAAACTGAGCCACTTCTTCAAGATGATGAAGCGCGTTGCGCGCGGCCTCATCGTCACCACGTAGGAAATCGACGTAGAAGACGTACTCCCAAGGCCGTCCACGCATCGGCCGCGACTCGATTTTACTCAGGCTGATATCACGCAGAGCGAAAACGCTGAGCGACTTGAATAGCACTCCCGGCATGTTCTTGACGTGAAAGGCAATGGAAGTCTTGTTGGCACCGGGAGGGATCATCCCGCGATAGTCAGCGGTTCCCTTCTTTGCCCTTCCGCCCAGTTTTCGAATCAGAAAGAAGCGCGTGAAGTTGCGCTTATCGTCCTCGATATCCGCCTGCAGAATCTTTCCCGAGTATTCCCGGGCCGCTTGTCTTCCGGCAATTCCAGCCGCATCTCGCAGATTCTCGGCGATGACATGTTTCACACTCCCGGCGGTGTCATAGAAGGGTTCCGAGGTTATTCCGGGATGGCGGCGAAAGAAATCCCGGCACTGATCGAGCGCCACCGGATGCGACAAGACGCGCCGCAGCGAACTCAACTTCACGCCAGGCGCAGCGATCACATTGTGAATGATCCGCAGGAGATACTCAGCCTGGATAAACACGTTGCGCGACACTAACAAGTCCGCATGCTCAGCTACAGTTCCCGCCAGAGTGTTTTCGATCGGGATAACCGCCGCATGCGCTGATCCGTTTTCGACCCGATCAAAGACCTCGGCGGATCGCATGCACGGCATAACGGTGCAGCGCGGAAGCATCTTTTCGGCTGCCTCATGACTGAACGAACCTCGTTCTCCCTGGATCGCAACTTTCATGATCTA
This sequence comes from Candidatus Sulfotelmatobacter sp., assembly GCA_035264195.1. Classification (GTDB taxonomy): domain Bacteria; phylum Acidobacteriota; class Terriglobia; order Terriglobales; family Acidobacteriaceae; genus Sulfotelmatobacter. The sequence continues at coordinate 35,170 of DATFQQ010000424.1, read as the reverse complement.
AGAAAGTAGCGGGAGAGCGCGGAATTCGCAAGATTGGGTTGGGCGACCAGCCATAGCATGGCGGTGCATTGGCTTACAATGCAGCGAAAACCTGGCTGCCAACCTGCTAAGCGCTGACATATTTCGCTACCGGACTGCCTGCCTCAAAGGGTCTACTCACGCCGCAGCAGATCATGCACAAGCCTGCAACCGGCACAAGAGTGCGAACAATAGCCTTTTGCTTGTGCAGAATCACGAGGACGGGTTGGTACCTACCTCTGAGAATGCGGAAAAAGAAGCACTCCAACAACTGTCCCGTGCCTTCAAGCACCATTTAGCAACTTTTCCAGCACCAGCGCATCCACCCCGTTCGAATAATAGCGAGGCCAAGTGCGGATGACGCTGTAACCGTGACGTTTGTAGAACGACAACGCACCCAGGTTATCGACCGCGGTTTCAAGATCGACGGCGCGGCATCCTTTGGCGCGCAACCGCTCCTCCGTCGCGTTGATCAGCGTGGATCCAACACCCAAGCGGCGAGCTCCGGCGACCACGTCGATTGTGATGATGTGTCCTGTATTTCCGCCCTGAGCCACGATAAACCCCTGAGGCTCACTTGAATCCGTATCAACCGCAACCAGCGTAAACGCACCGCGATAGCCCAGATAGGCCCTTAGTTCCCGCTTGGAATACGAGATTCCCGGCGGAAAGCATTCCTGATCCATGCGCCAGAGCGTCTCAAAATCTTCGGGTTCGAAGTCGCGGATGACGAAACTCACCGCCGTATTGTAGCCGGAGCCGCAGATCGTCTTGGCCGCGTGCGGCGGATCTTTGTCCGTCATAGGACGGCGCCCGAAGGCCGTCGTTCTACATTCCGCAGATTTTCCACAGCCAGGCCGAGTCGCCAACAAAAATTTACCAATCTGGGGACTAATCTCCACTTGCCTCTCCGCAACCTCAGACGTACCATCGGCATCAGAGGGGTAGCGAAGACGGCTGTGGGATCATACCTTCTAATCGTTGACGTCGTCTGCGCCCTTGTAGCCGTCGGAGGTTGGTATTTCCTTTTCGCCGCCTACAACCGGCGCCGCGGGGCTGAGGCCCTTCGCTGGGTGCAGTCGGCTTGCGCGGGTAAAGGCCGCATCGTCGAGTTTCGCTGGCTGAACAGTTTCCGGTTGTATGCTCGCCTGCAGTTTCCTTCCCGCAGCTTCGAGAACGCCTATGTAACGCTGAAGTTCCGTCCCAGGGCCCTGCCAGTTCAATGGATCCTGAGTCGGGTGCACAAGCAAAAGGAAACGTTGACTTTCGAGGCCGACCTGGGCGGGTCGCCAACGTTCCGGCTGGACGTTGTCCGGCATCGTTGGTGCGCACACAGCCGCGGCGTGATCGATCGCCAGCGCGACGAGCGACAGTGGGAAATCTACGAACCAGGCCCGATCGTGCTGACCACGCGCACTCATTGGAAAGAAGATTCCACACCGGAACTGAATACTCTGATGACGGTCCGCCAACAGGATGTTCTGCAGGTGCGATTCCGTCCCGAATCGCCACAGTTCTCGGCCACGATCGCGCTAGATGCCCTTAACGATCCGCGCAGTGCGGCGGCATTTCTCAGCACTTTGCGCGAACTTGCCGCAGGCGCCTCAGCCCACCGGCAGTAGTATTCCCTGATCGCGGTTACCTTCGGAGCCTCAATCGCCCGACTTGCTGGCGCAACTTCGCCCAAAATCCAGTAGACTGCGTTCATGCCGACCGGCCGATCAGGATCAATACGCCTGTTTCGCTTTGCAGGAATCGACGTTTTCCTACATTGGTCGTGGTTCCTGATCGCGGCGTATGAAATCCAGGGTGGGCTCAGGACTTATTCCTCGGTCGCGTGGAACATTGCCGAGTACATTTCGTTGTTCGTGATTGTGACGATCCACGAATTCGGCCACGCGTTGGCCTGTCGGCAAGTCGGGGGTAGAGCAAACCGCATCGTGCTTTGGCCGATGGGCGGAGTTGCTTTTGTGGATCCGCCGCCGCGGCCAGGGGCAACTCTTTGGAGCATCGCCGCCGGCCCGCTGGTCAACGTCGTGCTTCTCCCTATTTTGTGGGTCGTAGTTCGGGGAAGCCGTATTGCAGGGATGCCCTCCAGCCAACCCGACCTCTTCCGGCTGTTACAGGCGATGTACTACATCAATGGCCTCCTACTGGCTTTCAACATTCTGCCGATCTATCCGCTGGATGGCGGGCAGATTCTTCGGTCGCTACTTTGGTTCGTACTGGGCCGTGCACGCAGTCTGATGATTTCAACCGTTCTGGGGCTGATCGGCGTGGCCGGATTCATCGCCCTTGCTCTGTATCGTGGGTCCGTCTGGTTCGGGGCCCTAGCTTTCTTCGTTCTGCTGAATTGCTGGGCTGGATTTCAACACGCCCGTGTACTGTTGCGTCTTGCCAAGGCACCGCGCCGTTCCGGGCTCGCCTGCCCGTCGTGCAAGAACTTGCCGCCAATTGGGGCCTTTTGGCGATGCGGACGGTGCGAAGAATCGTTCGATACGTTTGAATCGAGCGCCCAGTGTCCATTTTGCTTGACTCGGTATCCGACCACCTCCTGTCCAGATTGCGGACGCCAATCACCCGTCGGTGAATGGGTAACGGCGACATATGCGGCGCCGACTCTCGAAGCGTCGATATCGTCTCTCCCGAAATAAATCGCTTTTATGCCTTAGATCAGCTTTTTCGATTGGCTGGATCATTCTGCTCGCGCTATCCTTCCCAGTTCCAAATCCTTGTTGAAACCAGCCATTTCAACTTCCCAGTATTCGTGACGTAGTTTTGCTCAAATCTCGTACTTACATCGAAGGAGACTGATCGACATCCATGTCCACTGAACTGCGCAATTTCCTGGCACTGTCGTACGACGAACTGGAAGAACTCAACCTCAAGGCAAAGGAGCAGCGCAGGAATCGTGTCGCCCCTGACAAGATTCGGGAAGAACGCACCAAGTACTTGGCCGATGAAAAACGGATTAAGGCCGTCACGGTGCTGTTCAGCGACCTTGAAGGCCGGCTGCACATGTTGGACTATGACAAAAAGTTCCTGCTCAAGAGCTGGGACAACCTGACCTTCGATGGTTCTTCGATTCGCGGCTTCACGGCACAGCGCGAGAGTGATTTGCGCCTCGGCATCGATTGGGGCGCGTTCTATTGGGCCCCGGCCGATGTGTTCGGTTCCGGCAAAGTTCTGGTGTTTGGCGAGGTCATCGACAAAGGCGGCACTTCGTACTCGGGCGATATTCGCGGCGTGCTTAAGAACTACGCCGAAGATTTGCACAAAAAGAAGGGCTACACACTCAACGCCGCAAATGAGATCGAAGGCTTTCTTTTCAAAGGTGCTGACGCGGAGCGCCACTTTCACGAGACTGGCAGGTTCGAGTATGTCAATACTGGCGGTTACTATCACTCGCTGCCCGGGGACCCCCTGCGTACTTTCATCGATACCACTGCTGAGGTACAGCGCTCGATGGGATTCCAGAACGAGAAGGACCACCCGGAAGTCGCGCCCTCACAGTTCGAGATCAATTACGGGTATGGCGAGGTGGTCGCAGCGGCTGACCAGATCCAGCTTTACAAATTGATCTGCCGTCAGGTCGCCACGAATATGGGCTTGACCGCATCGTTCCTGCCGAAGCCGGTCGTAGGCGTGAATGGAAGCGGCATGCACACCAACGTCTCCGTCAGTGAAAACGGCAAGAATCTCTTTTGGGATGCGAAGGGCGAAGAAAAGCTCAGCAAGATGGGATGGGCCTTCGTTGACCGCATCTTGACACATGGAAATGACATCTGTCTGTTGCTGAATGCCAGCGTCAACGCCTATCGCCGCCTCGATCCACACTTCGAAGCCCCGAACCAGATTAAGGCCTCACCAGTGGACCGCGGCTCGATGATCCGCATTCCGATTGGCAACGAGAAGAGCATGCGCGTCGAAGTCCGTTCCGTGGCTCCAGACGCCAACCCCTATCTGGTGATGCTATCGATCTTCAAGACCGGCCTTGATGGCGAGACGGCAAAGATAAAAAACCTGCGCCAGGCAGAACGCTACCTGCCCGACAACATCTATACGGCCATGGATGACTTCAAGAAAGCGTCATGGACGACAGCCCTGCTTGGAGAAGACGTAAAAGGCCGTTATGCCGACCTGAAGGAGGCCTCCGCCGACCGTTGCCCCCGTGCGCTGGGAACCTTCGTGAAGGCGCAGGAAGTCCAATTCCATCATGAGGTCTACAACCAGTTTCTCTGGAATTTGTTCTAAGAAGCTGCAGTTCTGCCGCGAACGCCCTGGCGAGAGCTGGGGCGTTTTGCTTTCTCTAGATTCAAAACGCTGTCAAAAGAAATCTGACGTGCGCTTGGCGCTGTTGCGAAATCCGAGCGAAAATCATGAAATGTTGCGCGTTCTTGCTCAAATGGAAACTCTGGAGCCAGTTCTTCTCCTTCAACTCTTACCGCCGAGATCGCAGAGAACTGCCGCAGGGCTCGCTGAGAAAACAAATCGAGCAGGGAGCCAGTTTCCTCAGCGTTCTCTGCGGAAGTTCCCAGCGCACTCTGCGGTCCAAAGCTTTTTCCCGCCAATCGCAGGAGAACCCAGTCGTTCGTTGACTCCGCCGCCCTTCGCCCCTAAGATGTGACTTCGACTCAAGACTCCCGGTTGAGGTCGCCATTGTCCGAATCGATTGACCGTTCCTCGCGCAACCTATTCCGCGCCATCGCCACTGATGTTCACTTCTGGATTCCGCTCTGTGTTCTTCTCGGTGGACTCGCGCTCCTGGATAAACTTCGTTGAACGCCAACCCCATCCCGCTGGCGCAGGATCAAGCACCTGCTGTTGAAGTAGTTCACATCACCCGCCTTCGCAGCTTGCAGGCTTTGGGAATTTTCTGCGGATTTGCGGCCGGGGCTTGGCTTGGCGGCGCCGAAGCTCCGATCAAACTGGTGAATCCTGATATTTCACCGATCACGGTTTCGCTGATCATGGTGTGTGGAGTGTTTCTGGCGCGGTGGAGCGTCCCAGCTTTCATCCGCGGCACGGCGCATCTGAATGCCGACGTTCGGCAGGCACCACATCTGATTGTCTGGGCCATACTCGCGGGTTGCATGTGGGCGGTTGCCAACACTCTCACGATCTACGCCATCCGCAATGTCGGCCTTAGCATCGCATTTCCTCTGTGGAACACGAACAGCCTGCTCGGCATCTTCTGGGGATTCCTTCTCTTTAATGAATTGCACTACGCGGGATGGAAACGCTGGCTTGGCGTGATCGGCGGAGCGCTGTCCATGTTTGCAGGTGCGACGCTGCTGGCGATTGCATCTTCGCACCAGGCTGCACCGGGCAAGGCAACTCTCGGAGTTCTCGCGGCGTTGGGAGCGGGCATTCTCTGGGGAACGATGTACATTCCTTACCGCAAAGCCTATCTCACTGGGATGAACCCTCTGTCGTTCATTACATTCTTCACGATCGGCGAGCTGGTCACGATGTTGTTCCTCGCGCTGACTTATCGGGGACCGTCGCCGTTGTGGAGCGAACTCAGCAGCGCACGCCCGGTGCTCTTCTGGCTCATGCTCGGTGGGTTCGTATGGGTGCTCGGCGATCTTTTTCAGCAATACGCCACAAAATATGTCGGCATCAGCCGGGGGATTCCGCTGTCGAACACGAACCAACTGTGGGGACTGCTTTGGGGAATCTTCGTATTTCATGAACTGCAAGGCGGTGGCCGCACCGTGTATGTGCAGGTAGGTGGCGGATCTCTATTGATGGCCGCGGGTGCTGTGGCAATCGCCCTGTCATCTGCCACGGAGAAAGAGCACTCCTCCTGGCGCGACGCGGCGCACCGCGAAGGTGAGCGTTACGGAGTGGAACGCGAATATGTTCGAGCCGGCATGGAAGGTAAGTCTTACGGCTCAGTATCACATCCAAGATCGTTCATTGATTGGTTGTTGATCTTTGGGACCACCGCCCTTTTCGTTGTCCTTGCATCAGTTTCTCGGCTGCCACACGCTGGAATCAGCATGGAGTGGGCGGCGGTTCTGACGGCGGCCATGCTTGTGCTGCTGACCTGGTGCGGAATCACGTTGTGGCGCACGACCCGCTTCCGATAAACCGGGAGCCACTTCCCACGTCTAATCCTCGTTCTGAAATCTGTTCCCGGTTTACAATTCCACGACTCGATCTCAGAGGAGACACCCATGCACCGCATACCTGCCGCTCTATGTTTAGCTATGCTCGCTCTCGGCGCAATCACGGCCGAAGCCCAGGTAAATCCGTATAAGGAAGGAACGCCTGGCATCACTGGCTATCGCTCCGAAGTAATGGCGGAAGTCATGGTCCAGGAAGACAAACTGGGCCGGCTTGCCGAAGCAATCCCCGCTGACAAGTACACCTGGCGTCCTTCGGACGACACACGCTCCATCGCCGAAGTTTTCCTACACATCAGCGCAGCGAATTACAACCTGTACAAACTCGTGGGCACGCCGCCTCCGACGGGAATCGACTTGAAAGGACTTGAGAGGTCCAGCACCGACAAGGCGAAAATTATCGCTACGCTCAAGGATTCTTTCGCACATGCGAAACAGGCTATCAAAGCCATGCCTGACGCCGATCTTGAAAAAAGTATGGACTGGTTCGGAGGCAAGAACACTGAGCGGGGAATCCTGCTATTCATCGTGCGGCACACGGCTGAACATCTTGGCCAATCGATCGCCTACGCACGAATGGTCGGCGTGGTACCACCTTGGACTGAAGACATGAAACGTGAGCAGGCCAAGAAGGCCGACTCGAAAAAGCAGTAACCAACAGACTTTTCTCGTGGCTGACTGCTCCAAAAGCAAATAACCACAGGGGGCACAGAGGCTCAGCTGTGGGCCTCTGTGTCCCCCGTGGTCCAAGTTTTTGCGTTGAGTGGGATCTTCTCGGGATCCTCCCGAAAGACTCGACCAAACATTTGCCAGAACACCAGCGGACACCACGCGCGTTGTGCTAGATTCACTCTTTCCTGGATCCGCTATTTCAATGAGCACCAGCCCGACCATTTCAACCGAAGGATTGACCCGCCGTTTCGGTGATCTTGTGGCCGTCGAAGACGTTAATCTTCGCGTCGCTCCCGGACAATTCTTCGGCTTCCTAGGTCCCAACGGCGCGGGCAAATCCACAACAATTAAAATGCTCACGGGCTTGCTCGCGCCCAGCTCCGGGAAGATCGACATTCTGGGCCTCGACCTCGATGCGTATCCGGTGGAAGTGAAGCGACAAATTGGCGTCGTCCCCGAAGGGATGGCGCTTTTCGGGCGCCTCACTGGTGCCGAGTTCCTCAGCTTTGCCGGACGCATGTATGGCCTTGATCGTCAGACTGCAGCAGAACGTGCCGCTGAACTGCTGGAATTCATGCAACTCGCTGATCAGCCAAAAAAGCTTGTGACGGATTACTCACATGGCATGCAGAAAAAACTTGCGATGGCAGCCGCGGTGATTCACGCTCCGAAGATCCTTTTTCTGGATGAACCCTTTGAAGGCGTTGACGCCATCGCCGCAGGGACATTGAAGTCGATGCTTCAAGGCATGATCGCGCGCGGCGCAACGATCTTCTTGACGTCACATGTTCTGGAAATTGTGGAGCGGCTCTGCACTCACGTGGCGATCATTCATCAAGGGCACCTTGTCGCCCAAGGATCGCTGGAGGAACTTCGGGCGGGCGTGCAGGCGCAGGGAGCAGCGGGATTGGGGGGTGATGGTGCACCGTCGCCCGAGAAGTTGACTCTGGAAGAAATTTTCCTGCGCATTGTCGGCGGCACCCGTCGGAATGAACAGGAATTATCGTGGTTAGGCTAGGCTCAGAACATCATCGACCTGAGATAAATTTTCGAAACCATTCGGCGTTCTGAATTACTTCGACGACGCTCGGATACGCGAAACGTATCAAAACCCGGAAACGTCTTTTCGCCTTTCCGTAATCGACATCGACTCCAAAGAGTAATGAAATGTCGCTCCACACTCGCAGCACACTTTGTAGCTGTGACCATCGACTGTGAACACGCGGCTTAATTTTCGGTGGTGACACCCAAACGCGACCTCCAAAGCATTCGCGAGCGGATGCATTACACGCTCCCACAACGGCATTTCCTCCTGCGCAAACATCTTGCAGTTCCCTCCAGACCACTTACCAGCTTTGCATGCGTCGTCTACTGAACCTGTGAGTGCTCCCACTGGCTCACGTGATATGACGCACACTCGCCACGAAGCCTCGCGGCTTTGGCGTTAGCGTTAATCGAGTGTTGAAATAAATCCCACGTTCTCAATGGCTTCCGGCCCAGGCCCGCGGAAGATTTCTCGATATGCAAGAATTAAACTCTTCCAAAATGGAAAACTCGAAAGTAATAGGAAGCCAACTCAACGCAATCGCGAGCCTCCGTTGGCGAATGTTTGTGAACGGTTTGCGCAGCAGGCGCGGCAAGATGGAGCTTGTTTCGCGCATCCTTGTCACCTCGGCCTTCGCCTTGGGCGGATTCGGGGGATTCGCCGCCACGACTGGGATGTCGTGGTATTTCGTCTCTCACGGGAATGCGGCGTTTCTGGCGATCCCTCTTTGGACGATTCTTTTCTTCTGGCAAGTCTTTCCTGTGATGGCAACCGCTTTCACCAACAATCCGGACTCCTCGGAACTGCTTCGCTTTCCCCTGACATACCGCTCTTACTTTCTAGTTCGAATGGCATATGGGTTCCTGGATCCAGCCAGCGCCCTGGGTTCGGTTGCAACGCTTGGAGTTTTAATAGGCGTCACCTCGGCTCGCCCGATGCTTTCCCCGTGGGCCTGCATTGTGCTCGTCACTTTCGCTCTTTTCAACCTGGTGTTGATGCAGACCATCTTTGCCTGGATCGAGCGCTGGCTCGCGCAGCGCCGCACCCGCGAAATCATGGGCGTACTCTTCATTCTGATCACGTTGAGCTTTCAGATGATCGGCCCCATGATGCAGAAGGTCACTCACGGATCGCATCCCCAGCTCCTGCGCGATCTCTCGATTCTGGCGAGAGTTCAATCGGTATTGCCGCCCGGTCTTGCGGCTGACTCGATTGCACAAGCGGACGGCGGACACTTCTTCGTCGGATTCACCTCGCTGTTGTTTCTCGCGACATTAACGATCGCTATTGGGTGTTTCTTGCACCTCCGTATCCGTGCCCAGTTCCGCGGCGAGAATCTGAGTGAGACTGCGGCACGGCCGACGACCCGACAAGCGCTGCCGATGCGACTCGGCTGGGATCTTCCCGGATTTTCGCAATCGGTCGCAGCAGTGTTTGAAAAGGAAGTCCGTTACCTGTCGCGCAGCGGCCCGATGCTGCTGACGTTAATCATGCCGATTTTCATGTTGCTGATTATCCGCGTTGGCCCGCTGAGTGCAATGCGGCATTCGGGCGCGATGAGCCGCACGCCGGATACGGCTTTCCCTGGGGCCACTGCATACGGTCTGCTTATTCTGACGAATCTCGTCTACAACACTTTCGGCGGCGATAGCGGCGGAATGCAGTTCTTCTATGCCTCGCCAGTTCAGTTTCGCCACATCATCTTGGGAAAGAATCTTACGCATGCCGCGGTCTTGGCCGTGACCACTATTTTCGCCTGGTTCGCCGTGACGTATCTCTACGGCTCACCGCACGTAGCAGTTACGGTGGCGACAATCGCCGGGCTCTTGTTCGCCGCCCCTCTGAACTTTGCAGCGGGAAATTTGCTCTCTATTTATTCGCCGAAGAAGCGAGACTTCTCCACCTTCGGCCGGCAGAACGTTTCGCAGACCACGGTCCTTGCCAGCTTTGGCATGCAAATCGTGATTGTGGGATTTGGAGTCGCGGTGTTTGCCATCGCCAGGATTTATAAGAATCTGTGGATCGCATCGGCACTTTTTCTGGTGCTCGCGGTCATCTCGCTTCCCATCTACATCGTCGTCTTGCATAGGATGGACCGTCTGGTAGTGGAGCGGAGGGAGACGCTGCTGGCAGAGTTGTGCAGGGCATAAGGGGGGCTCGCCCAGACGACAGTGGAAGTCTCAACTGGGCCTACACGCGATTTTCTTTCCTTGGCTCGGCGAAAAACCGGTATCCCACTCCTCGCACCGTCAGCAAATGTTGGGGATTCCCCGGATCGTCCTCGATATAGCGACGCAACCGCACGACGAAATTGTCGATGGCGCGGGTGTCAGTGTCCTCGTGCAATCCCCACACCTGCTCGAGAAGGTCCTTGCGGGAGACAATCTTGCCGTCGTGTCGAACGAGGTGCCGCAACAACTCCGACTCCATCAAGGTCAGATGGATCGTGTTTCCCCGCGAGCGTAATTCCAGAGCTCCGAAATCAATCGTCTTGCCGGAGAAAGAAAACTGCTGAAAGTCCCCGACCTCGTGGCCATCGTTCTGCGACTGGCTGGCATGGCCCCCGCTCATCCACTCGCTCCGACGCAATAAGCCTTGCAGGCGGGCGAGCAGAATCGACAGATCGAACGGCTTCGCCAGATAATCGTCCGCTCCTGAAGCAAAGCCTTTGAGCACATCTTCCGGGCGTCCACGAGCAGTCAGCATGAGCACAGGTACGTAATTCCTTGCTGCCCGCAACTCCGAAACGACACTGAAGCCGTCTTTTCCGGGAAGCATAATATCGAGCACAACGAGATCGAATTTTTCTTTCCGGGCCAGGATCTTCTCGGTGGCTGCTTCGCCATCACCAACAACTTCAGCCTGATAGCCTTCGGCTTCGAGGTTGAACCGCAACCCTTGCGCCAGATGAGCCTCATCTTCCACCACCAGGACGCGGCTCACGCTTCGGACCTCACGCCGTCGGCGGCCGGCGTTTCCAGCTTCGGCAGTTCGATCACTAGCGTCGTGCCCTGTCCTTCGCCTTCGCTCAGAGCAAACGCCGTTCCGCCATGCTTCTTGGCAATCGATTTCACGATGAAGAGTCCCAATCCCGTTCCCTTTACATGCGCCAGCGATCGCGGAGTCAACCGGTGGAAACGCTTGAAGATTCTCTTGAGATCATCGGCAGCGATGCCTACTCCACGGTCGCGGACGGTCAAAACAACCTTTCGAGAGTCGGCTGTCTCCAGGCGCACCCGCACGTCCACCTGCTCCCCTGAATACTTGACGGCATTGTCGAGAACATTGGATACCGCAGTCCGCAGGTCTTCCGCGCTGCCTCTCACATGCAGGCCGTTTCCGTTGCTCAACGCCTCTTCATATCGCAATGCTTCAGGCTGCAGGTGATATCTCGTGCGGATTGCCTCCATGCATTCGCGAACCAGCTTGCCGAAATCGACAGCGGCTTTCTCTTTTCCTGCTTTCCTATCACCCGCGCGTCCCGCGCGTAGTACCTGTTCTACCGTTTCGGTCAGGCGATCAGCGTCACTCAACATGACCCGGTAAAACTCCTGCTTCTTTCCCTCGGTCAACTCGCGCCGTTGCAGCGTTTCCAGATGCAGTCGCATCGACGCGATGGGAGTTTTCAGTTCGTGGGTCACAGCATTGATAAAACTGTCGTGCTGCTCACTCCGGCGCAATTCCCGAACCAGAAAGATTGTGTTTACCACCATGCCGGCAATAAGGAGAGCAAAGAAGATGATCCCGAAGAAAAGTAGTACCCCCTCGCGCCAGTTCAGGATGATCCATCCCACGTTGAGGGCGACGGCCAGCGCAACCAGGCCGATGCCCAGACAGAGGAAGAAGACGATCGTCCCGCGACGGCTCGAGATGCGCATAAGTGCTTTGGGTGTGATTCTACCGCGCTTCTCAAGCTAGCTGTGAACACGGGCCGATCCGCTAATGCGTTGATGCCGCTGCGACTAGATCGATTTAGGAATTGCTGTATATACCATTTCCGCTTTGTCATGCTGATGGCGCCGTTTTGTGGCGCAAAAAACGCAGGCCATCAGGATGACACCGCGGTGGACTACATCAAAACCTAAAATGGTCTAGGAACCAGTTTCAGCCGGCGCATTGAGGATGGCGACAGGGGTGAGAAATGGTTTGCGTGAGGCGCATGAAAGAGCCCCGGCCATGACCGGGGCTGTGTCGAAAAATTGTTGCTTAGTCGCCAGATGTCGCCCAGGATTCCTCAGCGCTCGGCGCGATCAATTTTCCATTCGGTGCTGCCACCAATCCCTGCTGGATCTCGGACAATCTCACGCGCTTGACGTCCCAAACCAGACCCAGCTTCTGCAGAATCCAGATGCCGTACCAGTTGGTATCGATTTCATACCACTTCAAGCCGTGGGCAGCCGACGTCGGATGGGCGTGGTGGTTGTTGTGCCATCCCTCGCCGAACGTAAGCAAAGCAACCCATAAGCTGTTTGTCGAAAGATCGCGCGTCGCGAACCGCCTCGTTCCCCAGGAATGCGTAGCGGAATTCACCAGCCACGTGCAATGCAGCAAGAATACCGTGCGGAAGAATGTGCCCCAAAGCAGCCACGACCAGCCGCCGATCGCGAACAGCGCAATCCCGAGGATAATCTGCGGAACGTAGTGATATTTCGTCATCCACACGTGGACCTTATCTTTAGCGAGATCAGGGACGTAGCGGGCAAGGGTCGTCGAGTCGTGGTGCATCGACCTGCCCATGAGAATCCATCCCATGTGCGCCCACCACTTGCCGTCGATAGGCGAGTGCGGATCGCCTTCCTGATCCGAATACTGGTGATGAATGCGATGAGTGGCCACCCAGAAAATCGGGCCACCCTCGAGCGCCAGGGTGGCGCAGAAGGTCAGGAAATACTCCACCCACTTGTGCGTTTTGTAGCCTCGATGGGTCAACAACCTGTGATAGGCCATGCCGATCCCAAGGCTGCCCGCAACCCACCACAGGAAGATGGCTACGAATAGCGCCTTCCAGGTGAAGAAGAACAGCGCGGCCACGGCCCCGACATGAAAGAGCGCCATGAAGATGGCCGTAATCCAGTTGACTTCGTTCTTGGCTGATTGAGCCTTTTCGAGATCTTGTAGTTGCATGTCCAAGCGAGGGTCCCCATTCTGGAAGTCTTCGAAGTAGAAAACCAGTTCCTAAGCTATCAGGGGATTTCCGCGACCATCTGTAATACTTGTGTAATAGGCCTGTTTAAAGGCATTACGGGGGTAACGGAAAGGAACACTTTTGGTTTGTTCTGCGGCAAGCAAGTGCCTCCCTACTTTTGTTGAGTCTCGCCGATCTGTCGGGAATCAAAGTCTGGTAATTTTGAGGGAATATGGCCGAACTACTGACGGATGTGATGTCTTTGCCCACGCTCGAAGAAATCAGAGCTGCCCAGGAACTCGTGTATTCGCTGATGCCGCCCACTCCGCAGATGGTCTGGCCGCTTCTGAGCGAACGACTCGGTACCGAGTTGTGGGTGAAACACGAGAACCACACGCCAATCGGGGCATTTAAGGCCAGGACCGCGGTTGTCTACGCAGCGGAATCGTTCAAGCAGAACAACAACATCACCGGGTTAGTGACAGCCACTCGCGGTAATCACGGCCAGTCGGTGGCGCTTGCTGCGCGCAGGTTCGGAGTCCCGGCCTTTATCGTGGTTCCACAGGGGAACAGCACCGAAAAGAATGCCGCCATGCGAGCACAGGGCGGAAGGCTGATCGAATATGGCGAAGACTTCCAGGAATCCAAGGAGCATGCACAGACACTTGCTGCCGAGCGCGGATGGCATTTCGTTCCGTCTTACCATCCCAACATCGTGAAAGGAGTTGCCACCTACTGGTTGGAATTCTTTTCTGCCGTCAAGGACGTAGACATCGTCTACGTGCCCATCGGTCAGGGCTCGGGCATCTGTTCGTGTGCGGCGGTTCGCAATGCGCTCAATCTGCGCACAAAGATCGTAGGTGTTGTCGCTGAGGGCGCGCCTGCTTACGCGCTCTCGTTCGAAGCAGGCAGGAAGATCGCAGCTCCGGTCACTACATTGCTTGCGGACGGAATGGCCTGCCGGGTGCCGGACGATGCTTCGCTCGCCATCGTCCTCGAGAACGTGGAACGAGTCATTCAGGTGAGCGAAGAAAACATTCGACAAGCTATGAGGACGATCTTCACCGACACGCATAATGTGGCAGAAGGAGCCGGTGCGGCAGGTTTCGCCGCTGCGCTGAAAGAGAAAAGTGCTCTCAATGGTAAGCGCGTCGGAATCGTGCTCACCGGAGGAAATGTCGATCGGGATATCTTCGCGAGAGTGCTTGCAGACTGACGGTATCGCCTAAGCAGCTTTCCCTTTGACTTGAATGCCAGCCCACTTTTCGAGGAGCGTCAACGTGGCTGCGTAGTCCAGATCCTTATTCCCGTCCTCGGTTGCCATCTCGTAAACTTCCTCGACTGTCTCCAGTCCGGGCAGCTTGACTCGTGCTTCTTTCGCGGCTTCCAGTGTGAGGCGAATGTCCTTATGCATTAACCGCAGCGGGAAGTTCGGGGTGAAATCGCGTTGCAAGATGAACGGCGCTTTGTATTCCACCACGCCGGAGCGCACCATCGTTGCCTCAATCAGCGAAACCAATTGTTGCGTATCTACACCTAGCTTGGTCGCCAAGGTCAGGGCTTCGGCGAAGCCCTCATAGATCATCGCAATCTGCAGATTCATCGAAAGCTTTGTCGCCTGCCCCTTGCCTGTTTCTCCCATGCGGAAGATCTTCTTTCCCATCGCCGCAAACAAGGGCTTGAGCCGCTCTATATGTTCTTCCGCGCCCCCAACAATAAACACCAGGGTGCCGTCTCGTGCTCCGATCTTCGATCCGGTCATCGGCGCGTCCACCCACGCTACACCCTTGGCGCCGACGCGCTCGGCAAATCTCAGCGTCGCTGAAGGAGAAATCGTGCTCGAATCCGCGATAATGGCACCCTCTGCCAACGACGACTCCGCGCCGTCTTTGCCGAAAATCACTTCTTCCACGGCATCGGTGTCCGACACGCAGAGCCACACCGCTTCCGCGCCTTGTGCCGCCGCTGCTGGAGTGGGCGCAATCGCCGCGCCCTCCACCATCTTTCCCGGTGTGCGGTTCCACACCGTAACCTCATGGCCGGCCTTCGCCAGATTCGTTGCCATCGCCTGGCCCATAATTCCCAACCCCAGAAACGCAACGCGCATTCGGACTTCTCCTTTTCCGCCGCTATCAAGGTGCTTTCGGATTAGATATGACGTGAACGATACAGGTCAAGCAATAGCCTCGAATTTGCACGACAAATTCCGGACTCGATCAGCCACTGTGAAAACTTCTTCACATCGACACTCTCGCAGCCTTGCGGTATAGTGCGCGGGATGCTTTCGATCTTCGATTCTGTGGAACATCCCCCTGCAACCGATTGAATCTCCCAACGGCAAGGAAATTTCAGATGACACATCATGTACGAGCATTTTCTGGAGGCCGATTCTTGGCTCTATCCACTGTGCTGGCCCTGTGGCTGGCGTTGGTTGTGCCCGCATCCGCCCAAAATACTCCCGTGCGCATCAGCGTCGACAACCTCACCAACTCCGACAGCGACCACAAAACGGAAGTCGAGCCGTCGATGTTCGCATGGGGTAATACCATTGTGACCGCGTTTCACGTTGCCCGTCGTCCCGGCACTGTCGGATGGGGCAGCGGCGATATCGGCTTTTCTACATCTACAGATGGGGGAAAGACCTGGCACTACGGCAATCTCCCTGGCCTGACCGTGAACTTCAAGAATGGCCACTACGGCGCAGCGGCGGATCCTTCCGTGGCGTACGATGCGAAGCACGGCGTCTGGATGATCTCTACCCTGCCCCTGGCAGGCTTGAATTGCTGCTCGCTGATCGGAGACGTTGCTGTTAGCCGCTCTGCGGATGGCCTGCACTGGAGCAACCCGGTCCTCATCGACAAAACGCACCTGGACGACAAGAACTGGACTGTGTGCGACAACACGCCGACCAGCCCGTTTTATGGAAATTGCTACACGGAGTGGGACCAGGCTTTTGGTACGGGCGATGTTCTGATGAGCGTTTCCAAAGACGGTGGACTAACTTGGGGACCAGGACTCGCGTCGGCTGATCACGCCGGTGGACTCGGTGGCGAACCACTCGTACAACCCAATGGCACCGTGATCGTTCCGTTTCAGGGCGGCGGTATTGATGTCTTCAGTTCAACGAATGGTGGCGTCAGCTGGGGACGGAGTCAGCAGATTGCTGCGATCGACTTTCATGCAGAAGCGGCGGGCCTTCGCAATTTGGATTTGCCGACCGCTACGATCGATGGCGCAGGCAACGTCTACGTCGCCTGGTCGGATTGCCGTTTCCGCAAGAACTGCGCCGAGAACGATATTGTGCTAAGCAGTTCTGCCGACGGCAAAACCTGGAGCGCTGTCACTCGCATCCCAATCGATGCGACGACAAGCACGGTGGATCACTTCCTGCCTGGTATCGGTGCAGATCCCGCAACATCCGGTCCGAACGGGCACCTTACCATCGTCTATTACTACTATCCCAACACGAACTGCAGCCTGAGCACCTGCCAACTGGATATCGGCTTCACGACCTCGACGGATGGGGGAGCGACCTGGACTGCAGGAGCAAAGATCGCGGGTCCGATGAAGGTCAGTTGGCTTCCTGTCTCCGACAATGGCCCGATGGTCGCCGACTACATCGGAGTCTCCTACTCCAACGGCAATCCGTTCGGGGTTTTTGCGGGCGCGCTGCCCTCAAGCGGCACGACCTACGCCGAATCGATGTATACAACGAAAAACCCTCTACCGGTTTCGTTCGATGCGCCTCGCTTCAGTTCCATTAACGATCGCCCGGTCCCGAACGCGCAGTCCGATCATCCGATGAAATTCTTCTACGACGATGAAGGACATCGCGAGATTCCGCGTTCGCGGTGGGTCACTAACACCGAGCCTCAGTAGAACTAGCCGCAGCAAGCTAAGAAAGGAAAACCGCCAGCTTCTTAGCTGGCGGTTTTTGTCGTTGCTTGCGATACCGCTAGTATGCGCGTAAGTTGTTGCTGGTCTTGATCTCACGACGCAGAAGTTACTGCCGTACTGTCAAGAAAAGTAAAAGGGAGCGTACCAAACTCGAAATTCATCTAAAATTCTGGGATCAGAGATCCACTCTAGACGGAATTTGGGCATCGTAGTGATAACTTTGCGGTGCCTGAGATCAGCACTAACATGAAAGCGTTAAGCCCACTCCGATTCCCGACTCTGTAGCAGGATGATCAAACAGACTCTTCGCAATCCGGCCCTTCGCAAGCGCGCTACGCAGTTCAGCCGTTTAGTGCGTCACTCGGCAGTGACTCGGCGATTTGGTCGGACCTACAAACCGCGTCTCGCTACAAACGGAGAACTTGGTGTGACCTTTATCGGACACGCAAGCTTCTTCGTACAAATCGGCGGAAAGAGTGTAGTTATTGATCCTAATTTTGCACGGTGGTTGTTTGTGCTGAAGCGCCTCCGCCGTCCGGGATTGCGCGTTGCTGATTTGCCGCCGATTGATCTTGTGCTCGTCTCGCATGCACACTTCGATCACCTGCATCGGCCGTCATTGCGTGCGATCGTGCAAAACACTCTGCGGACGCGCGGTGTTGCTCCATCGATCATCATTCCAACGCACGTTTCCGATCTCGTCTCCGATCTTGGGTTCTCGGAAATTGTCGAACTCGACTGGTGGAAGCATTCGCGGCTAGGAAATCTGACCGTAACGCATGTGCCGTCGCGTCACTGGGGCGCGCGCATTCTGAAAGACTCGCATCGTGGCTATGGAGGCTTTGTTCTGAAGACCGGCAAGCACTCTGTCTACCACGCAGGCGATACTGCCTATTTCTCTGGCTTCAGCGAAATCGGACGGCGTCTCTCACCCGAACTCGCTCTGCTCCCGATCGGCGCCTACAATCCTCCGCAATTCCGCAACGTGCATGCGAACCCAGCGGACGCGACGAAGGCCTTTCTGGATCTAAAGTCTCGCTGGATGGTTCCCATGCACTACGGCACCTTCCGCCTGTCGCATGAACCCGTCGACGAACCACTACAACTGCTGGATCATGAAGCCAGCGCCGCAGGAGTCAGGGATCGCGTCGTAGTGCTTGAAGAAGGTATAACGCGTTTCTTTTAGAGAGGTTTAGTAGCTGGGGGCATCATCTTCTATGTCACCCAGAACCGTGTCATCCAGAGCAGAGTCGGAGCCAGGGAAGCGGAACCCCGACGAAGTCGAAGCATTCCCTACCTAAGGCGATCTACCGCCGTGTCATCCTGATGGTCTGCGTTTTTGCAGGCCGGAGGACCTATGCAGTCCCGGCAGCATGAGCACTGCAAGCAGAGTTGCATAGGTCCTCCGGCGCCAAAAAACGGCGCCATCAGGATGACAAAGCGGAATGGCACACAGCAATTCCTAGATCGATCTAGAACAGCTGCCGCGGGCACGGGATTCTTCGCGTCGATTGACACGACAATTGCACACGAGGACCCTTGCACTCTAATGATTTCTAAACCGCAATAGCCAGCACGCACCCGTTCACACGATCACACCCTCCGTACTTATTCAGACCGTTTGATCTCTAGGTTCTCTCCGCCAGTGTGCAAGACCATTGCGCTGACATGTCCTTTTTTGTCGCTGACGAACGTATAAACATCGTCCGCGACGGTAGAGAAGAAATCTGTCTTGCTTTCTGGGAGCAGATCCTGCTTGGGCTCATCATTTTCTTGTACGGAAAGATGATCTCCTTCGCGCCGGATCACTAGCACGACGTTGGGCGGAAAGACATAACGCCCCGCATAACGATCGAGAAGTTTTGTGTCGATCGTGACCTGCTTGTGCTGCTTCAAAGGCGCTCTCAGGGGAAGCTTGTCGTATGGTGTGTAGCCCTCCCATTCAATCGGAGTGAACGTGTCCTTCAGCAAAGTTTCGAGCAGGTATTTAAAGATGCCTTCGCCGTTGCTGCTATTGGTCATGATGGCGATGCCGGTCTTCTGTTTGTCGAAACAGGCCGTGTAGTTTCTCCAGCCATCATCGTGCCCTTCTTTGAAGAACACCTTCCCGTAAGGCGTCCAGTAGATGCCCCACGCCAGTCCATAGCTCAGGTGAATCGATTTGTTCTGATCGGTTGTCTCTGCATTCAGGGATGGGAACTCGTGCTTGGAGTTGATTTGAATCTGAGGACTCAGCATCAGGTCCCGCGTGCTTGCCTTTAGACCCTTGCCTTCCATCACAGCCTGAACGAACAACGCAAAATCGTGGGGCGTCGTCATCATGGAACCTGCGGCATCGCCATTCTTCCAGGACTTGCGTCCTAGCGATCTCCCGTACTCGTCGTAGCCGTTAGCAAAGTCGTTTGTGAAACGATCCTCCCAAATCATGCTGGTTCGCGTCATGCCCACTGGCGTGAATACTCGCTCCTGCATCAACTCGGCCAAGGGCTTGTGCGTGATCTCTTCAATGGCGACTTGCAGCAGATCAATCCCCTCTCCTGAGTACGCAAATCGCGATCCCGGATCGAAATGGATTTTCAATTTGTGGTCATCTTCCAGCCAGCGCCAATTGGCAAACCCGCTGGTGTGACTCAATAACATCCGTGAGGTGATTTGTTTGTAGCGCGGATCGCTCGCCAGATCCGCATATCTGGGATATTCAGGCAACGGCTTTGGCAGATATTGATAAATTGGCTTGTCAAGGTCGACCTTACCGTCGTCGACGAATTTCATCACCACATATGCGAAGGCCACTTTTGAAAACGAGGCACCCGACATGATCGAATCCACAGTCAGGGGCAGGTTCTTTTCTTTGTCGCGGAAACCGTAGGCCTTCAAATATGCGATTTCGCCGTGGTTGAAGATCGCGATGCCTGCTCCGGTCACCTCTGCCGCCTTCATCAACTCGGCAACCGACCGGTCGATTTCAGCAGACGTGATGGTGCTCCCGTCGAGACGTCGAATGGACGCTTGGGCAAACATCGACTGCCCGCTCAGCACCGCCATTGCGAAGATTACAGCACGCGCTCGTCTAATCGAATATCGATTTCCCATTCTTCCACTCCTGCGCAAGATAAATCCCACAGAAATATATACGCAGGCGAATGAGAAACGGGACGCAGCACTCCTCCGTTTAATCCTCTATTGACAATGACCGGGTAGGCTCGGTGTAAACTGCTCGAAAATTCTCTCCTATGGAGGCTTTATGGCAGTAAAACCAATCCCTGAGGGCTACCACACGCTAACTCCATATTTCACGGTGCGCGATGCCGTGCGCGCGATCGAATTCTACAAACAGGCGTTCGGGGCGCAGGAACGTGGGGTCATGAAAGGTCCTGATGGCAAGGTGATGCACGCTGAACTGAAGATTGGAGACTCAATCGTCATGCTCGCCGACGAATTCCCCGAGTTCGGAGCGGTCGCTCCTGAGTCGGGCGGGAGCACCAGCATGGGGTTGCACATCTATGTCGACAATGTGGACCAGGCGTTTGACCGCGCCGTGAAGGCGGGCGCGAAAGTAGAAATGCCCGTCTCCGACCAGTTTTGGGGTGATCGCTATGGCAAGCTCCGTGATCCGTTCGGCCATAAGTGGTCGATTGCCACTCACGTGAAGGAGATGTCCGCCGACGAGATGAAGCGGAGCATGGACGAAGCGATGGCAAGCATGCAGAAGACTGCATAATTGCTGTCTGCTTGTCGCTTTGAGCGAAACGAGGGACCTGTGCGATTTTGACTGCATAGGTCCTTTTGTCGTTCACCATCAATCAGCTAACAGAATTCTCAGATCCCGCAGGTTGTTCCCTGTGGGTCCGGTTTCAATCGCATCGCCAATCGCAGTGAAAAGCGGATACGCGTCGAACGCCTCAAGTGCTTTGCGGGCATTCAAGCCGCGTGTGGTGGCACGGTTAACAGTCGAACCATCAACGACGGCACCCGCAGCAGGGCTATTCCCATCCACTCCGTCAGTTCCCGCGCTGAGCACCGTGATGTTCTCCCCGCCGATCTTCTCTGCGCAGGCTAGGGCGAATTGCTGATTGCGTCCGCCAATCCCTCCGTCCGTGACTTTCACGGTGACCTCTCCCCCAGAGATCAGGCACACCGGCGAAAACTGCTTGCGCAGGTGGCGTAGCTTCTGCAGAAGATAATCGGCGGCCTTCACGTAGTCCCAGTCGTCGCACGAATTGTCGACGTGCACGATGAATCCAGCGCGCTCGGCAGCCAGGCTCGCCTCGTCAATCGCGGTTTGATTGGAGAGAAGCGTCCACCAGCGTGACTTGTGAAAGACAGGATCATCTGACTTTGGCGTCTCTTCCAGCGCTTGCCGCTCGAACAACTCGCGTGTCGATGCCGGGAATTGCTTAAGCAACTCGTATTTCTCCGCAATTCGATAGCAGTCCTCGACGCTAGTTGAATCCGGCATCGTCGGCCCCGAAGCGAGAGCATCCGGTGCACTGTCTGGCACGTCGGAAACCAGTAGCGACACTTGCTGGGCTGGATAAGCAGCTTGCGCGAGGCGTCCTCCCTTCACAGCCGACAGATGTTTGCGCACCGTGTTGATCTCGGCAATCGGCGCTCCGGAGTGCACCAGCGCTCGGTAGGTTGCGACGAGATCATCCAGAGAAATTTCCTCGTCGCGGGGCTTCTCGACAATCGAAGACCCTCCTCCGCTGATCATGAAGATGACGAGCGCCGACGCCGGTTGCGCCTCCACGGCACGCAACATCGCCGTAGCCGCTTGAATGGATTCGGCATTCGGCGTCGGATGGCCTCCGCGGAAGTAGCGGAATCCAGGGACTTGCCATGCGGGCTCTACGGAACTGGCGACGATGCCTTCAAGCGAAGCTCCGACTTGTCCGTGTAGCGCTTCGATCATCGTATGTCCGGCCTTGCCCAGGGAGATCACCAGCACCCTCGAATAAGAATGCAGATCGTAGAGGTCCTCACGCACTCGCAGGACTCCGCGTTCGCAATGCACATGACGCGTGAAGCCATTCTGAATCGAAGCCTGGGCAAGGGCCTGCGTGAAGATATTCCGGGCGCTCTCGCGCATCTGGCGATATTTTGCTTCGCTGGCAGGATCAGGCATGCGGGGGATTATAAATAGCTCATAGCTCTTAGCTATCAGCTGTCAGCTTTCGGTTCTCCGGCTTTCGGTTAATGAATCCTCGCAACAACTTCAGAATCGGTGACCGACCAAAGATCAGCTGACAGCTGATGGCTGAGAGCAGATAGCTTCTTTCAGCCACGTTTCGATCGCTTCACGCAGCTCTTTCAGTCTTCCTTCAAAGAAATGATCTCCTCCTTCGATCAGGACTAGCTTCTTCGGTTCGGAGACCGAGTTAACCAGTTCCTGCAACTTGGCGCTCGGCCCGAACTGATCGCGCGTTCCACTGACAAAAAGCTTCGGCAGCGCACAGTCCCGAAGAAAATCGTATGTGTAAACCCGTGGTTCCTCTTTGTCGGCGGCGACCGGCGCGACCGGCACTCCCACGCCGATCAGTGCTTTGACCCGGGGATCGGGGCAGGCGGCCCGTAATCCAACAGCGGCGCCGAAGGAAAATCCGCCAAAGATGAGCGGCAGATGGATTTCCGCATCGAGCCAGTCAAGTGCTGTGCGGACATCGTCGACTTCTCCGTTGCCGTAGTCGTGTTCGCCGTGGCTCAATCCTGTTCCTCGGAAGTTAAAGCGCAATACCGGAAAACCGAAGGTGTTCAGCGCTTTCATCGTATGAAACACCACTTTGTTGTGGAGCGTTCCTCCAAACAGAGGATGAGGATGGCAAACGAGCGCCGCGTGCGTCGCATTTTCCGCACCAGAGTTCAGAAGTGCTTCGAGGCGTCCAGCAGGGCCGTCCAAGAAGATCGAGCGAAGTGAAGCATTCGATGAAATCACACATCAAGATTACACAAAACCGACCTCAAACCTTGGACCTCAGCCCTTGGACCTTGGACCTCAGAAACGCAGAGCGCAGAACTCAATGTCTGCTCGACAACCGAGGACGCCAATCCTATCTCCACTGTCGCAGTCTGAGGTCCGAGGTCTGAGGTCTGAGGTCGCGGTCAAAGGGCCCGAAGCCTGAAGCCCGATTTGTTATTCTCTCCTGCATGGATGCTGTCACATTCACGCGGCAATTGGTCGACATCGAATCAATCACGGGGAATGAAGTTGCAGTCGGAAACTATCTGTACGGCGAACTGTGCCGCATCGGTTATCAGACAATGAAAATGCCGGTCGAGGGCGATCGGTTCAACGTTTACGCGATTCATCCGGACCATCCCACTCCGTCCGTGGTCTTTTCCACACACATGGATACCGTTCCTCCGTTCATTCCTTCGGCCGAAGACGAGGGACGCATCTATGGACGTGGGTCGTGCGATGCCAAGGGAATCATCGCGGCCCAGGTTGCGGCTGCGCAGCGCCTGCAGCGTGATGGAATACACGTGGGCTTGCTATTTGTGGTCGGAGAAGAGCGCGATAGTCTCGGCGCAAAAGTTGCAAACGATCACGCGCCTGCCAGCTGCAAATTTCTGGTGAACGGCGAACCCACCGAGAATCACGTCGCTCTCGCGTCGAAGGGTACGCTGCGCGTTGAAGTCACGGCCAGAGGACGCATGGCTCACTCCGCGTATCCAGAACTCGGCGAGTCTGCGATCGACAAGCTGATTGCCTCTCTGGCAAAACTCAGAGCGATGCCATTGCCATCCGATCCGCAAGTCGGACCTTGCACGTTGAACATCGGATTGCTCGAAGGCGGCCGTGCCCCGAATGTAATTCCCGACTACGCACATGCAGATCTTCTTTACCGGCTGGTCGGATCGAGCGATGAATTGAGAAAACAGATTGCCGTGACCGCAGGTGATCAGGTTGAAGTGACGTTCCCGCTCGAGCTTCCCTTTTTACGGCTGCGGACAGTCGACTCGCTGCCAACGATGATTGCGGCATTCACCACGGATATTCCCAAGCTGACGAAATGGGGAGAGCCCTTGCTGATCGGTCCGGGATCGATTCACGTCGCTCACACAGAAGGCGAATACATCGAGAAACGCCAATTGCATGAAGCGATCGATCTCTACTGCAAAATCGCGAAGGAGCTTCGGAACTAGATCTGATTCTATCGACCAGCCCCAGCCGCACTCACCACAGCGGTCACAGGGTACACAGGGCATAGTTCCCAGACCTCTTTCCGCGACTGAGATTTTTCCTGTCACCCATGAAACGTTTTCCTTCGCCGATCACTATTTAGTGAGGCTGTCTATAGCGGTAGGCGTTTTTCTATCTGTTAAGGCGGTCCTCACGCACGTGAGGCTGAGCAGAGGGATTCGTGAACTTCCGTCTGTCCCCAACGGAATTGCTGATCGCAGTGCTCGCCGTGTGGCGTGGCACACATTTGCTGTGGGGAGAGGACGGACCGTTCGAACTCTTTCTGCGGTTGCGAAGGCTTGCCGGACGGGGCTTCCTCGGCGAACTGCTGGACTGCTTTTACTGTCTCAGCCTCTGGATCGCTCTTCCCATCGCCTGGGTGATAGGGAGCAACTGGCTCGAACGCATCTTGTTGTGGTTCGGCTTCTCCGGCGGCGCAATTCTGCTCGAGAGAGTCACGGTTGCGCGCACCCCACCGATCGCGGAATGGAGTGAAACGCCGGACCGTTCCTCCTCGACCGAACCATAGAGAGTGACGGGGCGAAGTGGCCGATTCTGATCAGGGGGACTTTACAATGTCATGTTGCGGCAGTCGTCGCACGTCATTCCATTCCCAAACGGTGTCCGCAACCCGGAGCGGTAAGGTCAGCTACCGTCCGCCCGCAACGGTTGAGTTTGAGTACACCGGCCACAGTCAACTCAAGGTGAAGGGCGCGGCCACAGGTGTGGTTTATCGCTTTGAAACCCATGGACAACGCCTGCCGGTACACGGTGCGGATGCTCCGTCGTTGCGAACAATTCCATCGCTTAGACCATTGCGATAGGGGAACCCCACCAACCAGGAGAGGCAACGACATCGAATTGCTTCGGGGACCCCCAAATTCACGATTTCCCTCCAAGAAACCCACAAGGAGAACAAAATGAGCACGCTGATCATTCCGATCGACGCTTCGCAGATCCCGGAAAAGGAACGGGGAAAACAGAAAATCAAAGTCGCCGTTCGTGCAGGAGGCAAAACCAAATCACACGTTGTATCAGTCGAGTCCGGCAAGGCTCAAGTCAAGCTGGAGGTGAGCTCAAAACAGAGTCTTTCAGTCGCGGTCGGACCAGCCAGTGCTTCAGACGAAGACCTCTTTCACTTGCGGACAATCACTGCCAGTGTCTCGCCACAGCAGTGGGAGAAAGATTCACTCACGCTCTCGCCGGTTGCCATCACGCCGATCTACTGGCGATGGTGGTGGATCTGGTGCCGCGAGTTCACCATCACGGGCCAAGTCGTCTGCGCCGATGGCAGCCCAGTACCAGGCGCGCAAGTGAGCGCTTTCGACGTTGACTTCTGGTGGTGGTGGTCCTCGATTTCTCAGGTCGGCAACACTGCCGTTACTGACGCCAACGGCAATTTCACAATCACCTTCACCTGGTGCTGTGGATGGTGGCCATGGTGGTGGTGGGAGCTTCGCTACTGGAGGCTTGATCCGATCCTGGTAGAGAAGCTCTATCCGGTTCTGAAGCTGCATCCCGAACTGGATTTGCGCGAGCCCAGCCCGACGCCAACGCTCGATCTGGTTTCGCTGAAGCCACAAGCTTCGCGTTCGGGTGCTGGTGCGCTGACGAAGCCGACGATTGCGGCGTCGCGCGCCGTGACTCCCGAACTGATCACCAGTTCGCGCGAGAAGCTGCTCACTGCACTGCCCTATCTCGAAGAGTTCGAGCGCCTTCGGATTTGGCCATGGTTCTGCTGGTTCCCCTGGTTCGATTGCGCCCCGGACATCATTTTCAAGGTGACGCAAAACTGCGGTGGCGCGCAGAATGTGGTGATCGTTGACGAGAACATCTTCCAGACCCGTTGGGATATCCCAACCAACCTGAACGTCACGCTCACAGCGAATCAGAACGCTTGCTGCATTCCGACCGTTCCTCCCCCACCGGAAGGCAATTGCGTTTTGATGACCGAGGTATGCCAGATTCCGGTGATCGAGATCGGCGGGAATGCCGGCGTCGCGGGACCCGTAGGTTTTGCGTATCCCAACGATCGCGACCGTCCGTTTTCCGAGACCATCGTGCTCTACGGGCAGTTCGGAACGACCGCGCAAGCCGACTACTACAGCATCCAGTACTCGCCGCACGGTGCGAACACGTGGAATCCAGTTCCGCCCGCGGGGGTGCAAGGCTTCTCGCGGCTCTATTTCGATGCAACCCTGCCTTGGCCGAATAACTGGATATGGGCGCCATTCCCGGCAGTCGGCGGCGTCTACGAAAGCCGTCAGCATTATGAGGCTACCCATCCTGGGGCAGCGTGGGGAACGCCCTCGGGACGCTCGTGGATCGGCGATCCCGATGAGTTGGCCAGTATCTTGACGAACGGCTTCTTCGCAGACGGAGCTTATGACTTTCAAGTCATCGGTTACAAAGCTGCAGGAGGTGGCGGTCCCGATCTGAATACGGCGCAGGTGCTGCCCGGATGCGGCGACGATGAGAACAATACCAACAACACCGTGGTGGTGTGGCTCGATAACCGTATCGCTAGCTTCCCGCCTGATACAGTGCACGTCAACACAACCGAGCCAGACTGCGGAATTACCGCCGTACGGCTAGGTGGAACAAGCGTTCTGCCTTGCGGCTCGCAACCGCTGCAGCCGGGAACACCGTTGGAGATTGATTTCTTCATCAGCGATCCCGACGGTCATCTCAACGACTACAGCATGGTCGTCAAGTACGGGCTGAGCAGCGAGAAGAACCTGCTCAGCAATGCCGATGTTGGATCGTTCAGCTACATCGCCGGCGCGGGAGTTTCTGTTGGGCCCGACTATTCGAACGCCGTGACGCCGTCGGTCAATCCGCCGGAGTCAGCAGTTCGACCGGTCTGGAACGGCGGCAACATCACGCTGCACATCGACGACGCGTCGAAGGTGTTTCCCATCACCTGCTGCTACCTCATCGAACTGACGGTGTGGAAGCGGAACATCGTCAATTGTTTGGTCGACGGCTTGGCGTATTACAACCAGTCCCACTACTCGTTCACTGTAACGGTGTAGCGCGGAGTCTGGTTGCTCGGAGACCGTCCTCTTGTGGCGAGGGCGGTCTCTTTTTGAGGTATGAATGGGTCTGAGAAGGCGCCCGCGTCTTCTACTGCGGACTCCAGGTCATATCGACTTTCACCGGAATTTCATTCTTTACAGGCATGGTAAGCAGAGATGGCGGATCGATTTTGAAGTCGGCCAGAGTTGTGGGGATGCTTCCAGTAATGTGTTTTAGATTCCCTTCACTCTTTACCTCGAAGGGTATTTGCTGATAGTGGGCAGTCTGCCCGGCGAATTGAATTTCCAGATCGGCCCTAATCGTAGATGAAGCCTCTTCAGACTCCGGCAGTCTCGTCCGAACCATAACCATGGGGTACTCGGCTCCCTTGGTCACCTGAATCATATGCAAGTCTCGGTTGCTATCGCCCGAGTCGAATGATTTCACCGGCACCGCGATCAGAAAGTCACACTGACCCCCGTGGCAAATTCCCTTCCCGCGAGCGGCATGACTGACTCCGTCGGTCTGATGTAGCGGGTGCGAGACATGATAAGTAAGAGCGCTCTCTTTCAATACCCACGTGCTGTCGGCGGCACTGAGCCGCGAGATTGCCGCGAACAGGAAGAATACCAGCAGCTTTTTGTTCATGAGTTCCGCGCCACCATTAAAACTTCACCGATACCGCTAGCAGAGCCGCGCCGAAAGCTCCGGCTGTTACGATGGCCACCGGTCCGTGAGCCGAAGCTATTCCGTGAACCTTTTCGCCATTGTTCTTCCGGCTGAAAGCCATGGCACCAAGGATCGGGGTTGCGATCATGCCGGGTCCGTGAATCCATGCAAGGATCTTGTGCACCTTGATGGGACCCTTCGTCTCAGTGCCGGGGATTTTCGGAGCGCGGATCGCGTAGTACGCGGTGATTCCGTAGAGATCGCCCGTCAATGCACCGAGAGCGACGTGCAGGTCGCGCGAAGCCGTGCCTTCGCTGCGACCGCCAGCGTTCAAAGAAGTGACCACGGACGCAATCATCGGGATGGTTGTGATCAGTCCCATACGCTGATGAATCTTAAGCATGTGCGTGCGCTTATCGAGCAGGGCCTGCCGCTCGATATTCGCTTTCGATTCCGCCGGCGAGAAGCCGAGGTCTTCGAGCGCTGGCTCGGTTTTCGACGGCGATGGTGCACTCGGCAGATTGCCTTGTTGAGTCAACGCAAGAGTCACGTTATTGGGAACGCCGGCAGCCAACGTAATCTTCTGCGGCGCACTGCTCGCCCCATCGAAAGAGGCGACAATCTCATATTCGCCCACTGCGAGATTCGGAGCACTGAAGTGACCGTCCGAGTCAGCCTGGACTTCCGAGGATTGACCAGTTCCCAAATCCTTTATGGAAATCTTGGCGTTCGATATTGCTTTGCCTGAGGCATCAGTGACGTTGCCCGACAGGGTAACTGCCGAATCCTGTGCGTGAAGCGGCAGACAACCGAGTACAGAAATCAGTACAACTCGGAGGATGAGCCTCGCCGACATCGAATCCATCGATGATTCCCCTCTGTGTTGAGCCCCAGGAAAAGTAGTGATGGTCGAAAGATGCCCGAATCATAAAGCAAGATGTCTGCAATCTGTGGATGCTTTACGAATCTCTACAATTCGCATTTTGCTGCCGGCACTGCATGGACGGAAGTTTCCGACACTCCTATGAAGTTCAGTCCGCGTTAGACTGATTGGATGGAGACGTCAACGCTGAATTCCCTGTCCCGCGCTTCCTCAGCTTACTTGCGTTCGGCCATGCATCAGCCGATTCACTGGCATGAGTGGGGCGCCGAAGCCTTTGCTGCGGCCCAACGCGAAAACAAACCGATGCTGCTCGATATCGGCGCAGTATGGTGCCACTGGTGTCACGTCATGGACCGCGAGTCCTATGAAGACCCCGAAGTTGCTGCGATTGTGAATGCACACTTCATCGCGGTGAAAGTGGATCGCGATGAGCGCCCTGATATCGATAGCCGATACCAGGCGGCGGTGCAGGCAGTGAGCGGACAGGGAGGATGGCCTCTCACCGCCTTTCTCACGCCTGGCGGGAAGCCGTTTTATGGCGGGACGTATTTCCCTCCGAGGGATGGTTATGGGCGCCCGAGTTTCCGCCGAGTGCTGCTGAGCATCGCCAACGCCTACAAGGAAAAGCATGAAGACGTGGCCGAGCAGGCATCGATGGTCGAAAACGCAATTGCTCAATCGGAATCTTTCGCCGGGAAAGGCGGACGAATTTCCGCCACTCTAATCACTGCAATTCAAGAATCAGCTCAAAAGATGTTCGATCCACAGAATGGAGGGTTCGGCTCGGCGCCGAAATTTCCACATCCTTCCGCGTTGGAGTTGCTGATTGAGAGATATGGCAGAAGCAGTAGGGGAGCAGCATCCCCGGAGGCTCCGGCGGAGCGAGAATCGGCGGAGAACGTCCTCCTGCGCACCATAATCACCACCACTCTCGAGCACATGGGGAATGGCGGTGTTTACGATCAAATCGCCGGAGGCTTCCATCGCTACTCAGTCGATGAGCGCTGGGTTGTTCCGCACTTCGAGAAGATGTGCTACGACAATTCGGAATTGCTCAAAAACTACGTCCATGCCTATCAGGCAATAGGCTCGCAATTCTTCGCCGACGTGGCAAGGGACATCATTCGCTGGATGGATGAATGGCTAAGCGATCGTGAACACGGCGGATTCTATGCCTCGCAGGATGCCGATATCTCGATGGACGATGACGGCGACTACTTCACATGGACTCTTGACGAAGCAAGGGCGGTCCTGACCGAACAGGAAACCCAAGCCGCATCGCTGCGCTATGACATCAACGAAATAGGGGAGATGCATCACAATCCGGCGAAGAATGTGCTCTATGTGCGGGCCTCGGTCGATGAAATCGGGAGACGCATGAATCTAGCGCCTGAGCAGGTGGGTCAGCTTCTTGACTCCGCGAAAAAGAAAATGTACGCAGAGCGTTTGCGGCGTCCTACACCGTATGTTGACAAGACGGCCTATGTCGGCTGGAACAGCCTTTGTGTCTCGGCCTACCTCGAGGCGGCCAAAGTGTTGAATCTACCCGATGCAAGGAGATTCGCTTTGCGCTCACTGGATCGCCTGCTGGGCCAAGCCTGGAAGGCAACCGACGCCACGTTGTTCCATGTGATCTCTTATTCAGACCCGAAAGCCGAGCGCCGTGAAGTTAGGGGCCTGCTGGATGATTACGCATTCACGGTACTCGCTTGCCTCGATGCATACGAAGCAACCAGAGATCTTAGCTATTTCACCTTTGCGCGTTCGATTACAGATTCGATGATCAAACGATTCTTCGATGCCACTTCCGGTGGATTCCTCGACAGCGAACCATCCGAGGGCAATAACTTTGGCGTGCTGGCAACGAAGCGGAAACCGCTGCAAGATTCTCCTACTCCAGCGGGGAATCCTATGGCTGCCATTGCCCTCATTCGGATGCATCACTACACCGATGAGACCAGCTATCGCGACAAGGCAGAGCAGACGCTTGAGGCTTTCGCCGGTGTGGCGGAACAGTTTGGCATCTTCGCCGCAACCTTTGGCATCGCAGTCGCGCACTTTCTCGGGAGTCCTATACAGATAGTGGTAATCGAAGGTGACGACAATGCAGCGGATGAACTTCGAAGCGCAGCAACCGAGCGTTTTGCATTTTCGAAGACGACATTGCAGCTCAAAGCGAGTCAGGTCATCGCGCAGAATCTGCCGCCTGCTCTCGCGAACACGATCCCGAACCTTCCACAGGTGAGATCCGGCAAGTCGTTTGCCGTCATTTGCTCTGGGTCGGCGTGTCAGCCACCCGTTTTCTCTGC
This sequence comes from Candidatus Sulfotelmatobacter sp., assembly GCA_035264195.1. Lineage (GTDB taxonomy): Bacteria > Acidobacteriota > Terriglobia > Terriglobales > Acidobacteriaceae > Sulfotelmatobacter. The sequence continues at coordinate 4,223 of DATFQQ010000424.1, read as the reverse complement.
TGACGAACTCAGGAGGACGTTAGGAAAGGCATTGCACCTCTCACGCTAAACGCAGGCAAAAAATAAGGGCTGATGGGTTTAATGAACTCCATCAGCCCGAAGATTGCAAGCCTTACGATTTGGCCCAGTTACGACAGGTTACTTTGGTTACTTGCCACAAGGGCCTGCCCGGAATTACTTTCCTTGGGAACCACCACAGCCTTTCGGTGGGCAGAGAATAAGCGGGCCGCCGTCCTGGGCGGGAACCTGTTGGACGGCTGCCGCTACAAATGTGCCTACTAAACCTACGGTCAGAATCGCGATCCTGAGAGCACGTTTCATGGGTTCGTCTCCTGTATTCCACGTAGAGTGAATCCTGTAGAACTTTCTACGTGGACCCGAATTATAGGGTACGTGTCAAGCCCTTTTGATCGAACTCCACAAGAACTGAAACACTACTCCCCTGTTTGCCGGTGCGCACCTCTTCCACTTTCTTATACAACTATTGTTTTTACAATATGTTATGGATGCTATGTAAGGTAAAACGTGAGGGATACCGTTCCAAGGTGGCGTGCCATTTGCTCAATTTACGAAATCCGAACAAAGAGGGCAGGGCAAGCGGGGAAAGGACGCACTCTTCTCATCTCGGTCACTAGCCCTTTGGAGTGAGGCGAGAGGTGCTGACGCTACCTGTCCCTCGGCCTCCGGTCGAAGCCGCTGCGCCTTCCGCAAGCGGCGCCTGACCATTCGTCGGTACCGTGCGAGAGAGGGCTCGATCTACCATTCCTTCAAACATGGGAATCAGTGAATCCGGCGGCAGTGGATGGTGGATATCTGAGAGGCTCTGCTCCCAACGTTGCGGCTGCAGCAGCGAGCGCGAGAGATCGCGCGCGGGGCGTTTGACAGCCACATAAGTGAGCCAGAGTGTGAGACTGGTATTGTACGCAGCCATGTTAATTATGCTCATCCATGGCTCGCCGAGATGATTCCCCACCCATGAGCAAATCAGGATGAGTTCAATTACAGCAAAAGATCCGAAACCAAGGGCAATTCCAAAGCTGTGCTGCTTCCGGCTGACGCCCACATACTCGGCGAAAAAAAGCAGAAACATTACCATTCCCACCTGAATAATGCGCACGCAGCGTTGCGACGTGATGATGGCCTGAATCCAGGGAGACATCTGCGCCGAGTTCGCGGAAACTGAAACCACAGCGGCCGCCAATAACATGACAAGCCCAGCCCACTTGAACAACACAGTACCCAGATCGCGCAACGTGTGAAAGAACTTGAATACATCGACGAAGACTTCGTGGATGACGAGAAAGCCTAAAGTCACGCTGATCGCGTCGAACCCCCAGTAGAGATAAAAAAGTGCTTCGGAGGGGCGCCAGAAGAAGGCCGGAAACAGGACTGAGAACGTAGCCAGTTGGGTAATGATGTAGGCGAAGAAAAACTTGAATTGTCGAATAACACCACGACGAAGCATGAACAATGCAATCCCCACCTCCAGGAGGGGGTGCATGATCCAAAGCGCGTAGTACAAGAACTTTACTTTGTCGCTCATGCTTCCTGTCAAAGTGCGAATGCTTGTTTACACTGGCAAAACCCCGTCACCAGTGAGGGACTGCGCGGACGTCGGCGTCGTAGAGCTAGGCTAGCCGCTGGGAATCCGATGTTCAATGCACTGTAGTAATCCGACGTAACGTTACCCTTGCACCCGTTTCTGGGCAAGTTACCTTCGTGCTAGAGCTGAAAACAAAGGATTTCCACGCAGGGGCGCACTTGTACTACTACGCCCTGGGGAACTACGACCCTCGCGCGTTCTAGGCGTCAGGCATGGAATGGATGTAGGCGCGCATCATGCGCATCTCGTCGTCTTTCTCGTCCAGGTCGTGAAGCAGGATGTCGCGTAAAGAAACGATTCCGATCAGCTGGCCTTCGTGACAAACCGGCAGATGGCGGAAGCCGTGGCGCCGCATTAGCGCCATGCAGTTTTCCAGGTCCTCGGTGGTGGTTACCGTAAGCGGATCGTCCGTCATTACTTCGGCCATGCACGTACTGCGGCAGTCGCGGCCTTCAGCCACGACCCGGCGCATCAGGTCGCGCTCGGAAAAAATCCCTACAAGTTTGCCGTTGTGAACAATGGGAACCGCGCCGATGTTGCGATCTACCATCGCGCAGACGGTTTGAAGAACAGAGTCACCCAATTCCGCTTGATAGGTTTCCTGATCTTTAATCAGGTCGCAGATACGCATTTGATCCCTCCCGGCCAAACGAAGTCCGAGCTGTGCCAAAAGCATCTACCGAGGCGCGAGTATATGCTCGAAACAGGATGTGAAGAAAGAGAAAAAGGTTGGAGAAACATTCATTTGTCCCAATATCGGACTGGGGTCGTCTAGCGCTACCCTTTCGTCACGGTCCAACTCTTGACCCTTCGTGTAAAATCCCTTCCTTTCAGACATAAAAGCATACGGGATGCTAGTGACGCTGGGCGCGACCGTTTGCCCGAAAGGTGGGGAATGCTCAGTACGTGCGCTAAAACGATAACTGTTTTGCTAGCAATGTTCGTACTTGCTCCTTTTGTTCAGGCGCAACAACCGATATCCAGTTTTGAGCGCGGCCGCGCGCTCGATATGCTGTCTGCGATATCGAACGACGTCAAGAAACACTACTACGATCCCAAGTTCCATGGCGTGGAGTTCGAAGCGAAGGTGGCAGATGCCAAACAACAGATCGAAAAGTCGACTTCGTTCAATATGGCGATGTCGCACATTGCCGCAGCTCTCGATACGCTGAACGATTCGCACACGTTCTTTCTCCCTCCAGAGCATTCTTATCGGCACACATACGGTATGCAGTATCAAATCATCGGCAACCGCTGTTTTGTGACCCAGGTTCGCCCGCAAAGTGACGCCGCAGCAAAAGGAGTCAAGCCCGGTGACGAAATTCTGGAGATCAATGGCTACGCGGTAGATCGCGACGACCTGTGGAAGATTCAATACGTGTTTACGGCTTTGCGCCCACAACCGGGTCTTCGACTGACCCTTCAGGATCCCACTGGCGCGCAGAGAAAGGTCGATGTAGCCGCAAAAATTCGCGAGACCAAACGAGTCACGGACCTTACTGGAGAAGGTGGCGCAAGCGATATTTGGGATTTGGTTCGCCAGGAGGAAACCGAGGAGCACTTGATGCGTGCCCGATCCGTCGAATACGGAGACAAGGTCACTGTAATCAAGGTGCCGGAATTCAGTTTCACTGCGCTTGAGGTTGAAGGCATGCTGTCCAAGGCCCATCGGCATGACAACCTCATCCTTGATCTGCGCGGCAATCCTGGAGGTGCGGTCGATACCCTTAGGTACATGGTCGGTGGAATGTTCGACAAAGAAATCAAGATTGCTGACCGCGTCGGCCGGAAAAATTCAAAACCCGAAGTCGCCAAGCCAATGCACAATCCGTACCTCGGGAAATTGGTTGTGCTTGTAGATGCACGATCGGCATCGGCTGCGGAACTTTTCGCCCGCATCATTCAACTCGAGAAGCGTGGCGTAGTCATGGGCGACAAGACCGAGGGCGCGGTGATGGAAGCCAAACACTACGAAGAGCGCGCCGGCACCGATACGGTAGTTTTTTACGGTGCTTCTATCACCGAATGGGATTTGGTCATGACGGATGGCAAAAGCCTCGAGCATGTGGGCGTCACCCCAGACGAACTACTTCTTCCAAGCGCAAATGCGATCGCCAACGGGAGAGACGCCATTCTTGCTCACGCGGTGGAATCGCTTGGCGTGAAGATTACCTCGGAAGAAGCGGGAAAGGCTTTCCCATACGAATGGCCGCCGGAATAGTCAGCTGACGGTAGTCTTCTTTCCCTGATCGCCAAGGAACACGAAATACGAGGTATTCCACAAAGCCGTGGGCACGGTGCCTCGTGCACGTGCCGTGATGACGATGTTGTACTCATCGGCAGGGCCAGTGTTCAGCCCGCGCAAGGGATCGTCATCGTTCGTCAATTTCCGCGCTTCTTGCGGCGTGCGCCGGCTTCCAACCGGTTCCACCGTCGCCAGCCATGCCAGAAATTCGTGCAGATCGCGGCTGCGTGGGCGTCCGGGTATGAGATAACTCACCTCAGCGTCTTCGGCGGAGAAGTGCCACGCAAGTGATGCTGCCAGTTCGACTGCTTTCTCGTATTCCGATTCAGCCACAAGCCCAACCGCCGGATTGTCGAAGGCAATGCAAAGTTTGCG
>DATFQQ010000423.1:0-3284 GCA_035264195.1 Candidatus Sulfotelmatobacter sp. | reverse complement strand
CGCGCCGGAACTCGGTCGTTTGCTCGAAAGTGAACGGACACTCGCACCCGTGATTGAAGAAGCTTTTGGACTCAATGCGATTAAAGACGACCTGTTACGGATGATGTTCTCCTGTTGTCATCCGCACCTCGCCCAAGAGGCACAGGTCGCCCTCATGCTCCACATTCTTTGCGGCTTCAGCGTGGATGAAATCGCGAGTGCACTGGTTAGCTCCGTGCCGCGATTGAGAAGCGCATTACGCGGGGAAAGAAGACTCTATCGAAATCGAAAAAACTGTTCGACGTCACGGCGCCGGCCGAATTATCGTCCCGGCTTCCGGCAGTCGATACGGCCCTCTACTTACTGTTTAATGAGGGCTACCACGGATCGAACGCTGAGTTCGCAGTTCGCATCGAGCTCTGCCAGGAAGCGATGCGGCTGACGGCCATCCTATTGGAGCATCCCCTCTGCGCCACTCCGAGGACAAATGCTCTCGCTGCGCTGATGTGTTTGAATGCCGCCCGTCTGCCCGCGCGAATCGATGCGTCAGGGAACCTGAGCTCACTGTTCGATCAGGACCGTTCCAGATGGAATCAGCAGCTCATCGGCGAGGGGATGTCGTTTCTCGAACTTTCCGCCAAAGGTTCTGAAGTCAGCGAGTATCACCTTGAGGCGGCAATAGCATCGGTTCACGCGACCGCTCGCGCGATGGAGGACACGGATTGGGCGAAAGTAGTGTCCCTCTACGATTCGTTGATGATGATGCGGCCATCGCCGATAGTTGCCCTCAACCGGGCGATCGCGATCGCCCAGCGCGATGGCCCCGGTCGGGGAATCGAGGAGATCCAAGCGATCACCGATGCGGATCGCCTCACTTCGTATCCGTTCTACTGGGCCGCGCTCGGAGAGTTCGAGCTTCGCTGCAAGAGGTGCGAACCTGCGCAGGACCATTTCCGATCTGCGCTGATGCTGGCCCGTAATGAGGCGGAACGTCATTTCTTCACCCAACGCTTGCATGCCTCTCAAATAGCAATACGCTCTTAGCCGCCGGCCACGGACCGTGGACGATTGACCTCGTGCCAAGCCATGATGGATCCGCCTTAAACGGCTCGCGGGTAACGGCAAAGTGTTTACCATGCACTAACCCGACTTTCGCATTTGGAGCCATCGGCAGAGAGTAAGCCCTTCATTTTCAGCGGCGGCGACCCGAAGGTCTGCACTACATTTTCACGCGGAGCGGATCGGCGGCAGCAGGAGCCACCAATCGAGGAAGCGGCTGCTTCGGCAAGACGATCTTCAGTTGATGCAGCAGGAGCGCGAGGTCAGCCTCCGGCTCCGTATAACGCGGCATCACCAGCCGGCGGCCGTCGGTGGTCGGCAAGCATACGTCCAGCGCCTGGATCGACGCCAACTTCTCCAGCACAGCGCGCGGCGTCAAACCCGGTGCATGGACCTGCAGCCGATGCCGCAATGTCACCGTCAGACAATACGCCAGAAACGCAACCAGGATATGCGCATCCACCCGGTGCTCCAGTTGATGGTAAATGGGCCGAATCCCCAATTCACTCTTCAGACATTTGAAGGCCGCTTCAATCTGTACCAACTGCATGTAACGGTCCCACAGCACCGCCGGATCTTCCGCCACCAGATTCGTACGCAGCAGATAGTGACCATCGCGCTGCTGCGCTGCTTTCAACTTGGACTTGTCCACTGCAAATGTGAACGTCTCGCGCGTGACCTCTTCGCCGGCCTTCGGCAGATTGATCTTCACAAACCCAAACGCGCGTCCGGCTTCTGTCTTGGCAGCTCCAATGCGAAGCAGCAATTGATCTCGCTTCGGACAACTCCTCCGCATCGCGCGCAACTTGCGCATCAGCCGCGCCAGCCGCTTGCGCCGGATCGCGATCTCCTTGGCTTGCCGCCCTTCGCTTTTGGCCAGCACATATAACTCACCATCTTGGCTGAACAGCTTCACCTCCACTGAGTCGCGTACCTTCTGCCAAGGTAGACCAAGCCATTGCTTTTCGTATTTGTTGACGCAGCCTCGCGGTGTACCCACTAGATAAAACATCTCCCGCTCGGCTGTTCGCATTTCCTCCAACACCGCTTCAGTGGGAATTCCGCGATCCATCAGCCATACCCGCCGCGTCTTGCCGTAGAGATCTTCGATCTTCTTCAGAAACCCCCGCAGCGTGGTCTTGTCCGACGTGTTGCCGTCCATCACTTCGTACGCCAGCGGAAAGCCTTCCGACGTGATCACCAATGCCACGACTACCTGTTTGCAGTCGGGTCGACCATCGCGGCTGTAGCCGCGCTTGGCTTTCGGATTCAACTCCGCTTCACCTTCTACGTACGTGCTGGTCAGGTCATACAGCAACACATCGAACTGTACGTCGAACAGATCCTTCCATCGCTGCTGCAAATGCTGGAACAACTCCTGCCGATGTTCGAGGATTCGGTCCAGGCAGCGGTACAGCCGGTCCTTCTCCGCCACCGCAAAATCTACTCCCAGCAAAATATCCATCGCGCTCTGATCGAACCACTGCCGATGTACGCGAAACTCGCTCCCGGGGTCGATCAGCCGATTCACCACCAGCAACTGCAGCACCTGTGCCCAACTCACCTCTTCCCGTCCACACCGCAGCTTTTCCTCCCAGAATCGGTCCAGTTCCAATTGCCGCCACAACTCGCATCCCAACCAGCAGTTCCCATACGGCCGCGCCCGCCGCAACTGCATCTCGCTGAGCTTCACCTGAATCGTGTCGAGGACATCGGCAGGCGCCGGCCGATCTTCGGCGAACAGACTCAGCGTTGTCGAACGTTGTTGTTGCTCATCGAATACCTCCAGCGTTTTTCGCCAGGCGGCCTGCTGGCTGTCGTTGATCTCGCCCAAATACAGAACGCGACGTTGCACCACTCGCCCGGATTGCAGGCGCCGGCTTTCTTCGATGCTGTAGTAGCGGTGCTCTTTGCCGTCTTTCTTTCGCCGATGGCAGCGCAGGAACATGCTCCAGTGCAGAATGCCAGAATTCTCGGCTCTTGCATAGAGAATTGGTCTGCACTACAAGCACGGTCGAAAATGTTTTGTTCCAGCCAAAGCGGTTGACTGCCGCATCAGCCCGCTTTTGGCCGAATTCTTACGCCAACTGCGAAGGTCGGGCTAAGGTCCTACCCCGATCCGGGAATGTTCCTCATGACTGGTTGACCGCAAGTTAACTTGTACCTGCTATAGGGCGTACCTGCACAATCTGTGCACTAGTAATGTTAGCAACTAAATAGAAAAAATATTTTTGTTAACCTATATC
>DATFQQ010000422.1:0-2428 GCA_035264195.1 Candidatus Sulfotelmatobacter sp. | reverse complement strand
ACAACGGATTGTTGAGAATGGACGTGTCGAGGAGTACAAGTTGCTTCAACGCCGGATCGGTACGACGCGCAATATCATCGTCACCCCGGCAGCGTATGTCGATCAGAACGATATTACACTCGACGGGATTGCCCGACTGGCGCCGAATGCGCGTGGCGTAGCGGTTCTCACTACCGCCGTAACCGATGCCGAGCTAACCCACATATTTCACAGCCGGTAAAGTTTTTATCTGTTTTCTAGCGACCGGAGCGCTGAATTTCCGGCGCGTACACTGAAATCAGAGAGAAGGACAGCCGGTGGACTTCCTTTTGCCGAGACGGGCGCCAATTTGAGAGGTAACTGCATCGCGGATCGATTTTCGCGCATAGTACTCCCTCGGAAACTGTCAGCGATTAGCTCCAACTGAAGTCGTCAGTAGCGTAACGGGATGGCTTGAAGGTTGTTGAATGCGTGTTCGAAGGCTTGCTTGTACGGATAGCCTGCGGCAAAACGGAACCAGACACGACGGACAGTCACTTCGATCTGCGCGCCGATTTTCAGCAGCTTCAATCGAATCGTCGTGCATTGTGCGTTTTCCAGTTCTGTGTCTTTCAAGGCTAAGCGTCGCAGCGCGTGCATCAGCATGTAGGCGACAGAAGAGCAATACAACCGGAATTGATTGCCGCGGATGGATTCGGTACTGAGTCGATCTGCGAACAGACCCATCTGCTGTTCCTTGATCCGGTTTTCCATATCTCCGCGAGCGCAATAGATGGTTTCGTAAACAACGGGCGCGGGGAATTGATACTGTGGCAGCGAGGTGACGACAAATCGCGGGTTGCTGCCCTTGTTCAAATGCTCGGCTTTTGCAACCACGCGGCGGGTGCGGCTCCAGGTGTCTTCCAGAGTGCGGTAGCGAAAATTGTTAAAGATCCGAACGGGTTCTCCGCTCTTGTTGAAATCGGCTTCGGCCGCTTTCATGTCGACTTCGATTTCTTTCAGAAGCCGCGGATTTTTCGCCAGGCCGAATACATAGTCGATTCCCTCACGTTCGCACCACGTCATGATCGCGTCCCGGCAGAATCCCGAATCGCCGCGCACCAGTATATAGACCTTCGGCCATCTGTTTCGGATCTGGGAGACCACCCGTTTGAGATCCTCCAGTGCGCCTTTTGCCGGATCTATATCGGAAGTTCTCAGCTTCGCGCTGAGCAGAAACTCGCCACAGAAGATATAGAGCGGTAAATAGCAGTAACAATCGTAGTAGCCATGAAAGAACCGCCCTTCCTGATGTCCATGAATTGGATCGTCGGTCGCATCCATATCCAAAATGATTTGCTGCTCCGCACGGGGATGCGCATCGAGAAACTGCTCGACCATCATCCGGTCAATCGCTTCCGGATTCATCACGATCTTTTTGTAGCGTTCCGATGAACTGGCATCGGCCTTTGTCAGTTCCAGCCGATTCAGCGTGCTCTTGCCGGCCAGCGCCTTGCCGCGATCCCGGCTATCCATCCGGTGCTCGCCTTTTGGATCCGCCTTACCCACCATCACCGCAAGCGCCAAATCGGCTCGCAATTGATCGTGATCATTCAAATCCTCATAGCCTAAACACAGCGCATACGCTTTCTGTGCCAGCAGATCCTGAACTGGATGTTCAATCCATTCCGGTTTCCGGTAGTCCGTGAAACATTCGGCAAACTGCTTGAGAATTCCAGTACGCTGCTCCACTTCCCGCAATAGCAATCCGCCCGCGTCGGAGCTGATATCTCCACCATCGAAATGAGCAATCACTTCGCGCTTACTTAAAGCATGAAATTCGAATCGTTTCGTTTTACACTCTGTCATTAGAAAGGCCGCCTCCGCGTTGACGTTTCGAACTGGTCGCACAGTCTGAATGCCACGCGGGACGGCCTTTTCCGGTCCCTCCTTACATTTTTTTCTAATCTTCAGGTTCGCGGCTGTGAGAGATGCGGGCTAACCGTCCTCGTTGATTAAAACGTTTGGCTTCTTCAAGGAATGGCCTGTAGTATTCGCACGGTGAAGAAAAAGGACGCGAAAACAGCCAAAAAACTTGTGAACCAAGCGCCAGCGAAGAAAGCCACCGCCAGAACACGTCGAGTGAATCGCGAAGGGCAGAGATGGACTGAAAACCGAGTTGGTATGACCTTAAGACTCCCAACAGATCTCGAAGTGGATGTACGACAGGTTGCCCTGGCCAAGGGCGACTTGTCGCGTATCGTTCTTTTTGCGATGGAACACATCGATCCAAAGGATGTCGAGCTGGTCAAGACGAGGAAGGCAGACTTGGGCCTCGGTCGGCCGATGCTCCTGCACGTCGGCGCCCAAGCCAGGGCCTTTCTCCGTGCGTGGGGGGAGCGCGAGGGCGCCAGTGTGAACCAGGTCGTCGTGAGCCTGCTTGAGAAGTTTTTAGCCCTACGCAAAAAGA